>CAJXUC010000010.1 GCA_913061315.1 uncultured Gammaproteobacteria bacterium | reverse complement strand
ACGAGATAGCGTAGCGTCTCGTGGGCTCGGAGATGTGTATAAGAGACAGACTATAAGTTATACCAGAAAAATTCAAAGATATACTATCTTGAGTAAAGCTGATGTTCGATGAGTCAAATCCGCTTAAGGAATTCTTTAAAATAGTAACTCCAGTAATATCATCAATAGTAACTCCAGTAATATCATCAATAGTTTTTGATTCATCTGTAAAGATCCAGCCATTAAATGAACCTGAAAAAACACTAATTCCGCTGTCGTCCAAACTTTTTCCTGATATAGTTATGGAGCTATCATCAACGTTGATGGAAAAAGTTTGTGCATAAGGCCACTCTATATTATCTCCGACTGATTTGGATGACAAAGGCGTTGAGTATTCAGCAGGCAATTCAATATAAAGATAACGTGCATCCAGAGTCTTCCCAATGAACCCGGCATTTGCCACCGACATCGACGTTATAAATAGTAATGATGCAATTATTATTTTCATAATTTTTCCCTCTAGTTATTAATATTCTTAAGGTTGCAATTGTCACACCATCAATAATTTGTTTATATAAAACAGCGGGTTAAAATATTTCTTTAAATCTGAGGTTCATTAAGTGTAAATTTTATTTACACTTTATTCAGAGTATTCAAATAATGTTGAATTGAGCTGGTATTGCTTAATTTCTAGATAATTGAGCATAGTCTACTCGCGATGATGCTGAGCGGTATCGATTGCCTGACTCAACATAATAATAATATTTCTACTTGTTTAGCTATTTTATAAATTACACTTTCATCACTTTCAGGCGTTTTTACGATTAAACCGGTTTTCTATGCGTAACTGCCATTTGAGCATTCACCAAGAAATCCAACACTTATTTCATTCTGACTTCACCATCGGTTTCAACAAGTAGATCAATAGCACCTCCCTTTTTATAATCATCGACACGGCTACTGAGTAGATACAGGTGGGCTACCTAAAATACAGGATGGTTCAATAAATGGCCTGCTATTGTTCGATTATGGTTAGACGCATGGGTGCCCGCTTTAAGGCAGTTGGCCGGCTTCTATCATTTTGGAATATAACGTATTAGGTGCAATCCATTTAATAATGTCGTCGAATTCTGCGCCCTCTACATCACTTATAGTCGATCTTATAAATACCGTATCAGTAGCGCTATTATCGGTATTCTCCGATTGTATGCTAGATTCCGCCGGTGCTGTGGCACCATTTTTCCCCAATGAAAGCACTACCGCCGGTATACGCTCGGCTACAGTAACTGTTGGCAGACCACAATCTGTAGGGGTAGGGGTAGCAACTGCCGTACATATTTCTAAGTCTGGACCTAAATTTTCCATTGTTACGTTCTTTATGTCGTGTTTCATAATAAAGTCCCCTCCTGCGACTCCTAAGTCTTCTGGTCCAGCCTCAGCTCCAGTATCGTTAGCTGTAACCTGATACCGATATCGGTTACCCCAAGGATCAAGCAATGAGTTACTGGCATCATATCGTCCGTCGATACCCAAGGTTTTTGCCGGCAGAAAACCATACCAGGTATTGCACTGATCGCCGTCATCGGGGTCAGCTATGCCATTCGGGACTGCCAGGCTCACAGCACACGGCAACCTGCCATTAACTTGAGCGTAGGCATAAATCGCATCGATTATTATATCCGTTTCCTTATCTACCGCCCGGTAACGCTTCAACTCTTGCTGGACAGGGAGCAATGCGACCGTATAGCCCAGAAGAATGGACACAACTAATAATACAATAGCTATTTCAATCAGTGTGAAACCTTTACTTATTGTCGGATTGCTATTCATCGTTATCGTTACAAGGCTCGGCTATTAGTTTTTTTGGCGGAAAGTTACCAAAATTAACGCGGATGCAATAGGCAAAGTCACCAGCAGAGAGGGAGTAGTCATTATCTATATCACCGGTTTCGAGATAATTATCTAATGTATTCTTTTCATCAGAATCTGGGGGGATGGTGTTAGGCGCGTTTCTGGACTGCCCATTGGTTACGCTATCCGCATAAAACACTACGGCAGCATTTTTAATACTATTAACAGTAATACAAGCTCCGCTTTCGTCGTCGGGGTCGTCTGGTCCGCAGCGACTTAATAAGTTTACAGACGGAGACGCATTAATCATATAATCTTGTGAAACGACATAAAAAAAGTGATCCTTCCAGTTTTGCCAAAGTGCTTGCTGTTCACTGGTAAAGGCGCATTTAGCCATTGTTATTGGGTCTTGAGCAAAAAGGTCAGCGTCACCACCACCGATATTTGCAACGGCCTGACTATCGTCAATATACCTCGGTAGTCTGCCGATATTGCGGCCTGCTTGATCGGTGTATTCAGCATCAGTTCTATAATCATTTAGGGCTATTGGTGCGGGTGAGGGTAACCATCGCCGCAATTCGCCGGTAGATGAATCAATATTACTTCCATGATTTGCGTAGTCCGTCAGACATTGTGCTATGTCTTTTGTTAAAATATTAATTGCACTAGTTGGGTCGGTTGCTTTTAAATCACCCTGTGCTTTAACTGCAGCCCAGTACTCATTTTTAGTTATCCAAACCATTTTGTCGTTGAAGTTTGAGTTGTCTAGTCGGCTGGATGCGGTGCCGTAAACATAGGTCCATATTTTGTCGGCTGTATCGGCATGATCCGTCGTATAGTTAAAACTCGCACCGGTCGCATGGTGAACACTCCCACCAGATTCTAGATAATTGACTTCATTACTATTGCCTTGACAGTCGGGTAAGTGAGATTGTCCCTGCAAAATTCCACCGGGGGTTATGATCAAAGCTATCGGGCGATCATCAGGATTTGGGCCGTGATATAGCAGTCCATTTTCGTCCTGTACCTTTAACGACCCATTGCTGTCTTCGTTACGCATTCTCGCTTTGGGACCTGTCTTGTAGTCTCCAGAAACAACATACCAAAGGCATTCGCCACTGCTGTCTCTTAATGAGTCGATACCCAATGTTTTCCAGGGTAAAAAGCCAGCGCTATTAGTGTGTAAGTTACCACAAGGACTATCTTGTGCTCCAGATGAAGAATTGGTGTTTAGATCTGGACAGGGCAAAATACCCATATTAGAAAAACCGCCCGCGTGTATTGGCAAAGAATAATCTACCGCATAACTTAGCAATGCTTGCTTCGCTTTTCGTAGCACCTTGTAGTCATGGTCAATTTTATTTTGAGTCACCTCGGCTGCCTTCTTACCCATCAGGCTTGAAACAAAGATGCTGGCTATCGCAATCAACACCACCATAAATAGCAATAATACGGCGCCTCTTTGATTGGCTTGAGACTTTTTACCCATGATTAATTGTCTGCAGTTGCCTGATAGACAATCTCAATAGTCTCGCCACTGGTCGCGAAATAGTGCTTGCCATCGGGTGCGGTGATTCTGACTTTAATTTTGTTTCCGGTCATGACTTTGATACGCATTTTGTCATCTATTTTTTCGCCCTCTTCATACGTCTGACCATTGATCCAAACTATATTAGGTCCGCTGTTGGATAGTGTAATACCAGAGACAATGATTGATTTTCGAAATACTTCCTTTGCTTTTTGTTTGATTTCTTCGGCATGAGGTTCATCTTGATCGAGCTGTTGGGGTTCAGCTTCGTCTGATTGATAGCGATTATTATTAATCAGTTGTCGTTCCTGTGGGGTTGTGAATAGTGTTTTGATGTTGGAATCCATTGCTGTGGCGACTGTGCTTGCACACACGAGTAGGTATACCCATAAATTACGTTTATTTAACATCGATTGTCACCCATCGTAATTGGCAGCTTGAGCTTAAGTTGGCACTTTGGGTATCGAGTGAACTGGACACTGGGCTAGTACGATTCACAGAACAGCTTTCGACTGTAAAGATTGTTTTTATCGATTGCCTAAGTCCTTCGAAGAGGGTGAACAAATCGTCTTCATGCAGCAAACTCATTTTTAAATCCATAATAGAGCTTTTGATATCAACACCGCGTTTCACTCTAAAGTTGGGTCTGTTGAAGGCTTCTTGTGGCAACAAGTGATAGCTAATGTTGGGCAGCTGCAGGGTTTCATTGGTACTTTCTAGGCTTTCTACCCAGCTTAATCTTCGTTCCGATCCAACGAGTCCGTTGGCTCTATATTCGGAGAATTGATTTCTATACTGCTCTAACAGATCTATGTCGTTAATGATTTTGGTGTATTTCGTATGTGTTGTCCGTAAGGTGGATAATGATTGCTCATATTGAGTCTGGTGCAACTTTTCGTACTGCGCGCCTACAAATATCATCAGGGTAGCGATTAATAATACTACGCCAAATAAAATGAGAGGCGGTTTGAGATAAGACCAATCCACTTTATTGCTCATTACTCACCTCTCGAACAACCCGAAAAGCGATTAATGCGCTCGGTTGAGTATTAGCCTGATTTTTGCCCACATTACCCGTTAAACTATTGTTTGATTCGATATCCAAGGGTCTTTTGAGTATCTCGACATAAGCGTACTTACCTGACTCGGCCATGGTTTTTTCTAAATCATCGACGGCACTGAGAGCGTATCGATAGTTGCCATCAAAGTTTAGAAATTCGGCTTCAACAACGGCTATTTCGAACAGACCTTGGGTATGCGGTATTGTCGACTTAGTTTGTTTATTCTGTTTCTTTTGTTGTCTCGTTTGTTTACCCCAATTGACTGCACTGGCATTTTTCGTATCCGCATAATTGGACACAAACCAGTCCATTTTTTTGACTCGTAAGCTAGAAAAAATGGATATGTCTTGACTCACTAACGTCAGCATTTGTTGGGGATCGTTTAAGTATTTATTTTGTATTTCGTCAACTGTGTTAACAATATTTTGCATGCTGTCAGTCGACATATTGGAATCGTCTAGATTGTCACTTAAGCGATTGTATTTGGCTTTGAAATTCTTTTCGATAAGGTCTGTTTCTATAGTGGTACTGTTATAAAGCCAGCCGTTGATACCACTGCTCATGGCTAAGCCAACACTGCCGACTAAACATACAACACTGAAAAACTTGAGCGCGTGACTTGCCAGATGATGAAGATAATATTTTTTCTCTTTTGATCGAGCATAGTGGTTGAGCACACGTTTTTTATTCGCCAGATTACAAAAAAGTCCCGAACTAAAGTCTTGCAATTCACTCACTTGGATTTTTTGATTATCCAGTAGCTCGTTAATTTCGACGATTTTGAATTTAAACGCTTTATTTTCAGCACAACGAAGGGTTAGTTTATCGAAATGACGCTTGTTAGTGAGGATATTAACTTCGATTATTTCTGACCTTTGAACAATACGTTGGCTGATCAAATATCTTTGCGTGCTTTCAATATCTCGAATAACATCATCTGCATAATTTCCCTGATAAAAACTTGCAATTGGGACTAGGCGGCTCAAGACTAATTTTCCATCAACAAAGACAGATTGGCGCAGGTTACTGGGCACTTGTTGGCTGACTAAGATGATGATTTTGCACTCTGACTTTAAATTTTTTACGTATTCCTCAGACAATAGCGGCAGGCTAATAATGCCCGACAAGGGGGTGCGCGTTGTTTCAATTATTTTTAACCAGGGCTCTAGCAGGGAATCATTGGTTAAGCCGATAAGCAGTAGGTTTTCTTCTTTACGTTTGTTCTTTTCGATGGATTGTGAAATGGCAAATCGAAAGTTTGAGTTGCGAAAATATTTGCTGTAATTGCGTTTTATGACTGCCTGTCTGTCAGAGCCCCGTAATAACGGAATTTTAACGAGACGAAACTCTTCTTCAATTAAGTCGACGAGTAATCGAACGGGTTCGTTTCGAAACGAATTTAGATAGGCACTAAACAGGTCAAGTCCATGCTCGTCTGGTTCGAAATAGATGGCACTGTCCAGATTATTGCCAGCCCATTCTTGAGCGACCATTCGATATCCAGTGAAATAGAGCACTTTTTTCATATTCTCTCCATTCGAGCGTCAGTCAGATTAGAAATAGCCATCAGAAGTCAATGGTGCCAATTGTGTCGTAGATAGGCCCCATGACTGACATGGCCAACCACAATACAATTATCCCAATGGTCGCCATGAGCGCTGTCTGAATAATCGGTTCCATTTTGTCTATGCTGTCATTGATATCTCGATCAAAGAAATAACTGACGTTGCTCAACGACTTATCCATTTCTCCACTTGATTCTCCTACACGTAACATTCTGATGACCAATGGTGGAAAAATACCAATATTTTTAAAACTTTCACTAATACTATTGCCTTCCGAAATTTGCTGCCATGCTCGATCGATTCCATCTTCTAAAACACTGTTACTGACCACCGTTTTGCTTAAGTTGATGGCATCTAAAACGGTAATGCCTGAAGCAAACATTAGGGCGAAATAACGAGTGAATCGTGATATTTTGATTTTTTCATTGACTGAGCCAAACAACCAAATTTTGAGTAGCAATCTATCGAGTTTAAAACGGACCTTAGGGTTATTTTTGTAAAGGTACCGGAGTAAAAATGACACTAAAAATGGGGCCGCAATCACCAAATACCAAAAATTTACCAGGAAATTAGAGACGGCAATAAGTGCCTGTGTTTCTAGTGGAATCACGCCACCCAGCGATACGATGGCTTGCATAATATCGGGGACGACAAATATCATCATAAATAAAATTACGGCCATAATCAGTGAGCCCGTTACGAGTGGGTACATCATGATTTTTTTTGCTTTCGCTAAAAGTTCATCCTGCCATTTCAAGGTGTAAGTAATATCAACTAACACCTCACTCATTTTACCACTGCGCTCTCCCACTTTAATCAAACTAATAAAAATATCATCAAATATTTTAGGATAGATTCCTAACGCTTGAGAGAAGGTATAACCGCCTTCGATGGCTTCAATAACACCCGAAATTACATCTCGAAATGTTGCGTTTTCTTCACCATTGCGCAAGTCTGACAAACCTTCTAAAATAGGGACACCAGCGTGACTGAGCTGTTCGAGATAAAAAGAAAAGTTAATTAAGTCGCGGCGGCCAACTTTATTTCGACCTAATATATCAACACCTGGCTCTTTTTGTTTAAAAGTGACCAGATCCATGCCCATTTTTTCAAGCCGATTTTCTAAATCTGACGAATTACTAGCGTCAAGGCTGCCCTGAATAAACTTACCCGATGTATCCATTGCTTTGTATTGAAATAACGGCATAACTAAGTCATTCTTTCAGTCAAATCAGCAACACGGCCTACTTCTTCTATTGAGGTAGTGCCTTCTATAATATGCCGAACCCCGTCATCAGCCAGGGTAAAGAAGCCCTGCTCGTAAGCGGCTTCACGCATTTCTTTGGTGGTCGCACCTCTTGCCAGCAAGTCGTCTAGATCAGAATTCATTTTTAAAATTTCTAGCAAGGCAAGCCGACCCTTATAACCCGTTTGATCACAGGCAGTACAGCCCTTTGGCTTGTATATTTTATTGGCTAATACGCCTTCACGATTGCCTAAAAGCTGTAAATCATCTGCCGTTGGACGATAAGCTGCTTTACAAATTTTGCACAACTTGCGAACTAGTCGTTGAGCAATAACGCCAATGATATTGCCTGCCATGATCTCTGGAATGATACCGATGTCTCTCAGTCTTGGCAGTGCACCAATCGCAGAGTTGGTGTGCAGGGTAGTATAAACCTGATGCCCGGTCATGGCGGCTCGAAACGCCATTTCAGCGGTTTCCTGATCACGAACCTCACCCACTAAAATGACGTCGGGGTCCTGTCGCATGAGTGATTTTATGCCGTTAGCAAACCCCATTCCAGCAGCTTCATTGACTGAGGTTTGACGTATCAGCGGGAAAGGATACTCAACTGGATCTTCTAATGTCATGATGTTGATTTGCTCATTACTAATATAATTGAGCAAAGAGTAAAGTGTAGTAGTTTTACCACTTCCCGTCGGTCCCGTGACCAATATAATGCCTTCAGGTCGAGACATCATTATTTTTAATATTCGCAGTGACTCTTTTGGAAGCTCCAGTTTTTCTAAAGGGATAATGCCTTTTTCACGGTCAAGCACACGTAATACAATATTCTCACCGTGTATGGTCGGTTGAGACGCCACACGAAAGTCGATTTGACGACCCATAATAGTGCGCGATATACGGCCGTCTTGGGGTGCGCGAGTTTCTGCAATATTCATATCAGCCATTACCTTTAATCTAACGGCGATGGCAGGCCAGTAGGTTTTATGTAAACTCCGAATTTGGCGTAACACTCCATCAATACGATATCGTATTCGAAGGAAGCTCTCTTCTGGTTCAAAGTGCAGATCAGATGAGCCACGCTTCACTGCATCCGATAGCATGACATCCACCAGTCGCACAAGAGGTTGACTGTATTCTTCAATATTACCTTGATAGTTTGTATAGTCAGCCTCGCCAGTTTCTATTTCTCGGAGAATGCCATCAATGGATAATTCGTAACCATAAAACTGATCTATTGCATTTGATATTTCTGCCTCACCTGATAGCACAGGCAGCAGTTCAATATGCTGTCCAACCTGAATTCGTATTTGGTCAAGTGAAAACAGATTGAAGGTATCTGACATTGCAATCGTTAGGGCGGAACGAACTGGATCGAAGTTTAATGGAATCACCTTATGTTTTCGGGCGGTATCGGAAGTAATCATTTTGATTGCATCAGGGTCGGGTACAACACCTGAAAGATCGACACTGTTTTGCTCTAAAACGTCCCCCAGCGACGACCGCATAGTGGCTTCTGTAGCAAAACCTAAACCGACTAATAACTTACCGAGTGGTTCATGTACTTGCTTTTGCTCCGTAAGTGCAATTTCTAATTGATCTTTGGTAATAATACCCTTGTCAATCAGTACCTCACCTAAACGCATTGGTTTACTTTCAGCGTTCATAACTGTTTTAATATCTCCAATCGTTTTTCAACTACTGATTTTTTAAAAGTTGCTAACCCATTATTAAAGTTGATTAACGCACGCTGGTAGTAAGTGATTGCGCTTTTAGGTTTTAAAATATGCTCAAGGCTTACAGCAAGATTATAAGCATAATTAGGGTCGTTTGACTTATTATTGAGCGCTTTATAATACAAGCTTTGGGCTTCGTGCCAACGATTTTGCGATCCGTATACATTGCCTAAAGCAAAGTTCAAATGTGGCGATAAAGGTTCAATCCTTATCATTTCTTTTAATTGGGATTCTGATTGTGAAGGTGATAAACCCGCCACAGTAATCAGTGATGACATGGCCAGTGAATCCTTCGGGTTTTCTATTAAAAGAGTTTGGTAGTCTTGTATCGCGCTGTTTCTATCATTATTTGTAACTTGAATAGAAGCGCGAGCCAGCAGAGCATTTCGATTTTTGGGGTCAACTACTAGAACTCGATTATATTTTTCTAAGGCAACAGTATTTTCACCACGCTGATACATAGCATAGGCATCTTTTAGTAACTGATCTTTGCCAGTAAAAGCTACTTTACTACTTAGCTGGAGCCGATTGGTTTTTTCTGCTTTTATTTTTTTGGAAACTTTAATTAGTATTTTTCTTTTTGGAGTCACATTAGTTGTAGTAGGATTTAACATTGTCACTTTTTCAATAGGTTTCCCTTCATTCGAGCCTTTTGCAATTGTGCTTACTTTTATTGCTTCTCTGTCTTTGACTCCTTCAGCCGTTAGTTTAGTTTGCTGTACAGTTACGCTGGATGATGCTTCTGCATTCTCAACTAACACGATTATTTTGGGATCAATACTGAGGTTTTGGGATGGCATTAACAGCTTTTTTGGCTCTCGTAACCCTTCACCTGACAATTGAGATAGATTAGCTTTTGGGTCCTGCTTTAGAGATTTAAGGCTATTATCAATATTAAACGCCTTTTCCTCATACTCAAACAAGCCAAATAGAACAATAAACAGCATTATTGAGGCTGAAACACCAGAATAAATTTTATACCGATTAAAACGCTGGATTGATGAGTTTCTGATAAAGACTTTTCTGGCGTACTCGGGTGTCATTAAGGCATCTGAATCTGACTTCATACCTGAAAATAACTGGGAGGCATCATCATGATCAATTTTGATTAAGGTGCGATCATAATTATCTTGTGCATAGTTTTGGTCTTCAGCTGAGTCTAGTGATGACTCGTGACCTTTTTCAACTGTCTTATTGAGGCCTACTTGTTGGTTACTAACCGTATTATTTTTTGATGCGCCAGGTTCTTGAACCTCATCTAATTCTGAATCGACTGCCGAACTATTAATCTGTTCGTCTGTGATTGATGATTTTAGCAATACGGTGTCAGGTACTAACGTGTCTGTTGTCAGTAATGATGTTTCGTCACTACCTCTCGTCTGAGTCGATGTTGAGTCGTCATTTTCAATTAAGGCTAAAGACAATTCTTCTGATTCTACTGAATCATTGTCTGATTGGTTGTCTGATTGGTTGTCTGATTGGTTGTCTGATTGACTGTCAACTAGCTCTGTTAATTCTTCCGTGATATCCGTATCTATTTCATGACGGGGTAAAATTTTGGTGGCATCTTCGTCATAGTTTAAAACAGTCTTGTCTGGATCAACTATTTCTTGATCATCACCATCCTGCAATTCAATGATCTGAGTCACATCTTCATACTGACTTTCATCATCAACTAGAACTTCTGTCGCGTCATGTTCAAATTGAGTTAAGGTGTGATCCTTAACTATCCCTTCTTTTTTTTCAGACTTAATTCGATTTTCATCCGAGGTAAACGTATTATCTATTTCTGTATGAGTGTCTTCCATAACAGATGTCTTGTCATAATAGTTAACCGTCTGAGTAATAGTCGCCTCAGATTTTTCCTCTTTTTGCTCTGCAGCTTTTTTAAGTGCATCTAATAGTAAACTCATTAGAGGCTCCTACTGTACCTTGTCCGACCATACATCGGGTTTCAGAAAACGCTTGAAGTCTTGCAAGCTAGTATCAAGGCTTGCGTTATCAATAATTCTGGGCCTGAGAAAAATGACTAATTCAGTTTTATCTAGCTGCTCACTATGAGTACCAAACAGAAACCCAATGCCTGGGAGGCTCCTTAATCCAGGAATTCCTGAACTCGTATTACTAGCAGTATCTTGCATTAACCCCCCTATTACTGCCGTATTGCCATCCGCAACTCTTAATACTGATTCCATTTCACGGACTTGAATTTCTGGAATTGCATTGATTATGCCGGCATCGGCTAATTCTGGATTAGGGTCATTCACAAACCGTAATATGCGAGATAATGTTGGGCGTATATTCAAAATTATTTCCCTATCATCTGTTATGTAGGGTGTGACATTCATTACAAAACCTACTGGAACTGTTTTAATTTCAGTTGTAACAACAGGCCTTCCAGCCACACCATCTGTAGTGGCAATAATTGTGGCATCCGTTTCAAAGTAAACGCGGTTATCTACTACTTTAAGTATTGACGTCTGATTATTTAGTGCCATTATTTTGGGGCTAGACATTACAGACACATCACCAAAGGCATCTAGTGCCCGGATAGATGCGGTTACATTTCTATCAGCATTATCATTCTTATAGGTCAGGGCAGTGAATGGGGCAGTACCCAATGCGCCTCCTAAAAAACTTTGCTGATAACTCCCCCCATTGCCATTTGAAATTTGAGACCAATCGATACCCGCTTGAAAGTCATCATTAAGTGTTACTTCGACTATTGTGGCTTCGATTAATACTTGTTTGCGCGCACTACTAATGACTCGATCAATAAACTCTTGTATATCGTTATGAGCCGAAGCCGTGGTTCTTACCGATATTGTGCCAGACTCTCGATTAGATATTAATGTGCCTGAAACTTCACCTGCATTAGCCATTAAGGTAATATTTTCTTCCAGACTTTTCCAAAAATTATTTTCAGATTCATTCTTTACTGTGGTCGATGAGTTACTGCCTCCACCACCCCCATCACTGCCAGTTGAGGCAATCTGTGTTGCAATATCTACACTAGAGGATGTACTTCTTGATATGTTTAAGTAATCTATTTGATACAGCCGGATAAATGGACTGTCTTTTTCAATTACTAAATTGGGGCCATCAAGATAATACCTGAGTGAAACCTGGCGAGCCACACGCTTTAATATTTGGGGCAATGTTTGATCAATTGCGTTTATGCTCACATTACTGCTAATGGATGAATCAATGTCTAAGTTTAATCGCGCATCACGCGCCAGCGCAAAGAGTAATTCATTCGCAGGTACAGCTGTTGCCACTACTGTGAATGTTTGTAACTTTTCAACGGGTTCGGGAGCTGAAATGATGGGCGCTTGAGTGACCATAGGAGGAATATCTGTGGCTAGTGAAGCCGAAGTGGGTATTGGATCATTAACATGACCTGTTGCGCCCATTCGTTTATTTTTTGGCTTCAGTGTTTGACATGAAATCAAAGCTAACACTGTAAGTAACAATACTATTATTTTCATCATTTTTTCCTTTTTAGCCCACTATTACTCGTTGAGCAAAGCTGCTTGCATCTTGTAAATTGAATGCAAATAGGGATTGTTTGCCCTCACTTCCATGGGGAGCTTTTTTAATTCCTTGCTACCGTTTGACACTGAGTCGAATTCGCCATAAAAAACAAAGTAGACATGTCGAGAAGTAGACTGAAATTCATATAAATGTGTCTGATCTAAATCGAGCGACCAATCATTTTGTAAAAAATGAACCAACTCTTCACCCTTAGATTGGTTTAGCATCATTACCTGTATGGTCACACCCTCTTTATTGGCATTAGCCAACCATTCAAGACTTGATCTTTTTTTTTCGTCAATCCATTGATCGTATTCTTTAACTAATTCTAGATCTCGATTAGCATCATTGAGTAAAATTTCTTTTGACTTTTTTATTTTTGATACTAGTTCGACTGAATTAATTACCTTATAAAGACTATCACTTCCTAAAGCTTCTCTATTTTCTTGGCTCTTTTTCACTACGGATTTTATTTTACTACTCTCAATAGTTTCTACTTGTGCGCTGACTCTATTTGAATCTTCCCTATCGGAAATCGTTTTTTTAGTTTCTATAATTTCTGGTTTAGCTAAATATAAATTATTTTGATTACTTAATTTATTTTTTCCTGCTTGAACCAGTTTTTCATTTTGATCCATAGAATTAATTGCTGTCTTTCCCAAAATAAATACTAACCATTCTTCTTCAAATTGATGATGGCCTATTGCCAACGCAATAGTCACTAGCAGCGCACCTATTACCCATTTATTATTGCCACTCCCTTCACGTTTTAAATCGCTATCGCTGACTGCGGCTAAAACTTGCTTATTAGTAATGTTATGCGTGCTGTCAGCAAAGGCTGATAGTAAAATTTTATCTGTGATGATGTTAATTTGACGCAGTAGTCCACCTGAATAGCGCTGTATTTTTTTTGCTATTTTTCTATTGATTAATTCTGGCCCTGTATATCCCACTTCTCTCATTCTAAAGTTAAGATAGAAATATACTTCATCAGTAGACAAGGGTGAAAGGCTGAAGGAGTGAGTGATTCTTTCTCGAAGTTGACGAATAGATTTTTTGGCCAGGTTTTCATCTAGTTCGGGTTGACCAAATAAAATTATTTGAAGTAGTTTATTTTGACCTGTTTCTAGATTGGATAATAATCGTATTTCTTCTAATGTACTTAAAGGCATGCCTTGTGCTTCTTCGATGAAGAGGACGACTTGTTTATTTTCCACATGCTTTTGTACGAGGTACTCTTGCAACCTATGCATAACCTCATGCTTTGATGTTTTATTCGGAATGGCTAATTCGAGTTCGTGTGCAATTACAAATAATATGTCTTCAGCTGAAACGCTCGGGTTGGCGATATAAATAATTTCTACTGACTTTGGTAGTTCTTGTTGCAGCATTCGGCATAGCATCGTTTTACCACTGCCAACTTCACCGACAACTTTGACAATACCTTCCCCTCGATGAACAGCATAGACTAGCGCACCTAAAATATCCCCACGTTCACCACCACTATAAAAGAGGCTAGTATCAGGCGTTATCTTAAATGGCGGTCTATTTAAACCGAAATATTTTTCATACATTATGTTAGGGTACTTTTAAGAATGTACTTTTAAGAATGTACCTTTAAGTCTGACTTAGAGGCATCTCCATTATTTTAAAATTAAAGGACTACTTTACTGAAGTTTTCCAATTAGTTTATTGCACTGCCTAGCTCTCTCTGCGCGTGCTCTCAATAGTCTTAAATTTTCTTTCGTAAGGTGATTTTCTTCAAATTTTTGTTTGTCTGTAAACATAAACTATCTTAATTTAATAACACTGATTTAAACCGTGTCGTAATCGATCTTTTAAAATAATTTTTGTGAAATTCTTTTATTCTTTCCGTAATTATTACCGATTAGTTTTTTTTACGCTATAGACCAATTCACTAATGTGTGTAGGTTTTTGATTACATATCTAAATATCAACTTGACGCGATGGTTTTTTTAATTTCTTTTATGACTCTTAAACATCGAGTCCTCCATAAACCTTATCTTTTGACTCCTCTGCATTTAATTTAATTTTATTATGTCTATTAGCTATCAAAAAACGGTACTGGTGTATTAACTTTTTGTTCTGTCACCCACTCAGGATAATCTGATTATTTTGAAACGAAGGAATTCTTTTAACGATAGGTTTTGGCATTATCTGACTGAAGATATATGTTGACGCAGCCATTTGGATGGAACTGGTTTTGCCGTTTTTATATATGGCTTAATGGATTATTGTGGCTTCAGATTTTTTCTTATCTTTCCATTGTAAGTCTGCAGGTAAACTCAAAAGTCACTTGATCCATATCACCTGAACTTTTAAAGTTTATGAGTGGCTTTACCCTTCGATTATTTTTTGTTTTGTGGTTATTCAACAGTCCTGTAACAAAGGACGTTTAGTGTTTACGGTCTATTTTCCCCATTCTACCATAGAGCGTTGTACGGTTAATGCCCAGCATTTCAGCAACCTTACTCATATTTCCATTGTGGTCGGCCATTGCCATTTCGATCCATTCTTTTTCGACTGATTTCAACATTTGATCGAGCTGAAACCCATTTTCATTTAGTGAACTCCTGAGCCAGTTGTCCTTGGTTTTTTTATTTAGGTTCTTTTTGATCCCTGTCATTTCTAGCTTTAAAGCTTCTGGCTTAATGGGTTGACCTGCATATTTGGCTGATAGCCTTATTACTATGTTTCTTAATTCCCTTACATTACCTAGGAATGCATATTCACCCCAAACCTTCATGGTTGCTTCATTAAAATGAAAGGTTGATACATGATCACTTACTTCACGTTTAAAGTAATCGAGTAGCTCAAACTTATCATCACCTCTTTCACGCAGATTTGGAACACGTATTGTTAGCACACTCAATCGGTGGTAAAGATCTTCTCGAAAAAAACCATTTTCAATTGCTGTTAATATATCTTTGTTAGTCGCCGCTAGCACTCTAGCAGTAGCATATCGGGGTTGTGTCTCGCCCAAGCGATAATACTCACCATCCTCTAACACTCGGAGTAGCTTGGCTTGTAAGCCCAGTGGCAAGTCAGCTATTTCGTCCAATAGCAAAGTGCCCGTGCCGACTTCTTCAAAGAACCCTTTTTTCGCTTCTGTTGCGCCAGTAAAGGCGCCTTTTATGTGACCAAATAATTGTGATTCAAGTAACTCGCCATTAAATGCCGCACAATTCAAAGTTAAAAATAACTGATTTTGACGGTCGCTACAAAAGTGTAAATTCCTGGCAACTACTTCTTTGCCACTTCCTGACTCACCTTCTATCAGTAATGGATAGGGTGAACTGGCCAGCTGAATAATTTGCATTCTCAACAGCTCTATCGGTTCACTCGACCCCACAATACCTATTAGTTGACTACGAACACCAAGTTCGTTACCACTAATTTTTAATTGTTTCATTAGTCGAGCTTTTATCTGTGCAATATCACAAGGTTTTTCGATAAAATCGGCAGCACCTGCAGCCATTGCCTGACACTTATATTGCTTACTATCCTGTCCGGATAGCACCAAAATTCGAGTTGATGGGTAAAGCCTGAATATCTGACCAATAACAGCCATACCTTCATCTGGGGTGTGAATGTCTGGTGGTAATCCCAAATCGACTAAGGCCAAGGTGGGAGACTGTGCGATCTGATTTAACAAATCGAAGCTTGTCTGCCGATCAACCGCACGCTCAATGTGATAATCGTCATTTAGCATGTATTCTAGACTATCCGCAATAATTGAATCATCATCAATCACCAATAGCATTGGTTTTTTTACACTTTCCAGCGGCATCTTGCCATCCTGTTTTAGATTAAAAGCGCGGTGTTAGACTATTGTTACTTTACTTATCTCTACAACATTAAATTAACGTTTATTGGAATCTATCGTCATATCATCCATCATGGGCTTTCTGAGACTCTAGACTGTAATTCACGAGAAGTATAATTTAGTGTCCCATAGACGCCTATTTCAGCTCTTGAGGTCAGTCGATACGTTGAAATTTTTATTATACCTTCTGTATGTATTCCTTGCAGTTTACATGTGACATTAATTCTAAAATCTGCTATTGCACCTGAGCCGATGAATTCTTCATTTGTATCACTACATTCTGATACCCCACCCTCTGGGGGTAATGCCCGGTAAATACCCCACTCAATACCGGCTCTTGCTGCTTGCATCGCTCTTACTCCCTGTACACCATAACCCAATGTTGTCTGCTGAACTGAGCGCAACGTCACTATATAACTACTGAGCAGAGCCACGACGACCAACAGAAATATTGAGGTAATTAACGTGAAGCCTGATTGCTGGGTTTGTCGCGACAATGATCTATCCTTTTTGAATGTCACGGCACATTCAGCACGCGAACTTGATGAAATATTTTAATTGCTTCACCATTTGGATCGTCCAAGGTCATAGTAATTGTATAAAGTGCACCTGCGCCAGTATAAACCGCTATTTCACATTCGGACATCTGTGTCACGACATGACCAGACTGTAAATTTTCATTTGCAGGGAGATTTTTGAAATCTTGATCGGTGGTTAATTGCACTGCTTGAAATGGGTAATCACTATACCGAACTAAACTCGTCTCTCCCGGTGAGGGGTCACAGATATAGCTAATAGGGCCGTCTATAAAATAAGCCCGTTGGCCGTTCCCTTCTTCAGTGAATTTAAACCCTGGATTCATTTCGAGCCTTTGTTCTGTAACGTTATTTTTTTCTACGTTGGACAAGGATAGACTCGTAGTTGATGGGGTAACTATACCGCCACCCTCTGTTGTGACGGCTTCATAAAATTTTTTTTCATCCGTATTATAGATAACCAACCGCCAACCCGTTAATATTACCGAGTCTGGAGTGAGTGTATTGGTTACGCCCAAAAAGTTGAATTTATCATCCTCTAATTTGAACGTGAGAATATCTTCGGCATCATTAAAGTCCCCACCTCTACCGTCTCTATATCGGGCTCCATCCACTATATTGGCCATTTCCAAAGCCCAGCCACCCGTTGCAACGTTTGGCTGAATACGAATACTACCTGGCAACGCTTTACGGATATCACTTGAGATATGGCGTAAAGACATTTCGGCCTGATCAACCAACTGTTGACGCCTTAACAGGTCATTGTATGCTTCAATCGGTGTTGTAATTAACATTCCTGCCCCCGACGCCAACACACCTAAAAGCACAATCACGACAATCAGCTCTATCAATGAAAATCCTGTTTGATTTAAATAGAGTTTCATTAGTAGTTGGTTCGGTAACCAGTAATTTTAATCGGACTGATCGCTGGATGGGTCACTGTAATATCGATTCTCATTGAATCTGTGCTTGAAATTTCTTTCGCCTCAGGACCAAGGGCTTCACCCAAGACAGCAACAGTCACCTCATAGTCAGACAACTGGCTAATGACTTGATTATTTTGATCTCTCACTTTGGTGTCTTCTAGCCAATTGTAATCCTGAACATCATCATAATTGCCTCTGGTTTCTCCAGCTTCACGGCTATTTGTTTCTATCACTTCCAAGTCCGGATCTTCCGCTTCTGGATCATCGAATTCTTTCAACAATATTTCCTCCATATAGGCTTCAGCAATTGAGAGCGCCTGGAGTTGGATCATGGGATTGGCACTGGTGCGGACCGTGCTCGTGAACACACTCATTAGAGACGTAGCCGCAATAGATAAAACAACAATAGTGACAATTATTTCTATTAGGGTAAAACCGCGAGTTTTGACTCTTGGCTGTTTAGAGCACATCAACTAAACCAGTTTGTCCGAATACTATAAAACTATAGCTAGTGTCCGCATCTGACACGGTATAGGTAACATTGATGCCCGAATCTAGCACTCCACGGGCATTGAATACTATTGACGTTATTGGAGTTATTGGAATTGTTGTAATCATACCCAGTTTGTAGCCCGTTGTTAGGTTTTCATAAGGGACAGATCGGTTGGCTGGGTTATTGACTGGTACACCTTGGTCTGCATCGCCATAGTCATTTGCCGTACAAGTTGAACCCTGCCGCAGTTGATAACCTGCCGTTGTCATTTTAACCTGTACATCGCAACCAGTGCTTACCGCTAGCTTTTGCGAAAACCTTACAGCATTAACAGTGTCGTTAAAAAAAGCTTTTAGTGCAAACTGACTCGGAGTCGCTAGCCGCCCTAAGGCAACGACCGACAATATACCTAACAGTAATATCACGGCTATTAACTCAATTAGAGAAAACCCTGAAAAACGTTTTATATGAACTACACTCATAGTGATTTAGTTAGTAGATTTATTAAAATAATTGATTTAAAAAACTATTGCTATGTTTTGCTTAAACTAATAACAACAGTATAGAAGACTTTCCTGCACATTCCCTTTAAAGGCATAAAAAATATGAAAAAAACACAATCTGGCTTTACCCTTATAGAACTAGTTGTCGTGATTGTTTTACTCGGTATTCTTGGTGTTACCGCACTGGGTAAGTTTGAAAACCTATCTGCCGATGCAGCAGATGCAGCAGAAAAAGGTATTGCTGGCGAATTATCTTCTGCAGCGGCTATTAATTACGCCGCAAGAACAGTGAATGCCAATAATGGTGTTGCAATCGCAAATGCTAACTGTTTCACGGGGGCAGCAGGCGCACCTTCAGCTGAATTAGATAGTTTAATGGCATCTGGTAGCGCACCCGCTGGCACCATAAAGTATGCATTTATTGCTAGCGGTGGTACCTTTGGCGGAGCTGATGGTGCTGTTTGCGCTTCAGGTAAAACTTTTGCCTGCTCTATAACTGATTCCAAAGGCGATGATACCAAAAATGGGCTTGCTACTATTCTTTGCACTGGTTAGTAATAACTAAAATTTTTCATTGAACCCGTAGAGAGTGGCATTTTTTACCTCTCTTTATGGGCGTTTTCTTCACATTACTTTTTTATTTTATGGCAACCATTTTTAAATTTTTAATGTTATTCGTTAAGGACTCAAACTGCTCTGTTTGATTTAAATCACGATAAATAAGCTGCAATTGATAGCTTTGCGTTAACCTCACTTTATCCCAAAAATAAATGGCTTGACTGTTAACGTTAAAGTACCAGCCAGCCTGTTTCAAATCGCTGTCAGCTAAAACTTCTCCAACGTAATTTTTGGGAGGGGTATAGTTTTCTCCCGCTAAGACTTTGAATGGATTAGCTTGATACCAATTGGACAATTCTCTCATTGTTCCATCGATTGCTGCTTGGTATAAACCGTGGGACAAGGCAATGTTCAATTCATCTATAACTTTGTCATGGGCTATAGATGAAACTCGTTGATTAACGCTATCGATAGTGTTGAGAAAAATAGCCGTCAATATCAGTATTAAAGTAATTGATCCAACCAAGCGAAAAGCGGAGACACTGGACCTAGGCGAGATGCTGTTTACCTCCCCGCCAGTTGAGTAATATCCCACATGGGTACAAAAATACCGAGCGCTAACACCAACACCATGCCCCCTATTGCTACATAAATTAGTGGCTCAAGCTTATCGGACAGGGTTTTAATATCATAATCGACTTCTTCTTCATAAAAGTCAGCGATAAATATCATCATTTCTTCGAGGTTTCCAGCCTCTTCACCAACGGCGAACATTTGCATAACCACCGGGGTAAACATACCTGTTTGTTTTGCCGTTCGGGTCAGCGTGTCGCCTCTCTCAATGCCTTCCCTCATGTTATTAACGTGGCTCGATATATATTCGTTACCGATTGAGCGTGAGATAACGCCCATTGCCTGAACAATCGGGACACCCGCACCGTAGGCCATGGCGAAAGATCGAGCAAAACGCGCCATAAAAGCACGGTGTAAAATACTGCCAATAACAGGTACTTTGATGACTAGTTTATCCCACCAAAGCCGGCCTGATGTCGTATTAATATAATACTTAAAAGCGGCAAAACTCAGGGTACATAAAACCAAAGTATGTACCCAGTAATGAATAAAGATCTTTGAGGTATTGAGTAAAAACAAAGTTTGCCACGGTAATTCTAAATTATTAGTTTCAAAAAATGAGGCGAATTGAGGGATAACAAATAGGTTTACTATTACCATCGCAACCGTAATGGCAATCATCACGGTCGTCGGATACCGCAGCGCAGTTGAAATGTTATTCGATATCCGGCGATTTCGATCGATGTACTCCCCCATCTGGGTAAAAGCCTCATCAAGTCGGCCTGTGTTTTCACCGACTTGAATCATACTAATATAAAGATTAGAGAATACTTTGGGGTAACGTGAACATGAGACAGACAGATTACGCCCTGATTCGAGCTGTTCTGATATATCACGTAGTGCTTTGATCAGTAGTGGGTTATCAATTGACTCCAGAATACCGGCAATAGCACGAGTAATAGGGATGCCCGCTCGAATGAGTGCACTCATTTGTCGTGTGAACATCAGCTGTTCTTCAATACTGACGCTATAGAGATTAAGTTTATCTTTTACTATGGCCAACACATCGGATGGTTCGTTTTTTTCAACAATCGATATCGGAATCACACCGATATCCATTAATGACGTGGCAACCGAAGAATTACTGGCACCTTCGATTTCACCATCGACACCTTGACCTCTTTTGTCTCTTCCCTTATAGGCGTAATTAGGCATATCTAATCCTCCAGCTCTAAGGTCAGCGGCACATCAAAGACAGTCTCTCTTTCCTGTCCAGCAAGACGAAGCATTTCATCGATGGTCGTTATACCAGCGACAGCATGGTGGTGAGCAACGCTAATAAGTGGCTCGTAGCCTGGAGCATTCACGGCTGCATTGACAAATCCTTGAGAGTCGCCATTTCTCAACGCTTCTGCCAGCTCAGCATTCATGTCTAACAATTCATATACTCCCATCCGACCCTGATAACCGTCGCCACCACACTGGTTGCAGCCACGTCCTTTTTTATACTGATGGTCAGTGGTATTCACTTGTAAATTGTCTTTTAGCCAACCTGATTCAAAAGCATCTGGAAAGTAATCTTCACTGCAAGTTTTACAAATTTTGCGAACTAAACGTTGGGCAATAATAGTGCGCAAAGTGCTCGCTAATAAATAGCCTTCAACACCCATGTCCATTAATCTTGTAGCGGTTGAAACAGTGTCATTCGTATGCAATGTTGATAACACTAGGTGACCCGTCATTGCCGCACTGACACCTATTTCTACCGTCTCTGAGTCTCGCATTTCACCAACCATTATAATATCAGGGTCTTGCCTTAGAGCCGTTCTTAAAACACGCGCAAAACTTAGACCTATTTTGGTATTTACTTGCACCTGATTGATTCGACTAAGGCGGTACTCAACGGGGTCTTCTACCGTAATTATTTTGGTTCCAGGCTGATTCAATTCTGATAACGCGGCATACAGCGAAGTTGATTTACCACTCCCTGTTGGTCCTGTGACCAATATCATACCATTTGGCAGGTGAAAGTTTTTTCGGAAACGACGCAGTAAGTCTGGCGGCATACCCAGTTTTTCAATGTCAAGAGCACCTTGGGTTTGATCCAATAACCGCATGACGACAGACTCTCCAAATTGCACTGGCATGGTCGATATACGCACATCAATTTCACGGTTACTCACCACCATGTTAAAACGTCCATCCTGAGGTAAACGTTTTTCCGATATGTTCAAATTTGCCATTAACTTCAAACGTACAACAACTGCAGGGGCGATTTGTGTCTCTTTCATAACTTGTTCATGTAAAACGCCATCAACCCGCTGGCGAATTCGAATCACTCTTTTATCAGGCTCAATATGAATATCCGATGCACCTACTTGAACTGCATCTTCGAATATAGATCGAAGTAGCTTAGCAACGGGTGCGTCAATCATTTCAGTTTCTAGTAAATCATTCAAATCGCCAAAACCAGCGGAAAGATCTTGACCCAACTCTTCTGCGAGAGCATTAATTTGTTCTGTTCGACGATAGATCAGATCAAAGTTTTCAAGCAAAGCAGCTTCACTAACCGTGGCTTGTTTTATTGGTTTGCTGAGTTTGCTTTGAATTTCATCAAACGCATAAATATCAGTGGGATCCGCCATACCAACCAAGTAATCACTGCCTTGATCATCAAGCACCAACGCACGGTGCCGGCGGGCAATAGTCTCAGGCAACAACTTGGCTATTTCATCCTTATAATGGTAGTTGTTTAGATCAATGAGCGGAATACTGAGCTGTTTGGACAGCAAATCAAGCATCTTATTCTCATCGATCATGCCTAACTCAACCAGTGTCCGTCCCAACTTTTGACCCAACTTTTTTTGTTCTGACAATGCAAACTTGAGTTGATCTGGAGTGATTTGGTTTTTTTCTACGAGCAAGTCACCCAGCCGTATTTTTTTAGTAAAAGACATTAATTAATTACCTTCTCAAGTATCCTATTTCGTCCTTCTAAAAACTCAGTTAATTTTGGGTTTAAATTTCCCTGTTTGGTGGCGGACCGATAAGCCAACAGGGCCTGCTTCAGATTTCCATTATGCTCTTCAGATAACCCTAGCGCGATCCAGTTTTTTGGCTGGGTCGCCTCTATTTGGAGTGACTTGCGATAGAAGTCTGCCGCCGTTTGATGTTGGTCCAACCGTTGATAACTTGCGCCCATCAGCGCCAGCTGCACAGCACTCAATTCAGTCTGTGTCAGTAAAAAATCAATAACGCGCTGATACGCATTAAGCTCAAAAAGAGAGGTCGCATGACTCGTTCTAAATACATTATTATTTGGATATTGTTTGATAGACTCTTTTACTAGTTCATTTAAACGCCCCCTTTTTTGAGCCTGTTTATAAACCAACACTAGAGACTCTCTTGCCAACATATCTTGAGTGCTATCAAGCAAACCTAGAAGTAAATTTTCAGCTGAAAGGATTTTTTTTTGTTTGATTAATATCTGTGCTTTTTTTAACTGTCGAACAGTATCACTATTATTATCTGTTGCTTTTATCTCAAGCTTTACTAGCGTTTCTTTTTTGTTAACTTTAACAGTATCTATACTTAATGTTTTATCGTTTAATTGAGTCGTTTCATCCGTTATAACTGGTTGAGTTATATGAGATGAGGCAGTCGATTTTATTTCTATAGGGTCTGGAATTTTTCTTAACGTAATTGTCCAGACTATCTCTTCACCTACCTGTGTTTGCTGCGTCTCAACTAAAACGTTAGCCCAAGTAATAATGTTGATATCAAGTCCACCAACCTGAGCTGTCATTGAAAGTGTCTTAATCCAGCGATTATTAAGAATGACAGGAGCAATTATTTCGTTTTCAATATCTTTTAGGTAGTATATAATTTCTTTGTTACTTCGCTTCTTAAGATAAGATACAACTTTTTTATGCAGTGAGAACCCTAGGCTAATGGCATCTTTTGATTCTCGAAACTGCATACCAATAATTTTGTTAGTGACTTTTTGAGTCGTTTCTTTTGGCTCTGGTTCAGAAAAAGTACTGACTTTTAAGGCTTCACTTTCATTGATCAAAGTTCCACTAGTTACACTTTCAATTACTGTATCTGAACTTTGAATTGATGCCTTATAAAACCAAAAAAAAAGACCCATCACTATCAATAAAATAAAAGTTAAGAACCCAGGCATAATATTTGATGCTGTAGCCGCGACGCCTCCTACGGACTGAACGCGTATGGGTTTGAAATGACTGGATCGTGATTCTAAGTCTTTGAGTACGTTATTAATAATACTCATAATGATTGATTACCAAGCATGGCTAGAACCAAAAGCAGACTGAGCATGACTGCGTGGAATAGCTTCTTTTGCGAAAACCAGGTGATATTTTTTTTTAACTGGCTATCAATTGCTGCCGTTATAATCTGTTCTTTCCCAATATAAAAATCACCACTTGCATAAGACTGCATCATTGCTTTGTTGCCTAAGATATTGATCACACGAGGCACACCTTGGCTTATTTTAAATAATAAAACTTTGGCTTTATCATCAAATATTTCTGGCCCCCTATAACCGGCAGCTATCATGCGGTGGTGAATATATGACTTTACCGAAGATTCGTTAAGTGGCTGGAGTTTGTAAGCATGCATAATTCTTTGACGTAGTTGACGAACGCTCGTCTCAGACAGCCTTTCATCAAGTTCGGGCTGTCCAAAGAGAATTATTTGAACTAGTTTTTTCTTTCTGGTTTCCAGGTTACTTAACAGACGAATCACTTCGAGGCTTTCATTGGACAATGACTGCGCTTCATCCAAGATTATAACTGTCATTTTACCATTATCTGCCGCTTCTATTAGATACTGATTGATACAGAATAAATGATTGTCATTCTTAAGATTGCCTGAAATATCCATTTCAGCCAGCACCGCGTCAAGCAGTGCATTACTGCTCATATAGGGATTAGGAATATAAACAGTATTATATTGTTCATCAAGTGCATCGAGTAGCTTTCGACACAGCAGCGTTTTGCCTGTTCCAACTTCACCCGTGACCTTAATAAAGCCATCACCTGATTTAATTGCGACCAACAAGACATTAAGAGCTTCCTGATGCGTCACACTCCGATAAAAAAAATCAGTATCTGGAGTCAGACTAAATGGCTTTTCTTTGAGCCCATAATATTGCTCATACATTTATAAATACTCACTGCTCGCCATCTGGTTTAGTCTTCAGATTTTTAATTCTGCCAGCACTATCCTTTATATAGCTCGACCAGGTTTGATTGTTATTGACAACAATTGGACGTAGAAGAATAACCAACTCACTGCGGATATTACTTCTTTTCTTTTGCTTAAATAAGTTGCCTATTATTGGGATATCACTCAATCCTGGTGCACCTCCGTCTGAGTTGCTACTCATGTTTTGCATCAAACCACCGATGACAATAACTTGACCATTTTTGGCTTTTACAACAGAGTCTGATTCTCTCACTGTACTTAAAGCTAATGGTAATTGTTGAGTCTGACCGCCAACATTAATAATTTTAATTTGATCGACAACTTCACTTACACTGGGATGAATATGAAGAATGACATCCCCATTTTCGCTGATCTGAGGAGTCACATCTAATGCAATGCCTGAGAAGAAGGGTGTCAAAGTAACGTCGGGAGTTGTTGTTGTACTAGATGAATTAGATGAGGTGCTGGACGAAACATTAGTAACAAAAAACTCATCCGACCCTACCTTTATTACAGCTTTCTGATTGTTGACAGTTGAAATACGCGGACTTGACAACACTTGTACATCGCCTTGGGTGCTTAATAATTGAATGAATCCAGAAAAATCAGACGACGAACCCCCAATAGCAAATAAATTTCCTGTACTAGGACCAGGCAATAATGCAGCCGTTGAAGCATTTGCTGTTATAATTTCTGAAGCCGATGTGCTGTTCGTACCTGACGTACCTATAAAGGTGTTACCATCCTTTGAAAGCGCAGACCAGTCAATTCCTGACTGGAAGCCGTCACTCAATTTTACCTCTATGATTTTTGCCTCAAGTATAACCTGACGTTGTAAGCTATCTTGTGCATCGGCTAAATAAGCTTCAACATCTCTCAGTTCACTTGGCATTCCTCGAACAATAACTAAACCAGCGTGTGCATCGACCACTACAGACCGCCCTTTACCATTGCCTACGATTAACACAATAGTCTGTTGCAACCCTGACCAAAAATTCGACTCTATTGATGTATTAATGCTGCTCGATTTTGATGAAGTTGTTGAACTAGTCGATGAAGAAGAGCTGCCATCACTACTACCACTTGATGAAGAGCTACCAAGCTGACCAGAGCTGACCGTCATCGATGAATCTCCAGATCGATTGACGTTAAGATAATTCACAGCAAAGATCTTCGACTGAATTCTCGCAGGTAAGACGATATAGCCGTTACTTGAGGCTTTAAATTCGTAACCATAGACCTCACGTGACAAGGTCATAACTTCAAGCACCGTGACATTTTTTAAATCCAGTGATATTTCACCCGCTACGCTGGGATGAACCACCATATTAATATTAGTATCTTTTACCAGACTCATAAAAAATAATTTTGCTGGTGCATTCGATACAGAGATATCAAAAGTGGTTTCACGTATTAGCTCACTATCGATGTCTATTATGCTGTTTGATGCAGGTATTAGTTCATCCAATATATCAGATGATGGCATTTCAACTTCTGGTGTAGTTAGCTCACTAGCAGCCTGCATTTCATCATTTATCGTTTGTTTAACTTGCTTAGTGCTGTCTATATTTTGATGCGATGCACAGGAAGCCAGAAAAATTACGCACGCCATCATTAGGTAGATATTTCGAATCATATTTTTTTCTGCCCTATAGTTTTCTGCACGATTGTTTTTTTAAAATTCGTGGATTGATTTGACAGTAGTAGCTTAATTGTCTTCCCATTTTTGATTAAATGAACGTGATCTTTCTCAATTTTGATGAGCCTAGCACCATTTACATCTTCACCAACTGAGACCAGTTTTTCATCAATTATTGTTATCTTTCGATTTGCTGAATATAGAATAGAAGTTAGTTTTAATGGTTTTGATTCACTGACTTTTGGTTTTACAACTAATTTTTTAATTGCAACAGTCTTGGGATTTTTTTTATCTTTTTCCTGCTGGTATTTTAGTAACGCAAATTCTGGGGGACGCATTGGATTACTTATCAAATTGTCAACTTGAGTACTGGCTTGAGTACTAATTTCGACAGCCATTAAACCTGTCGGGCTTATTAGCCACAATAATAAAATGGCAGTTAAAAGTGACTTATACACCAACCCACTCCTCTCTCATGCTTAGTGTCGAAATCAGAATTGTTACATTAACGACAGGATACTCATCGTTGGACACTGCAATTTCTTCCCAAATAAGCTTCCACTCAAGCGCCTCTAATGATTCCATATAATTAAAAATATCCTCATATTGCCCAGAAAACTTTACCTCTAATAAATGACGGTATATTCCAACCGTGTTTTCTTGTCCTTCTTTCTTCTCAATGGCCGGTTTAACACCCCGTCGTTTCAGACTGAGTAGCTTAAGCTTTGACTCTTTGTATATTAGGTGGGTCATCAGCTGAAACATCTCTTCAGGGTCAATGAGTTCAGTTGCCTTGAGTTTAAGTTGGGCCTCTGTCTTTATTAATTCTTGCTTTAATCGAGCAAGTCTTGCTTTACTTTTTTTATGAACACCAGACTTTAAACGGGCTTTAATTTGATCGACTGATAACTGCGCCCCATCAATCAATTCTGTTATTCGCAGATTATCAATTTCCATAGACGTAATTTTTGACGTAATTGGGGATGCCAAAAAATGCCACCAAATAAAAATAATTAAACTCAAAATAGTAATCCCAACTAAAAGTCTTTCGCGAATACTTAGTGCATTAAACTTTTTAGCATTTTCCTTATAAATGTTACTCACCATGTCATTTCTTACTAAAGACCTCTTCCGTCGCTATAGTGAAATCAACTTTCCAATCAGTATCTGCTTTTCGATCTAACTCAAAAAGCTGAAATCTTTGCCCACGGAATACAGACTCTTCACTAAAACTGGCAAAGTAGGAAGGGATTAAACTTGCATTAAGCGCACTACCTTTTATTTTTACAAATGAGTCAGATAAAAAAATATTATCTAACCAAAGATCATCAATTTGCAAGTTGGACAATGATTGAAAATAATTCGAAAAACCTTCACCTGAGCCAAACTGATTATTTTCAACAAACCTAATCACTTTTTTTCTAGCTTGCAGCTGCTTAGTTATGACATCAATTGAATCCTCAATACGGCTATCAGAAAGCTGCCGATTGAGCTCAACAGGCACAATGGCTAGTTCGGTATTCACTGAAATTTGACTGGCTTTTAACCACTGACTTTTTTGTTTCAAATCTTTTAAATCAGACTCAAGCAGATATGACCACCCGCCTAAAAAAAATAGCACGATTAGCAGCAGAATGATTACATTAAAAGCAGATATGAATAGCTTTTTAATTTTAAATTGGTCTTGGTAAAGATTAATTTTTTGCACTATCACGGCTTAATATCTCTTAGAGCTGCGCCATAGGCTTGAAAACAATGTGATTCCAAAGTTTCGCTTGAACCCGCTATCTCTGGATCGTTCACAGCAAGAAAATCCATTTCAAAATTAGTGGGCATCCTTAGATAAGTTGCAAACTTTTCAGTTGCCGGTATTTGTGGAAAGACCAGTAATTTTGATGCGGTACCGAGGCCATAGTAGCTTTCAAAATAATCCATGGAGCGCTGCATTTCTAGCAATAATGAGTCATAAGTCCATTCATCTTCTTCGGTTACCTGTTCTAAATGACTGGTACCTATTTTAAAGTCTCTCGAGACATATAAGTCCGTATCATGATAAATATTGAGATAACCTGAGGATTCGTTCAGCGATAAAACAGCTAACGTTTGGCCTGATGCCTGTTGAACATTTTTAAGGTTACCACCCACTAATCGTGGGACATCGATAGCGACCAAATTTAAACCGGTTGATTTAATACAGTCAACATAAGCCGCCACTATCCAGTCTTGCGCAGTGACAACACTTAATTGAGGTGTATTATTTTTCTTAGAAATTGGCATCGGATAGAAATCAACGACCGCAGAGCCAATTTCGTAACCAATCAAATCTTTAATTCGCCAGCACAAAGCTGCAAGGAGTTCAGCTTCTTCTACTTTAGGCTTTTCAACTTGATGAATATTAAAATCATCCGTCGATATTAAGCAAACACAGTCACATTTCTGAAATTGGTTGTCATTCACCCATTCTTTCAGGGCTAATGCTTGTGCCTCGTGACCTACTGCTGGCAACAACTCGCTACTAATTAATCGCCCTGATTGCTTGTCATTGATCTGAACCTGTACGGTTGCCACGCCTGAAGTGAGGAATTCAACCCCAATTTGTTTGTCATTTTTTGTTTTCGAGAATAGGCTCACTTAGGAGTCCTTTTAAGTTACTTGCCTAGAGTGTAGTTGTTCATTTTAAAACTGCTTGAGATACTTTTATTATTCTCGTTATTTTTTGAAGAAACCTCTATAACCTATTGCCATTGTTAAATATATTAGCCTATAGTCACGTTTCAAAATGTCATTGTGATGAATATGTTCCACATTGTTCTCTTCGAACCAGAAATCCCCCCGAACACTGGCAATATTATCCGTCTTGCGGCAAATACTGGCTGCAGGCTTCACTTGATTGAACCGCTTGGTTTCGAGCTTAATGACAAACAGTTAAGAAGGGCTGGGCTTGACTATCATGAGTGGGCCGACATTATGCTGTATCCGTCGTACAAAAATTTTTTAAACAATGCTGAGTTTAACCAATTATATGCCTTTACGACCAAGGCAAAGCGGCCCTATAGCGACGCTCGATTTGAGCAGGGTGACGCACTTATGTTTGGACCAGAGTCAAGAGGATTGCCCGCAGACATCCTTGATTCACTGGGCAGTGGAGAAAAGCTGCTTATTCCTATGGCCGAAGACTCAAGGAGTTTGAACTTATCAAATACCGTTGCTATCGGTGTTTATGAAGCGTGGCGTCAGCTCGACTTCCATTAACACTGAGCAGCTTTGACTTATCAATTAAGCTCTGAACGTTGGGGCCGATCTTCCAACGCTTTGACCGCATCGCGAGGATCTTTATTATTATACAGAACATGATAAGTCTGCTCCATAATAGGTAGCTCTACCCGCATTTTTTGCGCTATCAAATAGATCGCCTTAGCTGCTCTCAAACCTTCAACCGTTTGTTTAACTTCAAACACGGCCTGTTCAACCGTTTTACCCTGCCCTATTGCCAAACCAAAACGACGATTCCGACTTTGATCATCAGTACAGCTTAAAATTAAGTCTCCCAACCCGGCTAGCCCCATCAATGTTTCTTGCCTAGCACCGAGCTCTGCGCCAAGGCGCATTACTTCAGCGAGCCCTCTCGTTATTAACGCAGCTCGAGTATTCGCCCCAAAGCCTAGGCCGTCTGCCGTACCGACGGCGATCGCGAGAATGTTTTTGAGTGCTCCACCTAATTCGACACCTATAACATCATCCGACGTATAGCAACGAAAACGACTGCCGTGCAAAAGACTGGAGAAATATTTGGCTGTACTACCGTCATTACCTGCACAGGTAATAGCGGCAGGCAAACTCTTTGCCACTTCAGTCGCAAAGGTTGGACCTGATACGACGCCATAATTATGGCCAGGCAGTTCTTCCATAACAAGTTCGTGTAACAATTTACCACTGTCGATTTCGAAACCTTTACTGGCCCAAAAAACGCTCATCGTAGGATCAATGAATGGCTTCAATAATTTGAGAAACGTCCGAAAGGCTTTGCTCGGTATAGCAATAAGGACCACATCAGCGTCTACCAAGCAGCCTGCAATAGAAGCGGTAGGTCGTATAGTGGAAGGTAGAAAAATGCCTGGCAAATAGGTTGAGTTTTCATTAGCGCTAATCATACTATCAATATGATCAGCCTGATGACCCCATAAATTAACTATCGAACCATTGCGCGCCAACTGCAATGCCAGTGCCGTGCCCCATGAGCCAGCACCAAACAAAGCAACTGTCGATTTTTTTTCCATTGTTTACAACGTGATCAATAATTTTTTAAACAACTACCAAACTAGGGCTAATGCTTAACAGCCTCTTCTGCACTTATCTGGTCTTCTTGGATCTGGTCACCCTGAGTCTGACCTTCTTGGGTCATGTCTTCTTGAATATTACCACCTTCAGTTAAAGACTCTGCGCCTTGTGCCGATTTGGCTTGTTGATCTTGTATATGCTTTTGATACAGGGCATCAAAATTAACGGGAGCCAGTAAAAGGGGGGGGAAACCACCTCGAGTTGTCATGTCTGAAACGGCTTCACGAGCATAAGGTAATAAAATATTCATGCATTGGCTACCAATCAAATAACTTAGATCCTGCTCGCTAAAGCCAGTGATTGCAAAAATCCCTGCTTGCTGCACTTCAATTAAGAAAGCTGTTTTATCGTCTTGTTTGACGGTTGCAGTAACAGTCAAAACTGCTTCATACATTTGTTCATTCAACCGAGTATGTGCGTTGTTAATATTAAGCTCTATCTTAGGATCCCATTGTTTAAAACTAAATACTGCAGGTGATGTTGGAGACTCGAAGGATACGTCTTTGACATAAATCTTCTGAATTGAAAAATGGGTCTGTATGGGGTCTTTCTCAGTCATTAGCTCTGGCTTCGTGTTTAAAAAACGCAACTATATCAGCACACCTGACTGAGTCATAGGCATGGGATTGTGATTCAGATTAAAAAAAATTTATAAGCAGGCAAAGCCAGTGACTTTTGCCAGCATAATCTACCAATTGACTTGGTTAATTAAGTTAGCACTGATTGACATCAACTACTTCTTGCCGATAGGCATATGCGCTTCTTGCCAAGACATTATGCCACCAGTTAAATTATACACGTTGCTAAAGCCATTTTTAGTTAAGGCACCACAAGCAATGCTCGAACGTGTGCCCGTCTTGCAATACACGACGACAGGCTTGTCTTTATGCTTTTCAAGTTCTGAAATACGCTCTTTCACTGAACCAACTGGAATTTGAATTGCTTTCGTTATTTTTCCATTGTCTGTTTCGCCAGGCTCACGGACATCTAGAAAAACCACATCATCGTTACTATTCATCAATTGAACGGCAGCACCAGGAGACAGTTTGGTAAATTTCTGTCCGAGGTTCTTGGCTTCATTAAATATAATGATGGCTATTAAAGCAAAAAACGCAACAACTAGTAGTGCATTGTTGGTGGCAAATTCAGTTAATTGAGTGAACATAATTTCGACTAGTAAAGTGGGTTAATAACGTTGATTAGTAATTTTAATGACTCATTAGGTCAAAAGGGATTTGCTTAATCAGCAATCAATAGCGGGATAATATTGGAAGGTATCCGAATAAACAGAAATAAAACGCCAGTATTTTCTCAGTGCAATTATAACGCTATTCGATTTAATTGCGAGAAGCTTGTGCTGAAGTAATGGTTTGGCTGTGATTGTAGACTAAGTAAACTGTTTAAATAGGATATTGGCTGACATAGCAAAACAAACAATTACCACAATCGGTCGAATCAGTGCTGAGCCGCTTTCAAGTACCATTTTAGCCCCAAAGAAAGCGCCAATCAGTTGCCCCACTATCATCACTAAGCCCATCAACCAGAACACTTCGCCAAAAACCATAAAATACAGCAAGGCAGAAAAATTACTGGTGAAGTTTAAGACCTTTGCGTTTGCAGTTGCTTTCGGCAAGCTATAGCCACAGAGCAGCACAAATGACAATGCCATGAAACTTCCCGTGCCCGGCCCTACGAACCCGTCATAAAAACCCAGTAATGGGCAGATCACGAGCGCAAAAGCAACCAAACTTAATTTTCGTTTACGCTCTACATCACCAATGCTTGGCGAAAACAAAAAATAAAGGCCAACTAAAATTAATAATATCGGCAAGTAAGCGAGTAAAATTCCAGCGTCTATTTGTAATACCAACCAACTACCAAACATCGAACCTATAAAGGTTGCTAATATTAACCACCTTATTTGTTTGAGGTTAACGGCGCCTTTCTGAATAAAATAAATCGCCGCGGTGAGAGTACCCGCACTACTTTGTAATTTATTGGTGGCCAAAGCCATCGCCGGTGGCATACCGACCAACAGCATGCTGGGAACTGTCAAAAGTCCACCGCCTCCGGCAATACTATCAACCCATCCTGCTATCATCGCTACAACAAACAGCAATAAGGCCGTCTCTGCACTAAATTCCATCTTTACAACTCATCATAATTTAAAGCGTTTAACTTCATCGTGTTAAGATGTAAGTTTTAGTTCGTTAATTTTAAAATTAATATACAATTATAGGGTCGTCGCGATTTGTGATCCATCGCTGATCTTATAATTTGCAGTCAATCACAAAAACTTTACTTGCCAGCAGAAGAGTATCCACTTCGCTACTGGCTTATTTGGCCTTTGCTTTACTCCGTCAAAGGTTTGAATTTCAGGCCTTATAATAAGTCAAAAAGGTTAACAGCAGATCAAACCAAGGTCGTCAATAAGAAAAATTGCTTGCACTCGAAATCACTTCGTAGCACATTCCATCCCGTCACAATATATCAATCCATTTTCTCAGGACAATTTAGTAGGTAAAGTAATGCAAAATAATCTTAAATTTTATATTAATGGCGAGTGGATAGACCCCGCAGTACCTGCTGTTATTGATGTTATAAACCCTGCGACAGAGCAACCTTTTACTCAAATCAGTGCTGGCAGTGCGGTAGATATCGATAGAGCTGTTGTGGCAGCTCGAGCAGCTTTCAATAGTTTTTCACAATGGAGTGTTAAAGAACGACTCGACCTACTTGAACGTATTCGTTCGATTTATAAAACTCGTTTTGAAGACATCGCTCAGGCAATTTCTAATGAAATGGGTGCCCCAATTGATATGTCTCGCAGCTCTCAAACAGTGATTGGTATGGGGCATATTAAAAATGCCATTACCATACTGAAAGACTTCGAATTTGAAACAATCGAAAGCGGCATGATATTACGCCATGAAGCAATTGGCGTTTGTGGCTTGATCACACCTTGGAATTGGCCAATGAATCAAGTTGCCTCTAAAGTGATGCCTGCCCTTGCTGTCGGTTGCACCATGGTGCTTAAGCCCAGCGAAGAATCACCGATTGACTCAATGATCTTAGCCGAAGTTTTACATGAAGCGGGGGTTCCACCCGGTGTATTTAATCTAGTCAATGGTTATGGACCCGTGGTGGGTGAAGCCATGTCCAACCACAGCGATATCGATATGATGTCCTTTACCGGTTCTACTCGTGGCGGTATTGCGGTTGCTAAGGCCTCGGCTGACACAGTTAAGAGAGTCGGGCAAGAACTTGGTGGTAAATCGGCTAACATCATACTAGATGATATTGACATCGCAACAGCGGTTGCAGATGGCATCGACTACTGCATGGATAATACGGGCCAATCCTGCAATGCTCCAACTCGAATGCTAGTTCCAAATCATCAGTTGGATATTGCTATCGAGGCAGCCCGAGTTGCCGCTAATAAGATTGAAATTGATGATCCAGCCAAATCAGGTAATCATCTAGGACCTGTCGTGAACAAAGTTCAATTCGATAAAATTCAGGGTCTTATTCAGGTCGGTATAGACGAAGGTGCGACCTTAGTTGCTGGTGGCACAGGGCGTCCAGACCATTTATCGACCGGTTATTATGTCAAGCCAACAGTTTTTGCCCATGTAAATAACAACATGACCATTGCCAGAGAAGAAATATTTGGGCCCGTCATTGCCATATTGGGTTATGAAGATGAAGAAGAAGCCATTGCAATCGCCAATGACACTGACTTTGGACTGGCAGGTTATATCAGTTCTGGCGATATGGGGCATGCAACAGCCGTTGCGCGTCGAATTCGAGCAGGACAAATTGCTATCAACTATAAAGGTGGCAATTCTGGAACACCGTTTGGCGGCTATAAACAGTCAGGCAATGGTCGCGAAAAAGGTCGTTGGGGACTACTGGAATTCCTTGAAGTAAAAGCTATTACCGGCATTGAGACTGATTAAATGGTCATAAAATGATAGCAAAAACACGCTTTTGGGCTTTAACCGAAAGCGTGTTTTTTTAAAATATATAGGCCAATTGGTCTAACTTTAAAAAATCTCCACTAACACTTTAAGCGTCAGCCTAGGCTTTTGATCAAGCGATCATCATTAAGCTTACCTCTGAAAATAAAATAACTCACATCAGCAGCTTAAACCACTTCAAGTTTCCTATAAAATGTTAGTGACACCTCGTTCACTGCCTTGCAAAATAGTCTCACTCTTACCTATACTGGTTAGTGTAGATTATTGCGATTGATTACCATTGGAACTTGAAATGCTCAAAACAAAAAATCGTCTTATTATCCTCGTTTCAATCCTCACTTTAGCGAGCTGTACTCAAGGCAAATTTGACCCCAAAAAGGCCATTGTGGTTGGTGCTGGTATTGCACAAGCCATCACACTTAATGAAAATAGCGTTAAACAAACCGCAACATTAGCGGCAAAAGAATATGATGGTAAACATCAAATTGCTGGCCCAACAGACGCCTATAGCCTACGTTTATTTAAAATGACCAACTCGCTTAAAAACTACGAGGGGCTTCAGCTCAACTTTAAAGTTTATAAAGCCGATGATGTCAACGCCTTTGCTATGGCAGACGGCACGATCCGAGTCTATACCGGCCTAATGGATGCTATGCCAGACGATCAAGTATTAGCCGTCATTGGACATGAAATCGGGCACGTCAAACTCAAACACAGCTTCAATCAAATGCAAAACCAGCTCCTCACTAATGCCGCATTACAAGCGGCTATCAATGTGGGCGGCGTAGTCGGCTCACTTAGTGGCAGTCAACTTGGCCAGCTCGCTTCGGGTGCAGTTTCAGCCCAGTTTTCACAACGTGACGAATTATCAGCGGATGTTTTTGCCGTTAAGTTATTACGCAGCCTAGGCAAAGACCCACGAGCTATGAACCGTTCTATTCAAACGCTGAAAGCTAAGTTTGGAACTGGCGGAGGGTTTATGAGTAGTCACCCGTCCAATGATAAGCGCATAGCGAATCTTAAAAAAACCATTGCGCAGAATAATTAATTGATTTTAAAGTGTGTCGTCACTCACTTAAAAATAATCACTCAAAGCAGTATTTAATAACCAATTAACCCTGCACTGATACTAATTGCCACAAAAGCCAATAATTAAAAATTAATTACACCGTTAGTTCAGCTGGACAATGTGGAGTTATTTTACCGTCAAAAATGAAACCTCGTTAAACAAACGTTGCATGGTCAAGTTTTGAATAAAAGAAATATTATAAGGGTGTTCACTGACTAACTTGCTGTATTGTTCTGTTAAATCCATTGTATCAATTGTCTCAGCAATCTTGCCCCACAACACCAACGTCATGGGTTGATCTGCCATCTCACCTAGCTGCTTCAACAAACTCAATAAAAATCCTTGCCAGAATTTGGCTTCCTGGACTGGCTTGCGGTCAGGGTACAATACAGGCGTCGCATTCAGCATCAAAAAACCTGATACCTGCAGATTTTCAAACAACTCTGGCATCGTCTGAACCAGACGACTTTTATCTAGCTTGGCGATACTAGCCTGACTTATTTTACCTTCGCTATCAGGTTGAATATAACCTTCAGAAAATAATGCTGTTTTAATAATATTGCGCATCGAGGTCGCTCGGTTGACTGATTTACTTAACCCAGTGGCACACCATAAATCAGTTACAGCCGCATCGTAAAAAGCAATACCGTTGGCTGATGTTTGACGTGGATAAGGTGATTCGCCAATCAATACGTAACGGACATGACGACGGTCACGTTTAAAGGCATTAAAGAGCAAATCGATACCGGGTAACCAACTCGACGAGTGCAGCAATTCGTCTAAATAAGCCTTATCCATTTCATCAAAAGCATTTCGCAACAAATCAACCCATTCAAAATGAACGTTCGAGGCCGAAATAAGTTTATCAAAAGGACTCATAGGCTCTCTTCCTCATTTGATTTGATTTCATATTCTGGGTCAAAGTTATTGGGGAACTTTCAGTAAAAGTGCAGCAAGATTTGGCTTTTTTATAGATTTGGGTTCTTCTTGAATGCAATTTTCAATATGAGACAAATGCTGACTCATAATTTGGCTTGCTTTTTCACCATCACCATTTTCCAATGCATCAACAATCGCATCATGTTCTTGATTACGGCAGAGGTTTTGGGACATGTCACCCAAATGCGTTAAAATCACCAGCGGAGTTCGGCGGATGATGTCCTTTAAGTACTCCGTCATGACTTCATTACCAGCCATAAACGCCAACACGGTATGGAACTTGACAGAGAGCACAATAGCACGCTGTGAATCACTACTTTGATAGCAACATTGTTCTTCATCAAGTATTTTGCGCAGCTGCTTAATTTGTTTAATGGTGATTTTTGTTGCTAATGATTCCAAAATCGACCGTTCAATGGCACGCCTTGCAGAAAACAAATCAAGGGCTTCTTTAACTGATGGTTTGGCAACAGTGACGCCTTTATTAGGCTGCTGAACCGCCAAGCGTGAATACACCAAGCGGGTTAAAACTTTGCGAATGGTCCCTCGTTTGACACCAAAAAAATGCGCCAATTCAACCTCTTTGAGCTTGGTACCTGGTGGTAGACGATGATCTATAACTGCCTGCTCAATCATTCGTAGAACATCATCTTCACTCATGAATGACGGCAGTGTTGGGGGGCTATTACTGATAACTGTTGTCTCGCTTTTGCATTCTAGACATCTAATTATGTTCACATTAGATCTTTTACGATAATACAATATAAAATTATTGTTAACAATATTAACCCCAAAGTGTTGACAATAATCATTTTTGGTGCGAATTTGTTACTCATAATAACTAAGGAGAAGACGCGTGGGCCAGTTAACGACACATGTACTCGACACCGCACAGGGTTGCCCTGCTAGCAAGGTTGGCATCACGCTATACCGAATCGAGTTACAGCAAACTGGCGTCGAACGTCAACTACTCACACAGGACATAACCAATCAGGACGGTCGTCTTGACGCTCCTATTTTAGAGCATGGTGCATTTAAGCCTGGCATGTATGAGTTAGTATTTCAGATGGGCGATTATTTTCGCTCAGGCCAGCTCACTCTCGACGAGCCATTATTCGTCGATGAAGTTGTTCTCCGCTTTGGCATTAGCCAGCATGACCAGCATTATCATGTGCCACTTCTTGTCTCGCCGTGGAGCTACTCCACTTACAGAGGCAGCTAATATGGGCTGTGTAAGATTTTTTCTGGATGGAGAATTCTTCGAAGTCGAAAACCCTGATCCCACTCGCACTGTATTACAGTATTTACGCGAAGATCTGCACCGTGTTGGTAGTAAGGAAGGTTGTGCCGAGGGGGATTGTGGTGCCTGTACCGTGGTAGTTGGTACTTTAGTGGACGATCGCATCCAGTTTCGGGCGATAAATGCCTGCATCCAGTTTCTGCCTACGCTCGATGGCAACATGTTATTCACCGTTGAGTCACTCAAAACAGCCGGTCTAAAAAGCAACCAATTACACCCTGTTCAGCAGAGTCTGGTTGATTGTCACGGATCGCAATGTGGTTTTTGCACTCCTGGCTTTGTTATGTCGATGTTTGCACTTTATAAAACTAACCCCTGCATTGACCGCTTGTCGATTGACGATGCGCTGTCGGGTAACCTTTGCCGCTGTACCGGTTATCGGCCCATCATCGATGCATGCCTCAGTATGACCAACTACCCAACTCCCGAAGGCTCAAATCCTTTGATATTCGAGTCAGCCAGACATCAGAAAATTAACTCAAACTGTGGCATTAACGATCAGGAGCAACTGGCAGTTGAGCAGTTGCGTAAACTAAAACATTCAGATGGGTTAACAATCAAAGTTGATCAGAGACTTTATCATGCGCCAAACAGTGTGAACCAACTGGCGCAAATTTATACTGATTATCCACACGGCCATATTCTTGCGGGTGGCACCGATATTGGTTTATGGGTCACCAAACAGTTACGCCAATTAGATGACCTCATTTATATTAAACATATCGATGAACTGAATCAAATTGAACAGACCCCTTTATTCATTAAAATAGGGGCGGCGGTAACACTAACTGATGCATTTGGAGCTTTATCGAAGCAATACCCCGAACTGAGACCATTATTTCGACGATTTTCTTCTGCCCCTGTCCGTAATGCTGGCACTCTTGTGGGTAATATTGCCAATGGATCACCGATTGGTGATTCGATGCCAGCACTCATTTGTATGGATGCTAAAGTATTGTTACGTCAGGGCCATCAGAGTCGCGAAATAGAGTTACAAGATTTTTATATCGACTATCAACAAAATGTTTTACAAGCAGGTGAGTTTATAGAGGCAGTGCTAGTTCCACACAAAGACAGAGTCTGGCAATTGCGCAGCTATAAGTTAAGTAAACGTTTCGATCAGGATATCTCTGCCGTTTGTGCCAGTTTTTCTATTCACCTAGAGAAAGGCGAAGAGCACGGCAAGATAGCTAATATTCGCATCGCTTTCGGTGGCATGGCTGGTATTCCAAAACGAGCAAAACAGACCGAAGCCATACTCAAAGATCAGCTCTGGAATGAAGGTATCGTGCACAAAGCAATGTCGGCACTATCTCAAGATTTCACGCCACTATCTGATATGAGAGCGAGTCAAAACTACCGCCAACAAACGGCTGCCAACTTGCTCTACCGATTTTATTTAGAGACTCGCCAAAACGATCCAATGACCTGCGATCAACTTGACGTATTTGCAGGACAGGGATAATGGAACTCTTCTAATGCAAAAGCCAGTTCAAAAAAAAGTCAAAAACAAAGAAAAGAGTGTTCCAACAGGTAAGTCCCATGCGCATGAATCAGCTCATCTTCATGTGTCAGGGGAAGCTACCTACGTTGATGATCTAGCCGAACAAGCAGGTACCAAACACATTGCGTTGGGCCTTAGCCAATGTGCCTGTGCTCGAATTAAGTCACTCGACTTATCGGCGGTAAAGGCTGCAAAAGGAGTGGTTGCAGTGCTTACCGCAAGTGATATTCCTGGTATTAATGACTGCGGTCCTATCATTAATGACGACCCGATTTTAGCTGATGGTTTAGTGCAGTATGTCGGTCAGCCACTTTTTGCCGTAGTCGCGACTTCGTTTATGGCTGCTCGTAAAGCGGTACGCCATGCGTTGGTTGAATATGACGAATTACCAGCCGTGCTCGATATCGCATCAGCCAAGCGTGAGCAGTCCTGGGTTATTCCACCAATGCAGTTGCAACGCGGTAATCCAGCAAAGGCAATGGAATCGGTAACCCACAAAATGAGGGGGGAGTTTTCGGTTGGAGGGCAGGAACAGTTTTACCTCGAGGGACAAATATCATATGCCGCGCCAAGCGAAGATGGCTGTATTAGACTCTGGTGTTCGACCCAGCACCCAACCGAAATGCAACATGTCGTTGCTCACACGCTTGGCATCAATTTTAATCAAGTTGTCGTCGAAATGCGCCGAATGGGGGGTGGTTTTGGTGGTAAGGAATCGCAGTCGGCAATTTTTGCTTGTATCGCATCGGTCGCCGCACAAAAGCTTAACTGTGCGGTCAAACTCCGCCTTGATCGTGATGATGACATGATGATTACTGGCAAGCGTCATGGGTTTAGTTTTGACTATGAGGTGGGCTATAGCGATGAAGGTTTCATTCAAGCTATTGATATAGAAATGATAGCGCAAGCCGGGTTTTCTGCCGACTTAACTGGCCCTGTTGTGACGAGAGCTGTATGCCATTTTGACAATGCCTATTATTTAAACAATGTCAAAATCGTTGCTTTCAGCGCCAAAACTAATACTCAATCAAATACCGCTTTTCGTGGCTTTGGTGGCCCTCAAGGTGCATTTGCTATTGAGACTATCATCGACAATATTGCGCGCAAATTAGGCAAAGATCCGCTCGACATCCGCAAAATTAATTTCTATGGAAAAAACGAAAAAAACACGACACCTTATGGACAAACCATTAATGACAACGTTATCCATGAGTTAGTCGAACAGATAGAACAAAGCAGTGATTATCAAAAACGAAAAATAGCCATCAAAAACTTTAATCACGATAATCTAATTTTACGTAAAGGCATTGCACTGACTCCAGTTAAATTTGGTATTTCTTTTAACGTCGTGCACTTTAACCAAGCAGGTGCGTTGGTACATGTTTATACCGACGGCACTATTTTAGTCAACCACGGTGGTACGGAGATGGGTCAGGGCTTACATACAAAAGTATCTCAGATTGTTGCTCGCGAGTTGGGCGTTAGCCTGAGCGCGGTGAGAGCGACCGCTAATGACACCAGTAAAGTTGCAAATACTTCGGCCACGGCAGCATCAACCGGAACTGATTTGAATGGTAAGGCGGCTCAGATAGCCGCTCGTACAATTCGGCATCGGCTCGCAGTAGTTGCTGCCACAAGCCTTGGTGGGGATCCAAACAATGTTACGTTTGAAAATGACCACGTTTTTAGCAATAACAAGGATATAAGTTTTATCGCTTTGGTCGATTTGGCTTACCGAGCCAGCGTTCAACTCTGGGCTGATGGCTTTTACAAAACACCTGACTTGCATTGGAACCAACAAACTATGCAAGGCAGACCCTTTTACTATTTCGCCTACGGTGCAGCGGTGTCCGAGGTGATCGTCGACACGCTAACAGGGGAATGGAAGCTATTAAGAACCGACATTCTGCACGATGCCGGTAACTCGATTAATCCTGCGATTGATATCGGCCAGATAGAAGGTGGCTTCATTCAAGGCATGGGTTGGCTTACTAGTGAAGAACTATGCTGGGACCCAAAGGGCCGACTGACCACTCACGCACCATCAACTTACAAAATACCCACCATTACCGATTGTCCCGATGCCTTTTATAGTGAACTGTTCGATAACCAAAACATTGAGGACACTATTATGCGATCGAAGGCCGTTGGAGAACCTCCCCTCTTATTGCCCTTTTCAGTATTTTTTGCGATTCGCAGTGCAATCGCCAGTGTCGCTAAAAATAGATTCAACCCGCCTTTACGCGCACCCGCAACCCCCGAGGCGATTCTCGATGCGGTTCAGGCAGTTCGTGAAGGTAGGGAAGTTTTGTAATGTTTAGTCTATGAACCTCTCGATGAATGGCTCCCCCGATTGGTTATCAACTTTGATGTGTTTGCAGCAAAAAAACGTCCCTGCCATAATGGTCACTGTGATATCGATTTCAGGCTCTGCACCGCGTGAAGTCAGTGCCAAAATAATCATTACGGCATCGCAACTGTTCGGTACGATTGGTGGCGGAAACTTAGAGCATCAAGCAACAGCAATTGCACGTGAGCAAATTCAAACCAATCAATCACAGTTAATACGGCAATTTCCGCTTGGACCTAGTTTGGGCCAGTGTTGTGGTGGGTTGGTCAATTTATTATTTGAACCTATTGTCGCGTCAACTGATTGGATAGTGAAGGCACATACACTGCAACTGAAGGGTCAGGAATGGGTTAGAGTAGTGGCAACTAGTGGAGAGCAGGCATGTTTTCTGCTGACTAACGATTCACTGACTGAAAATAAACTTAAAAGCCTTCACCAAGAGCGGAATAATTATTACACCGAAACTGTTCAAAAACCTGAGTTTGAATTATTATTGTTTGGTGCAGGTCATGTTGGAAAAGCCGTGGTTAAGGTCTTGTCTGAAATGCCGGTGAGTATCCAGTGGATTGATAATCGCGATCAGCAGTTCCCCGCTGCCCTCTCCAATAACGTCGAGATTATCTGCACAGATACACCAGAAGCAGAAATAGCGGCAGCCAACCCTGGGACTTTTTTTCTAGTAATGACGCACGACCATGGTCTTGACCAGCAACTGTCAGAGCACATTTTGAAACGACACGACTTTGCTTACTTTGGATTGATCGGCTCGATAACGAAACGCCGCATGTTCGAAAAGCGAATGACTCGGCGAGGCGTTTTGGCTAGCCAGCTTGATAAAATGGTTTGTCCCATTGGCATTGAGGGCATTCGCAGCAAACAACCAGCCGCTATTGCCATTTCGGTAGCAGCTCAATTGATGAGAGTGTACGACCAAATATCAATGCATCAACCTAGACAGACCCCGACTCAACAACCAGCCCGACCCTGGATTACAATATGACGCTGAAAAAGGATAGCCAAACCAGAGTCAGGCTGGAACTCAGTGCTATAACCAAAACCTACCCTGCGGTGATTGCTAACGATCGTGTTTCTCTGACGGTTAGACAAGGTGAAATTCACGCCGTGTTAGGAGAAAATGGTGCGGGAAAAAGCACCTTAATGAAAATGATTTATGGCGTTACTAAACCTGACTCTGGAGAAATAAAGTGGCAGGGTGAAGCAATACAGGTAGAGAATCCGGCGCAGGCACGAAGCCTCGGTATTGGTATGGTATTTCAGCATTTCTCTTTATTCGAAACACTCAGCGTAGTTCAGAATGTCGCTCTTTCACTACCTGACCATCAAAATTTAGAAGGGCTCGCGATAAAAATCAAAGAGGTCTCAGATCGATATGGTTTACCGGTAGACCCTCAACGTCTAGTACATGCATTGTCGGTGGGTGAACGTCAACGAGTCGAGATTATTCGGTGCCTTTTACAGAACCCAAAGCTTTTGATTATGGATGAGCCAACTTCAGTATTAACTCCACAAGCAGTTCATAAACTGTTCGATACGTTACGCCAACTGGCAAATGAAGGCTGTAGCATTTTATACATTAGCCATAAGCTGGACGAAATTCAATCGCTGTGTCATGTCGCTACCGTTTTACGTGATGGCAAGGTGACTGGCTCCTGTATTCCATCCCAAGAAACACCCGAGTCAATGGCAAGACTAATGATTGGAAAAGAACTTCCTATCTGCCAACATGACACGCCGAGTGAGCTCGGCGAGGTTCGGCTCAAGCTAAATAGCCTGTCACAAAATTCAGATGATCCATTTGGCACCAGCCTTCATGGCATCAGTTTTGAAATTGTGGCAGGTGAAATATTCGGCATTGCCGGTGTATCAGGCAATGGTCAGCAAGAATTACTGTATGCGCTATCAGGTGAATTCCCCTTGGCTAGTGACGCCCTGATAGAGGTTTGCGGTCAAGCAGTAGGCAGTCAATCACCTGATGTCAGGCGTCAAGCAGGCATGGGCTTTGTTCCCGAAGACCGCTTAGGCCGAGGTGCTGTACCGCAAATGTCATTAAGTGACAATGCCCTACTAACCGCACATTCAAGTCAATTTGACGCATCACAACTGGACCCCAGCAAACCAGGTAAAATGCTCAAAAACGGCATGATTCAACTGTCTAAAGTGACCCAGTTTGCCAATAACTGCATCACCAAATTCAATGTCAAATGTGGCGGGGCAAAGTCAGTGGCACAGTCACTGTCTGGAGGTAATTTGCAAAAGTTCATTATGGCTCGTGAAATATTGCAGGCACCTAAGTTACTCGTGGTAGCACAACCCACTTGGGGGGTTGACGTCGGTGCTGCCGCTTTTATTCGCCAGCAGTTGATAGACCTGAGAAACACCGGGGCAGCGATATTAGTAATATCCGAAGAACTAGAGGAATTATTTGAAATTTCAGACCGAATTGCAGTAATGGCAAATGGCAGACTCTCCCCTGCCAAAAAATTAACTGACACCAATATCGATGAAATTGGGGTGTGGATGAGCGGCATGTGGCCGAAGGAAAAGTCGGCAAAGGATAATCACCATGTTTAAAAATATAGTGAGACTTGAAGCAAGAGCCGAATCGTCCCATTTAATGTCCTATGCATCCCCATTAATTGCCATTGTTCTAATGATGGTGGGTGGCCTGATCCTGTTTTCGATTTTGGGCAAGAACCCGATCGAAGGTTTCCGTATTTTCTTTATTAACCCAATTAGCGATATCTATGGTTTAGGCGAGTTACTGCTCAAAGCGACGCCATTGATGATTATCGCTACCGGCCTAGCCATCGGCTTTCGGGCCAATGTTTGGAACATCGGTGCCGAGGGTCAATTTATTATGGGCGGTGTCGCCGCCAGCGCCGTAGCCTTATATTTTTATGAATCAGACGGCATTCATATTTTGATATGCATGGTGATTGCTGGTGGTATCGGCGGTATGTTGTGGGCAGCCATTCCTGCCTTCTTAAAAACCCGTTTTAATACCAACGAGATACTTGTTTCGCTGATGCTAGTTTATGTCGCTCAATTGGCAGTATCATGGTTGGTACACGGACCGATGATTGATCCTGAGGGGTTTAACTTCCCCCAATCACGCATGTTTGAAGAATCAGCCTTATTGCCCATTTTGATCGATGGCACAAGACTCAATGCAGCGTTCATGTTTGCCTTAAGCGTTTTGTTAGTTGGCTATGTCTTCATGTACCGAAGCTTTCTTGGTTTTCAAATGCAAGTTGCCGGTAACGCCAGTGATGCCGCACGTTATGCTGGCTTTTCAGCCAAACGAATGGTCTGGATTGGCTTACTCAGTGGTGGCTCAATGGCAGGGCTTGCTGGTATGACCGAAGTATCTGGCCCGATGGGTCAGTTGACTGAGCATGTATCAAACAACTACGGTTTTGCCGCCATTATTGTTGCTTTTGTCGCACGCTTAAATCCGATCGGTATTTTCTTCGCTAGTTTGTTAATGGCACTGCTTTACCTTGGTGGCGAGCAAGGCCAACAATACATGAATCTACCGTCCTCTATTTCAAACGTTTTTCAAGGCATGCTGCTAATATTTTTGCTCGGATCAGACGTTTTTATTAACTATCGACTCAAGTGGGGCAAACCCTAATGGATGGCGTTATTATGTCGTCAATATTATTTGCCACCATCACTGCTGGCACGCCCTTAATCATTGTTGCCCTTGGTCAACTTATTGCCGAAAAATCAGGCGTATTAAATTTGGGTGCCGAAGGCATGATGGCAATGGGTGCTGTAACTGCATTTGCTGTGACACTTCATAGTGGCAGCCCGTGGTTAGGAGTTTTAGCCGGCATGGGGGCAGGCGCTTTAATGTCCTTGTTGTTTGGATTTGTCGTACTGACCTTGATGGGTAATCAAGTCGCAACAGGGCTGGCATTATCTATTTTTGGTATTGGTTTATCCGCCTTCATTGGAAAGCCTTATGAGTCCGACATTTTGCCAACGGTTGAGGCCATTCGTATTCCAGTGCTGGCTGACATACCAATCATTGGGCCTGCTTTTTTCCACCAGCAAGCTTTAGTTTACTTTTCTTGGGCCTTATTTTTCATATTGGTCTGGTTTCTTTACCGCAGCCGGTCTGGCCTTGTTTTACGGGCTATTGGAGAATCCCCATCTTCGGCACATTCAATTGGCTTTTCAGTCATCAAAATTCGTTATGGCGCCACCTTGTTTGGCGGGGCAATGGCGGGTATTGGCGGCGCCTTCCTGTCGGTGTTTTATACCCCACTATGGGTTGAAGGGATGGTTTCAGGTAGAGGCTGGATTGCAATAGCACTGGTGGTTTTTGCGACCTGGCGCCCTTTTCGAGTACTGGTGGGGGCTTATTTATTTGGTGGTGTTATGGTGGCGCAGTTATTTTTGCAAGGGTCTGGCATACAGATTGAGGTTCCATCTCAATTTTTGTCTGCACTACCTTATATCGCGACAATTGTTGTTCTAGTGATTATTTCAAGAGATCGAAATACAGTGCGGTTAAATGCGCCTGCATCACTTGGCAAGCCATATAGGCCGGAAGAATAGGACGCAATTTGCCGTCTGGACAAATTCTGGATTACAGGCCTTAATTAACGATTAAAATACAAAGGGTACGAGTTATGAGCAGGTTAATTATCAATAGTGACACTTCAATCAATATAAAAAATGATCCCTATTATGAAGATCGTGTCAATCTTGCTGCCGTATTTCGTATGACAGCTCGTCTTGGCTTGCATGAGGGCATCGCAAACCATTTCAGCTTTGCCGTTAATAAGGATGGCAGTCAGTTTTTGATCAATCCCAATGGTCGTCATTTTTCAAATATCCGTGCCAGTGAATTATTGTTATTAGATGCCCATGATGACTCAACAATGGATCAGCCGAATGCACCTGACCCAACCGCTTGGGCGATTCATGGCGCACTGCATCGTAATGTGCCACAAGCACGCTGTGTGCTTCATGTTCATTCAAAATATGCTACGATTTTAGCTTCCATTGAACAGGATAGCCTCCCCCCTATCGATCAAAATACAATGCGCTTTTACAATCGAGTTTCAATTGATAATAATTATGATGGCATGGGCCTTGGTAATGAAGCCGAACGCTTAAGTCAGACTTTGGGCAATAACAAAGTCTTGTTGATGGGTAATCATGGTTGTTTAACCGTGGGTGAAAGTATTGCAGCGTCATTTGATGAACTATTTTATTTTGAGCGGTCTTGCAGCAATTATATTAATGCATTGATGACAGGTAAGCCTTTGCGCGTAGTCAGCCATGAAGTGGCTGAAAAAACAGCACTGCAATGGGCGTCTTACTCAAAGGCTGCTCACCTACATTTAAAAGAGGTGAAAGAGATTCTTGATCGCGAAGAGCCCGACTACAAGCGGTAATGATTACTCTGTAGTTTCTGCAAAAACCGCTGAACTAATACCAATATGTTGAATAATGTAGGAATCGCCGTTAATTACTAGATTAGCTTTTATGACCGCAGGACCAGTATCAAAAACTACTGGGACGGTATAGGAAACAATATCAACATCCCCTAATCCTTCACTAAACTCAACACCCTTAGCACCAAACTGAGGCTTGCCACTGGATTGAAATTGACCGAGCTGGGTAAATAATAAGAAGGTGGCACGACCCGCTTTAGTTTCGAACTCAGTTTGAGCTTGTGGCGTCAGCAATGGCTTTAACTTAGAGTATTTCCAACTGGTGATATCAGTCAAGTGCTTTTCAAAGTAGGGGACCGCTGTTTCGTCGTACTTATCCGCAGAAATGCCGTACCAAAAAGCATATAACGCGACACCGGCCAGCATTAAGGTTAAAAATAGAAGCGTTCGTTTTAATACGGTAGGCATGCTAAGAGTCTTGGCGGCGAGTAACGGGGGAATTTAGCATAAATTAATACAAGATAATATCTTCTGCTAAAAAGTTTAAATGCTTAGTTTTAATGAGATATTCGTACTTTTAGTTTGGCCATCAGTCCAATTTAGCCCCGTTGGGGACATTGCTATCAGGAATAGCTAACACGACAGCGCCATCATCTCGATGAAATCCTGTGATTAAACATTCGGAGCGCATTGGGCCAATTTGCTTGGGGGGGAAATTGATAACGGCAACAACTTGGCGACCCATTAAGGACTCTCGGTCATACAAATCAGTGATTTGAGCGCTAGACTTTTTAATCCCAAGTTCTTTGCCAAAATCAACACTAATTTTATAAGCGGGGTTTCTTGCCTCAGGAAAGTCTTCGACTTCAATAATGGTACCGACATGCAACGCTACTTTTTCAAAGTCACTCCAACTAATGTCATCCATCTTAAGTATTCCGATCAGTTTTTTTCAATGTATATCAAACCATAATTAGCTATAGCTGAACAGAAAGCCTTCTACCACTTTAGTCATTAGGTCGATTTTTTAATAGAACGAGAACTAGAGCGTTAGTAACTCAGGTTCAGTCTCAAACTCACTTAGATTCTGTCAATCGATGAAATAACAGTATCATCGTTCTGTTTTTAAACATCAATATTCGATTAGTTGATAACAGCTAAAAAGGTTTACTAAACTGGTATATTTTATATCAACCTTTTAGAATATGGAGACCATGCTTTCTATATCTAACTATGTAGTGATCCCCGACTCTGAAATCGAGTTGCAAGCTATTCGAGCACAGGGACCCGGTGGCCAAAACGTTAACAAGGTTTCCAGTGCTATTCATCTTCGATTTGATATCAGTAATTCTTCTTTGCCTGAGTTTTACAAAGAAGAACTGCTCAAGTTAAACGATAATCGCATTAGCAAAGAAGGCGTTATTGTGATTAAGGCTCAATCCACTCGAAGTCAAGAACAAAATAGAGAAGAGGCCTTAAGTCGGCTTCAGGCATTGGTGAAGAGTGTTGCTGTGGTCCAAAAAAGGCGTCGGCCAACAAAGCCAACCAGAGGCTCAAAATTGAAACGAGTTGATACCAAGACAAAAAGAGGCCACCTGAAAAATTTAAGGACTAAGATCGACTATTAATTCACGATAACCTTTTACTAGGTCACGCTAAAGGGCTTATTTGACTCAAGGTCTAGTATATGGGTAACAATCGAAAAACTCATGACGGAGCAGATTGAACGCATAACGTAATTGACAGTAACCTTCAGGTTATGGCCACGCCTAGGTAACAACTTGACTCAAAATTAATGTCGTTTATATGCGTATCAGAGTCGGAAATCCATTGTCGTCCTGTGAACCATTCTGTTTAAATCAATATATAAGATGTAAGTCTGCTTCTGTTATCTAAGAATTTAAAATTTTAAGATAATAATGTGCTAATTTACCCATAATACTTAATAAAGAAGAACGACGCTTATGCATTATTCTGGCCTCAGCCTTGTCAAGCAGGCACTTACTGGTAATCGCGGCTGGACTCGAGCCTGGAGAAACCCTGATCCTAAAAAACAATATGACGTCATCATTATTGGTGGCGGTGGACACGGTCTAGCGACGGCATATTATCTTGCAAAACTGCACGGCATTACCAATGTTGCTGTGCTCGAAAAGGGCTATGTTGGTGGCGGTAATACAGGTCGTAACACGACCATCATCCGTTCAAACTACATGCTCAACGCTAACTCACAGTTTTACGAGCACTCGATGAAATTGTGGGAAGGTTTAAGTCAAGATCTGAACTACAACGTTATGTTCAGTCAGCGTGGAATCTTAAATTTAATTCATACTGATGCCCAGCGCGATGCCTTTGCCCGTCGTGGTAACGCGATGTTATTAAACGGTGTAGATGCCGTCATGCATGATGCTGAAGGCGTTAAAAAGCTAATGCCTCATCTAGATTTCTCTCAAAACACACGCTTCCCAATTCAAGGTGGTTTGGCTCAGCCTCGTGGTGGAACAGCTCGTCATGATGCCGTTGCCTGGGGTTATGCTCGGGGTGCCGATCAGCTTGGTGTCGATATTATTCAGCAATGCGAAGTAACGGGTATTAAACGTGACGGCGACAAAGTATTGGGTGTTGAAACCTCCCGTGGGTTTATTGGCGCTGGTCAGGTCGGTGTTGCAGTGGCCGGTAACTCAAGCAAGGTATTCGACATGGTTGGCATGAAGCTGCCAATCGAAAGCCATGTTTTACAGGCTTTTGTTACTGAGGGTATTAAGCCACTGGTCGATACTGTTTGCACCTTTGGTGCAGGTCATTTTTATATCAGCCAATCAGACAAAGGTGGCTTAGTGTTTGGCGGAGATTTGGATGGTTATAATACCTACGCTCAACGCGGTAATTTGCCAACTTTTAATCATGTTGTAGCGGGTGGCGTCACAATGATGCCCTGCTTGTCTCGCCTTCGTGTTTTACGCCAATGGGGCGGCGTCATGGACATGTCGATGGATGGGTCGCCAATCATCGGTAAAACAGCCATCGATAACCTGTATATGAACGGCGGTTGGTGTTATGGCGGATTCAAGGCAACGCCAGGTTCTGGTTGGGTTTTTGCCGATACTATTGCCAATGACAAACCACATAATTTGAATAAAGACTTCACGCTTGAGCGTTTCCGAGAGGGTTACCCGCTCGACGAAAATGGCGCTGGCGCTTCACCTAATGCACATTAAGGGAATATGACATGTTAAGAATCGAATGCCCCTGGTGTGGGGTTCGCAATGAAGATGAATTTTCTTATGGCGGTGATGCCACTTTAGAACGGCCATCTGACGACGACTCAATTGAAGCATGGAGCCGCTTTGTCCATACGCGAAAAAACCCGGCTGGGAAACATACTGAACACTGGCAGCATGTTAATGGCTGTCGTGCTTGGATTGTCGTGGAACGCAATACGCTAACGCATGAAATTTACAGTACTGCACCCGCTTCGCCAATATTACCGGCAGGCAAAAAGTCAACAAGGGGGCTTAACACGTGACTCAACAATTTCGTACCGCCGCAGGTGGACTAATCGATCGAAGTCGACCCATTACATTTCAATTTGACGGCAAAACCTATCAAGGCTTCCATGGCGACACATTAGCGTCTGCCCTGATCGCTAATGGCCAACATTTGATTGCCCGTAGTTTTAAGTATCATCGCCCGCGTGGTTTTATGACCGCTGGTTCAGAAGATCCTAATGCCATTGTTCAACTGCGCACGGGTTCACGTAAAGAACCGAATACTCGAGCCACAACAATCGAGTTGTTTGATGGGTTAGAAGCAAACAGCCAAAATCGTTGGCCCTCATTGGCCTTTGATGCAATGGCGATTAACAATGTGTTTTCACCCTTATTATCTGCTGGCTTTTACTACAAAACGTTTATGTGGCCAGTGTCATTTTGGACCAGCGTTTACGAGGTTTTTATTCGTAAGGCTGCTGGTTTAGGTGTTGCCGCCACCGAAGCTGATCCTGATCATTACGAGCAATGTCACGAACACTGCGACCTACTCATCGCAGGCGCAGGCCCAGCGGGTATTGCCGCTGCTCTGGCTGCTGCGGCAACGGGTGCACGCGTTGTTATTGCTGACGAGCATCCTTTAATTGGTGGTTCGCTTAATAGTGAACGATTAACTATTGATGGTAAATCAGGCGTCGAATGGGCGGCTGAACAAATGGAAATACTGTCCAAGATGGATAATGTTCGCGTGATGACTCGAACAACCGTTTTTGGTTACTACGATCACAACACCATGGCAGCTATTGAAAAGGTCAATGACCACGTTGCGATCCCTGCAGCCGGTCAAGTACGCCAACGCATGTGGACTATTTATCCCAAACGTGTCGTTATTGCGGCGGGCGCTACTGAACGTCCACTGACATTTGGTAATAATGATAAGCCTGGCATTATGCTGGCTTCAGCGGTGAGAACTTACATCAATCAATACGGTGTTAAACCCGGCACGAGAGCCATTGTTACCACCAATAATAATGACGCTTATCGAACTGCCTTTGATTTACATAATGCTGGCGTTCAAGTTCTGGCCGTGGTGGATTCTCGACCCAATCCAGATGAGCATTTAGCCGCTCAACTGGCCGCCATTTCTATTCGGCTAATTACAGGCAAAACAGTCGGCTCAGCAGAAGGCAGGCAACACGTTGCTTATGTGCAACTTGTCTCTACTGACGGTCATACATCTGACCCTGAAAGGATTGATTGTGATTTAATTGCATCATCCGGTGGCTGGAATCCAAACGTTCATTTGCATAGCCAATCAGGTGCAAAACCGGTCTATGAAGATTCAATTGCATCGTTTATTCCCGGTATTTCTCGCCAAGATGAATCCTCTGTTGGTGCCGCTAAAGGCAGCTTTCACCTTCAAGACTGCCTTGATCAAGGCCATGCTGCTGGGGTTGACGCAGCAAAAATGGCAGGCTTTAAAGTCAAACCAAAAGCCAAAAAAGTCGCGACTGCAAAAGACGAAGGCACTTATGCTATTGAAGCATTATGGGTTTCGCCCACGCCACACAATAAATCTTACAAGCAATTCATTGACCAACAAAATGACGTTAAGGTGAGCGATGTTGAGCTCGCAGCCCAAGAAGGTTACGACTCGGTAGAGCTTCTAAAACGATATACAACGCAAGGCATGGCGACCGATCAGGGCAAGACCAGTAATGTGAATGCATTAGCGGTGCTTGCCGGACAGCGGGGTGACCCAGTTCCAGAGGTGGGTACTACTACATTTCGCCCACCTTACGTTCCCGTTGCTTTGGGTGTTTTCGCAGGACACACTGTTGGCAACGATTTCATGCCCATACGGCGAACCGCGATTCATGATTGGAACGTTAAAAACAATGCAGTCTTTATTGAAGCAGGCCTTTGGTTACGGGCCCGTTACTACCCCCAAAAAGTAGGCGACACTCTTGATGATTGTTATATTCGTGAAACTAACAATACCCGTGGCAATGTGGCTCTAGTAGACGTCACCACTCTGGGTAAAATTGATATTCAAGGCCCTGATGCACCTGAGTTTCTTAACCGTCTCTACATTAATAACTGGCTGAAGCTACCCGTTGGTCGTGCTCGATATGGCGCTATGCTGCGTGAAGACGGTATGGCATTTGACGATGGTACGACATCTCATCTGTCTGAAAATCATTTCTTTATGACGACGACAACGGCCAACGCAGCGCCTGTCTTGTCACACATGGAATACTATCACCAGACCGTATGGCCCGAGCTAGACGTCGTGTTCTGTTCAGTGACAGAACAATGGACAGGCATTGCAATAGCCGGACCAAACAGCCGTAAGCTGCTCGAAAAGGTTCTCGATATTGACATTAGTAATGAAGCTTTTCCATTCATGGCCGTTGGCGAATGCAAAATGAATAACATTACTGGCCGTCTTTTCCGTATCAGCTTCTCGGGTGAATTGGCTTACGAATTAAACGTGCCAGCTGATTTTGGTGAACAAGCTTGGACTGAGTTATTAGAAGCGGGCAAGGAAATGAATGTTAGCAGTTATGGTACTGAAGCATTGGGTACAATGCGCATCGAAAAAGGTCACGTTGCTGGATCCGAGCTCGATGGGCGCACCACAGTGAAAGATCTGGGACTTGAGGGCATGGCGAATCGAAACAAACATTTCATCGGAAAGCATAACTCGCAACGTCCAGGCCTGTTGGAAGAAGGTCGTTTGCAAGTGGTCGGATTTAAATCGTTGGAATCAGGTAGAAACCTGCGTATTGGCGCACATCTAGTTGACGATAGCATCAAGCTAGACAGTGTTAGTCAATCACAAGGTCATATCACCACGACTACCTATAGCCCATCACTAGGTTGCGGTATTGCGCTTGGCTTATTGAAAGACGGTGCGTCCAGACACGGGCAGCAGATCGATGCAGTATTCCCTCTCGACGATGAAAAAGTGCGCGTTGAAATATGCCACCCCGTGTTTATTGATCCAAAAGGAGAACTCGTCCGTGCCTAATTCTACTCAAACAGCTCCCGTTCGCGTATCGCCATTACTGGTTATCAATCGTGAGGCCATCGTCGACTGCCAGGGTCTGCGTCTCGAACAGCGTCCCACTCTAACAGCCATTCAAGTGTTAGCTTTTGCCAAGCAATTTGATGGTGTAGCTAAAGCAATCACCAAGGCGTTGGGCGTTGAGTGTCCAACTAAACCAGGTGTTTGCAATTCGAAAGACAGCATTCAAGTGACCTGGACTGGCCCCAACAACTGGATTGTTATTTGTGAAGAAGATGACTCGCTACTTGCTAAACTAAAAATGGCAGTGGGTAAAAAGGCAGCCGTTGTTGATCAAAGTCACGGTCGTTGCGGTATTCGTTTGAGTGGCGTTCATGCTCGTTCAGTGATGGCCAAAAACTGTGCACTCGACTTTCACCCTGATTTTTTCAAAGCGGGAAATAGCGCCTTAACATCAGTTGCTCACATGAACGCCTTAATCATTCAAGTCGACGACGAAAGTTATGACTTGTTTGTTGCTCGCAGTTTAGCCCGCTCGTTTGTTCATGCGATTGAGCATAGCTGTGCTGAGTTTGCAAAAGCTTAAATTTACTCTACAGAAATTACAAAGAACGTTGTTAGCTACTAACCTTTAAACGATTTTATCGTCAAGAGAAGCGTAATGTCACGGATGCATTAAGCCTATGGTATTACTGTAGTTAGATTTCCAAGTGCCGTTATCGAAGATGTGTAAAAATTAAAAAGTCCTTACCCAATTTCCACATTACTTAAAGACTACTGATGTCAAGAATCACCCAAACACACTTCTTTTTTCTACTATAGTACTTATGCTGAAATAGATTATGTTTTGGTTATTGAGGACTTAATTTATGTCTAAATCATCCTAATCCATTGATGGTTTAAATCGTAAACTTGACCCGACTCGCATTCCGTTATGTAAACCGTCAACTCCATTAAAAGCAGATGGTTCAATCGACGATAATGACCGCGTAGAGATAGGACTCACTGCGCTGACATTTCAAGAATGAAAACTTTACGCCTAGAAATAAACCATCTAGATACTATCTGATCGTTTCGATAGCAACGACTATGTGTTGAATTAATAGCCCGCGATTATGGCGGCACACTTCTATTTGATACGCTTAATATTCGCTAAGCAACAGACTCAACCAACAGGCCATTGTGGACATGATATAATCCAGCTCGTGCTTGTTTCATGTCAGCAGAAGGCTATGTCGTACTTTGGGACTTCCATAGTTGTGAGCTTTTAACTGCCCATTTACCTTTGATTGACGAGTTGCGCGCTAGTGCTTCATTTTTCTATTTTGAATCTAGTAACCGATGCGAAGCACATGCTGAAATATTTACAAAAGCAGGGGTGATTTAATGCGGCAACATGCAGGATCAAGCTGTTGTAAATAATGGGGTCAAAGTAGAAAATCAAGTTTTAGTTATAAACAATGCCCTTGAGAATATGACTCACTTCTCATTTGAAGAGGCATTTTTTAGATAACCAGCGAGTAGGAATTGATCGTGACCTCTTGTCGAGGTTACGATTTTTCCAAACAGGATACTTGACGACGAATACTAAATTCAATCCATTATTGTCTGTTAATGTCCCTAAGCGGATAATTAAACAGACTGGGACAATCAAATTGATGGGAGCCTGAACGGTTCTGGGTTACTAAATCGACGCACCGCATTTTCAGTCAATTGACTAATTCCGTTGTTAAAATTGTTGTGCGAAAGGCTGCCGCACCACGTCATCGAAGATAAGGACAGAACCGCACCGCCCGAAGCGGTTTCAAAGAATGTAATATCTGCGCGAACTTGTGAATGCACCCATTCATCGGGTATCACAAATCTTAGATCCTCCCTTGCGATCATCATGCCGCGTGGGTGATTCCGGGAACTTGCAATCACCAACGCATGAGTAGGTGTGCCCAACTCATAGTCCACCGCATCAATCTCTTCTCCCGCCGCACCATTCCCCATGATGCCATAATCGCCAAGACACTCTTCGGTGATTCCCTTGGTTAAGAATTGAGCCCGTGGGTCATCCCACTCGGGATTTCGGGTAAACCCGATACTGCCGGGGAAACCCATCCCACGCGTCCCAACACCGAATATTTCCTGCGGAGGCCGCCCCACGTGCCGCCACAGACCACCCAACTGTCCTGTGGATTGCAAATAGTGCTCTCCCGGATAGGAAAACCACGCACCCGAGCCGCCAACACCTCGCCTGACCTCAACGGCGGCGGGGTAATTTGAATCAACACCGGTGACCCAGTAATACCCGTTAGCCCCCATATAGATAAATCGGCCACCAAGGTCATTGGTATAGGTAGATACTGCATCCAGAATTTCACTGCTGACGTACTCGGGGTGGTTTCCACTGATAACCGTCGCGTATTTGTTTAAGAGTTCCACACCCTCTTCATGCACCATGTGATCGGTGATGATGTCATAATCGAACGCAAAATGTTCCAGCCAACTGATGATCAGTGTATCTGCCGTCAGGCACCAAAGAGATGACTTCGGTCGCATGTTCACCATGGGTCTGAGCCAGGAAGAGAAATGCCGACCACAGCCATCCTCGTGGTAGTCATAGATCGAGCCGCCAAATTCTGGATGAGCGAGCAACTTGGCATAGCCTTCCATGTCGGGTTCGATCTGGCCGTTCCACCCGGCAACATCAAAGCCGTATTTTTCGCTGTTGTCGGACATACGGTCGTTAGAATAGGCAAGGTAGGTCATTGTCGGCAACCACAGGGCAATGGGCGCGCGTATTTTGGCCGATGCTCGGGGTGAAACAAAAAACGGGATATAGTCCGTCTCTCCTTCGCCATTGGCTATTTTGGTGGCGTAATAACCTGATTTCAGATCATCGGGAATTTCAAAGCTGAAGTCGCAGGACCATCCGCAATCATAAAGGTCATCTGAGTGAAAGTGGACCGCACTGTAATGATCCGACGCACCCTCAAAGTTGTGAACGGATCCATCCCATCGAACACCTCTCACCCCCAGAAGCGGCAGATTGACGAACGTCCCCTTTTGTTCATGGCTCAGTTCATTGTAAAAAGAAACTGTCGTCAAGGTCGAAAAATTGAAAATGCCACTCAAACTCGTCTGAATTGACTGATTGGGCGCAAACTCTGCTGCTGCAATTACGTTATCTTTACTCAGGAACTCTCTGGCGATCCGAAGAGCGTCAATCTTGCCATCAAAGCAATCTCTAACAATCTTTTGTCCGTTACGATCCGGCTCAGTAACGGTTGCGGCTAGATAGATAGCTGCATCATCGCCCAAATCCAGAGCGTGGCATTCTTGAGTATCTTCGCAATATTTCATCCGCGTTGGCTGATGAAATTGATTTTCAAGACACCAGGATCGAAACGTTGCAGGTCCCTGTTTTGTGCTCCAACTGAGGGCCAGCAAGTGCCACCGTTCTTCTGTAAGAGGCTCTGACAAGCTCAATTCAGTTTGGCCTTGCAAACTGTTCAGGCGTGCTGACAGGCGCGCATCTTCAAATCCAATTTCAATAGATTGTCCGTCCTTGCCTTCAAGGCAAACAATTGTCTGTCGGCCACCACCCTGCAGCTTTGTCGGATATATATGAAGCTGAACAGTATGTGCATCTTCATTCGCGAAACCGTTGGTCAAGTCAATTTCAGCATATGACCCAGCATAAACCGCCTTCTGGCGTCCAGTGTATTCAGCTTCGAAATCTGACGGAATAGGGATTTCCTGATAGGTGTTACTCTCGCCATCCACACAACCATTGACGATTCGGACAAGCGAAGCGCTGAAGGATTCATCACCCTCACTGCTAACATGAAAGTTGATGGTCTGCCCTGGATTGATGTGGAGACGGTCGGCGTATCCAAATACTTGATTCTGCGTCATCTTTGGTACCTGCTTTTAGTCTTACGGCAATATGGTCGCAATAATTAAATTTATCTCGAATATTTCCTTCGCCGGTTATCAACTCAAATTGACTTTCTCTCGAGTCTCATAAGTAAAATCAATTTATCAAATTTAGCGATAGGGTCATAGTATGGCATAAAAAAATAACAATCATAGCTGATAACTTTAAGACCTTCACCATAGTTTATTTCTTATTTATATCAATCAGTTACTACTTCCAGTTAACCTATAGGCTTTTAAAGATAGAGACCTGAACTGTATCAATCATGGTTATCTCTCTGAGTAGGTCTATCATGTTACACCTACCGTCTACAGACCAGCTCTCATGGGTCATTAGTTCAGTCCATGGCTCCTACAGTCCTCAGCCAGTAGCTCCCAGTAGTTATTCCTTCCACTGATCTCAACGGATATCTATTGGGCCGAGTTGAACCCTCGTGATGACCCTACTGAAGTGACAACTACAGGCAGTCAAATATTGCACCACCCTAAAGATGGCACGAACGTTAACCGAACTAACCAACCTGTTTTAAAATTGTTTCATAACGGCCTCTAAGAGCGATTCAGTTCGATAATGGTTAACCGAACTGCTACCGAACTGGCAAGTTATACACAGCTTGCTGGGCAATCGGATGTATAGTTATGACCAAGTGTTAATCATCTATTGCAACACCTATGCATATAAGGGTTGAGTGTTGAACCAGGGCTACTTTGAGTTGAGCTCTTTTGGTAAACTGTGCGGGTACTATTTGGTTACAGTTAGGCCAGATAACCCCTCGGGGCCTCTTTGTGCTGAGTTGCGAGGAAAGAGGGTTGCCTACTTTACTTAAAACCAGAAGCGATACAGAGAACGCTACAAAGGCTGGCCTTTGGAAACCTAAAGATTGTCTATGCACATAGGTCCTAACCTACCAGTTACGGTCGCTTACCCCCTTAAGGGTTAATTGCCATGATTGTTATTTCACAGAATACTTAAATTACCTTCCTTACTTCATATTATTTACGTCGCCGTTTTCCACTGGCTACCCTAACTTTTACTGCATGTTCTCCCCGCGACTGTGCTTTAGCGCCCTCACTAACATCACCCAGCAAGTCTAAAATTTCATCCAACGTGGGAGCCACAGAGATAGGATTACTGTCTAACGCCTGACGCATTGCTAGCACGTGCTCAGGAGAAGTACCACAACAGCCGCCAATAATTCTGGCACCAGCATTACGCGCCATGATGGCGTAATTAGCCATTATTTCTGGGGTTCCGTTATAGACTATTTTTCCATTGACGAATTCAGGTATACCACAGTTAGCTTTCGCCACGATCACCGGATCAGTACCCTCGACAGCCGTGGCTTTCATATTCAATACTGCAGCCACCACTTCAGATGCACCCACACCACAGTTAGTACCACAAGCGTGAGCATGAGGTTTTACTCTATGATGTAAATTCATCATATCAGCCGCGCCAACGCCCATCATTGTTCGGCCATTGGTATCGAAGCTCATCGTAAAAACGATAGGTAAACCTGCCTGTGACGCACCTTCAACGGCGAGCTCAACTTCTTCCTGCGATGACATGGTTTCAATCCACAGTACATCAGCTCCACCTTCTTTGAGTGCTAATGCTTGTTCGGCAAAGGCAGCAACGGCCTCTTCTGGAATCATCTCACCCAAAGGCGCTAAAATTTCACCCGTTGGGCCAATTGAACCCGCGATTGCGACTGTTCGGCCAGAATCTATGATTTGTTCTTTGAGAATCGACACTGCGGCAATATTGAGCTCAGCAACGCGTTCTTGAGCTTTGTGAAGTTTTAGGCGATAGCGAGTTCCACCAAAGGTATTCGTTAAAACAATATCAGAACCCGCATCAATAAAACCTCGATAATGGAACGCAACTTTTTGTGGCTCTTCCGTGTTCCACAGCTCAGGAGCGTCACCACTTTGTAGGCCTAAGGCAAATAAGTTAGTGCCAGTTGCGCCATCAGCTAAAAGGGTCTGGTTTTCCGCCAACATTGTTTCAAATAGATTATTCAATTCGTTTTCCAGTTTTATTGAGTAATGGATGGGTTTTTTATAATGATGTCGATCAGTATATGTTGCAATAAGACCTACCGAATGCAAATATAAACATATCTTTATATAGTGTAAATAAAAGAATGCATAACTTAGACACTTTATTATCAGGCTTGCGCGCAGCGGGTGAACATACACGGCTGCGAATCTTAACCCTTTGCTCTCGAGGGGAACTCAGTGTTTCCGAATTAGTTCAGATATTAGGACAAAGTCAACCTCGCGTCTCTCGACACTTGAAACTAATGGTTGAAGCTGGGTTGTTAGAACGTTTGCCTGAGGGAGCACAAGTGTACTTTCGGATTTCAGACCAAGATTCAAGTTCTAGTCTGGCTCACGCATTGATAACTCTGATTCCAGAAACTGACACCTTATTGATTCGAGATATGTCGCGTCTCAACCAAGTACGGGATAGCCGAGCTAAAAAGGCACAAGACTATTTCCAGCAGGTTGCCCACAGCTGGAACAGTATTCGAGCGCTTCATGTACCCGAACAACAACTAGATGCGCGGCTTTTAGACGTGATTGGCGATCAGTCGATTGGTGACTTACTCGATATAGGAACAGGCACTGGACGTGTGCTTGAAATATTATCAGACCGGATTTCACACGGCATTGGTGTCGATTTAAACAGCGGTATGTTGGCCATCGCTCGTAGCAATATCGAACAAGCAGGGCTCGCCCATATTCATGTGCGAAAGGGTGACATGTATCAGTTACCAATGGACGACGCTTGCACCGACTTAGCCATCCTAAACTTAGTGTTGCACTATAGTGACAATCCAATTGACGTCATACTAGAGGCTAGTCGGGTATTACGCACCCATGGTCGATTGATCATCGTCGATTTTGCTGCACACACTGAAGAATATTTGCGAAATGACTATAAACACTTCAGGCTGGGGTTTTCTGACGATGAAATTCTCAACTGTTTTGAGGCTGCAGGTTTGACAGCGAGCCTAGACACCCAGCAATTAGTCGGTGATCCCTTGACCGTTAAGATTTGGCACGCCCAAAAGCAAAGCAACATTGCGAGTATTAACCCCTCTAATACAGTTGCAGAAAAAAGAAGCCCATAAAAGGAAAACCATACCAAAACCTGCAAACAACAATCGAATCAAATTTTGATTGTTGTTTGTTATATCAAGCTATTAACTTCTTAATATGAGTCTTCCGCTAGAATCTTGTATTACCCCAGTAATTGCTCAACCTACGGTTTAAGTCGGTTAGCCTACAATGGCTAATAAAACGCCTGCAGCAACCGCTGAACCGATCACTCCCGCCACGTTTGGGCCCATTGCATGCATGAGTAAAAAGTTTTGTGGGTTTGCTTCTAATCCAACTTTATTAGCAACTCGGGCCGCCATGGGTACTGCAGAGACACCCGCCGACCCAATTAATGGATTAACTGCACCGCCCGTCATTCGATACATTACCTTACCCATCAGTAATCCTGCCGCCGTTCCAATCGAGAAGGCAACCATACCCAGTACTAATATGCCGATGGTTTCAATATTAAGAAACTTATCAGCGGCCAACTTGGAACCAACCGCCAGACCTAAAAAGATGGTGACAATATTAATCAACTCACCTTGAGCTGTTTTACTTAGGCGATCCACCACACCACATTCTTTCAACAAGTTACCAAAGCAAAGCATGCCGACTAGCGGCGTTGCCGACGGCAATAATAAAATTGTGATCAGTAACAAAGTCAGCGGAAATAGAATTTTTTCGAGCTTACTGACATGCCGTAAAACTGACATTTTTGTGGCTCGCTCTTTCTCTGTGGTGAGTAATTTCATAATCGGTGGCTGAATAATAGGCACCAATGCCATATAGGAATAGGCAGCCACAGCAATAGCACCCAGCAGATCAGGTGCCAGACGGGACGCGACATAGATTGCCGTTGGACCATCCGCACCCCCAATGATAGCAATCGCAGCCGCATCAGCCATGGAAAATTCCATACCTGGAATCATATTCATTGCAATCGCACCAAACAAGGTAACAAATATACCAAACTGGGCCGCAGCACCCAGAATCATCAAGCTAGGTCGAGCCAGCAATGGACCAAAATCAGTCATGGCGCCGACCCCCATAAAGATCAATAGTGGGAACACACCCGTTTCGATACCCGAGTGATACAGAATACCCAGCAAGCCTTCGGGGCCAGCAATTTCGGCAATTGGAATATTAGCAAGAACACCACCAAAGCCGATTGGCAGTAACAGTAGCGGTTCAAAGCCTTTCGCAATGGCTAGGTAAATTAGCAATGAACTGATGATAATCATAACCACCGAACCAATCGTGAAGTTAGCTATGCCCGTTGACGCCCAGAGTTGTATTAAACCTTGCTCCACTGTTAGCCCACCATCATGAGAGTTTGCTCTGCCTGAAGGGCATCACCTTTATTAACACTTATCGATTGCACTAAACCGCTGCATTGACTTCGAACTTCAGTTTCCATTTTCATTGCTTCAATAATCATTACCGGATCACCCTCATTAATTTTTTGGCCCACTGAAACCAAGCTCTCGATAACACTGCCTGCCAACGGAGATTTGATTGCAGTGCCCTCTGCCTGCGTTGCAGCCGGTGTAGCCGCTATAATTTGGTTAATGTCACTATTACCCGGGCCCACCACAACATCATATTGTGTTCCGTTAACACTGACTTTATAGCTTTCGGCAGCAAAATCAGACGTTGACGCAGCGGGAGCAGCAGCTATTTCGAGCGCTAAAGGCTCATTACCCGGTGCAGGTTCAAACGCGCCAGGATTATCCCGATTCTTTAGGAAGTTAATACCAACTTGTTGGAATAAGGCGTAAATCAACACATCATCAATTTCATTTTCTGCCAGTTTAATATCATCTGACTGAGCCAAACTTTTCAGCTCCTCAGTTAAACGATCCATTTCTGGGGCCAGTAAGTCAGCCGGACGACAGGTGATTGGCTCAGCGCCATTTAGCACTCGTTGTTGTAATGCTTTATCAACAGGTGCCGATGTTGCGCCATATTCACCCCTTAATAAACCGGCTGTTTCCTTGCTAATTGACTTGTATCGTTCGCCACTGAGAACATTGATGACTGACTGAGTTCCCACAATTTGAGAAGTTGGCGTGACTAACGGGACATAACCCAAATCCTTGCGAACTTTCGGAATCTCAATTAAAACTTCATCGAAACGATCCAAAGCGTTTTGATCGCGCAATTGGCCTTCAAGGTTAGTCAGCATTCCACCAGGCACCTGTGCCGTCAAAATTCGGGGATCAACGCCCTTAAGTGATCCTTCAAAAGCCGCATACTTTTTACGCACATCACGAAAGTATAACGAGATTTTTTCTAGTGAATTAAGGTCCAGGCCCGTGGCCCGTTCGGTATCTTCGAGAATAGAAACAAACGTTTCTGTTGCGGAGTGCCCATAAGTTAAACTCATTGATGAAATTGAAGTATCGAGCATGTCGATACCCGCTTCGATCGCCTTTAAATAAGTTGCTGTCGATAATCCAGTCGTGGCGTGGCAATGCATGGAGAGCGGAATACTGCAGGTTTCTTTGATGCGACTAACAAGCTCTTCAGCAACATAAGGTTTCAACAGCCCGGCCATGTCCTTAATACAAATCGAATGACAACCCATATCTTCTAAACGTTTTGCCATATCAACCCAGAGGTCATTGTTGTGTACTGGGCTTATAGTGTAAGAAATCGCACCCTGCGCATGTTTGCCGGTTTTGACAGTGGCTTTGATCGCCGTCTCAAGGTTACGCATATCATTCATCGCATCAAAAATACGAAATACATCCATGCCGTTGATGGCGCAACGTTCGATGAATTTTTCAATAACGTCATCGGCGTAGTGGCGATATCCCAAGGCATTTTGGCCACGTAATAGCATTTGCATTGGCGTATTTGGCATAGCTAACTTTAGCTTGCGTAAACGCTCCCAAGGATCTTCACCCAAAAATCGAATACATGCGTCAAATGTTGCGCCACCCCAAGTCTCTAATGACCAGTAGCCGATCTTATCGAGTTCAGCTGCTATTGGCAGCATGTCATCTATTCGGAGACGGGTTGCAAATAGCGATTGATGCGCGTCACGCAAAACGACATCAGTCAACAAAAGTGGATTAGCCATGAATTGAGTACCTGGAAAGTTGCATGCTTTATTAACTAAACTAGACATTTATTGATGAGTTAGGCTGATTGGGTCTATTAATCTGAATCTATTAGCTAAGACGTATCGAAATAGATAACGCCGAAACTATTGTTTTTTAAACTGATGAACAGCGGCTTGAATAGCGGCAATGTGTTGAGTATTTTCGGCTAGCGATGCAGGTGCAGGCGCTTTTCCCGATGGATCAACAAATTTTTCTTCAGGTACCAGTTTCGAAATAACCGAAATAATACCAATCAACAGCGTTAATATGACAAAAACAGACCCCATCCCGAGACCGAGCAACTGCAAGCTTTGTTCAAAAAGTTGGTCAATATTCATATATTTCAATAGGTTAGGTTAATTTATTTAAATTTTTCAGAATTATACTATAAATATTATTGTTAATTATAAGCTTAATCTAAAGCATCTAATAATTTTATCCAATACATTGCCTAAGCCAATAGTGAGCAGTAGATCATTATTTTAGCTTTTGGCTGACCATTTAAACTTCGAATAATTACCTTAGCCTTTAAAAAGTTAGTTTTTGCGAGATCATCATCAAAGAAATCCATCATTTAAGCCCCGCCTGCTTTGGTTAACAGTTCCAGTGAAATTTCATTATGCCGCTTCACCAGCGCAGGAATATCCAACACGGGAATCTGACTATCTTCGACAACAATTTGACCATTGATAACCGACAACCAAACGGTGCCGGGTGCACAGGTGAGTAACGATGCGACTGGGTCACTCATACCACCAGCATGGCTCAGGTCATCAACACGGAATGCAATCAAGTCGGCCGCTTTGCCAACTTCTAGACTGCCAATATCGTCCCGACCTAGGGTTGATGCACCCCCAAGCGTTGCAAGTTCCAATGCTTCACGAGCCGAAAAACGATCCGCATTCGACTCAAAACCGGGCCAACCAACTCGCTGTAATAACATTGCCTGCCTAGCTTCACCCAACAAGTGATTACCGTCGTTACTGGCAGACCCATCGACACCAAGACCGACTCGAACATTGGCATCCATCATTTCACGGATAGGCGCAATACCCGACGCCAGAATCATATTGCTACTCGGACAGTGACAAACGCCTGTTTTAGTTTTAGCCAGCGTTTCTATTTCATCAGAGTCCGGATGAACCATGTGTGCGAACCAAACGTCGTCACCCGTCCAACCGAGGCTTTGCATATATTGCAACGGACGCATACCAAATTTTTCTTCACAAAAACGGTTTTCGTCGATGGTCTCAGCTAAATGGGTATGTAAATTAACGCCCTTATATTGCCGTGCCAGATTTGCACAGCGCTTCATTAAATCGGTAGTCACACTAAACGGCGAACAGGGCGCAAGACCAATGCGTAACATCGAACAGGGTTCTGGATCATGAAATTTTTCGATTACGCGAATACAATCGGCGATGATGTCGGCTTCATCTTCACAGAGGCTATCCGGTGGCAAACCACCCTGACTTTGACCAAGGCTCATGCTGCCACGCGTCGGATGAAAACGCACCCCAAGTTCTTTTGCAGCCCTGATTTCATCATCAAGTTTAGCATCGTTAGGAAACAGATAAAGATGATCAGCCACGGTGGTAGCTCCTGACAGTAATAATTCTGCCAGTCCAAGCTTAGCGCTTACGTAAACCGCCTCAGCATCCATTTGCCCCCATATTGGATAAAGTGCTTTTAGCCAGTCAAATAAAGACAGCCCTTCTGCAGTACCAATACTTCGGGTGAGGGTTTGATACAAGTGGTGATGACAGTTAATTAGGCCAGGTAATACCACCGTGCCACTAGCGTCGACTCGACGACCAATGGTCATCGGGTGCTTTTTAAGCCATTGTTGCGCGTCGAGGGTGGAACCAACGAATATAATTTTATTATGCTCAATCACCACCGCACCATCTTCAATTTCGCGGCGCTGATTATCCATCGTGACTAGACGATGTATATTCTCGACCACTAATCCTGACATGTCGAACGGCCCTCTTTAAACCGGCAAACACCCATCACAAAGGTAGCGTGAACCGCACGATCGTCTCCCAACATCATTAACGCAAACAACTTATCTTGGATTGAATCCGAGTTGTCCATGCGCCTTTCCATCAATGGGGTTGATTCTAAATCTAACACCACAAAATCAGCTTCTTTGTCCAGTTCAAAATTGCCTAATTTATGATCGAGAGAAAGCGCTTTAGCGCCACCCAGAGTAGCCAGATAAAAAGCTTTCATTGACGTCAAGGTTTGCCCTGACATTTGGCTGACTTTATAAGCTTCGTTGAGTGTTTGTAAGATACTAAAGCTGGTACCACCACCCACATCAGTTGCGACTCCAACTTTAATATTATTGAAGAGCGCACTGTCCAGATCAAATAAACCACTGCCTAAAAATAAATTAGAGGTCGGGCAAAAAGCCATTGAAGCCCCCCTATCAGCTATTAACTTTCGATCAGTCGAATCTAGGTGAATGCAATGTGCATAAATTGATCGCTCACCCACTAAACCATAATGCTCATAAACATCAAGATAGCTACGACGATCTGGGAATAACTCAGCTACCCAGGCAACTTCATCCGTATTTTCTGCCACATGTGTTTGAAGGTAAAGCGCCTTATATTCGTGACGCAAACGATTAGCCATTCGCAATTGATCAACTGACGAAGTAGGTACAAATCGAGGCGTAACCGCATACAAAGCCCGACCATTTCCATGCCACTTCTCAATCAGTTTAGCGCTATCTTCGTAACTAGTTTCGGCCGTATCGCACAAAAAGTCAGGCGCATTTTGATCCATCATTACCTTGCCAGAAATTATCCGCATGTCACGTTTTTGAGCAGCACCAAATATGGCGTCAACCGATTCAGGGTGAATCGTTGCAAAAACAGCGCTTGTCGTAGTGCCGTTGCGTAATAATTCGTCGCAAAAAAATTCCGCCGTCGCGTTGGCAACATTAATATCTGAAAATTTAGCTTCAGTGGGAAAAGTGTACTTTTCGAGCCATTCAAGCAGTTGTGCACCATGGCTCGCAATCATGTCAGTTTGCGGGTAGTGAGTATGGGTATCAATAAAACCCGGCATAATTAATTTGCCAGTAAAATCATGAAACTCGACACCATCAGGTAAAAAGTCAAACCAGTCATCTGCTTTACCCAGCGCAGTAACATGGCCAAGTTTAAGAATAAGAAGACCATCTTCAATATATTCCCAACTGTCTAAAGACTTGTCCGGGTCGTCATTAAAATGTAAAAACGATGCGCGAATGGCCTTGTCACAACGACTGCTATCGAGTTGCACTGGTAATGAAATGACTTTCATAACGGTTGTTTAATTGTCGAACGCTGGCGATACCAGGTACTAATGATAAGGCGCTCTTCGTTAGTCATACCGGTCAAGTTGCCTAACGGCATATAGTGACTCTGGACTGAAGTCGCAATTTTTTCAGCATTTAGCGCTATCTGCTCGCTTGACTCAAGCACCAATCCCAAGGGTGGGGCTGAAAATCCAGCTTGAGTGGGCGATACCGCATGGCAAACAGTGCAACGCGCCGCAATCACCTGCGTGACTTGTGCGTCACTAACAATTGCAACACTCGCTGTATTGTCAATGCCTTCAGTCGAGGGTCTTAAAACCCATATAAGCGCCAGTAGAATAATAATGCCAATGACCGGAAGCCACCATAGGACCTGCCCACGATGGCGCAGGACAAAAAACTGACGGATTAAAACGCCTGCCATCATTACAAACGCGAGCACCAACCAACCATGTTCATTGCCATAGGTTATTGGATAGTGGCCACTGATCATAATAAATAAGACTGGCAGCGTAAAATAAGTATTGTGCACTGATCGCTGTTTGCCGATGATGCCAGGAGCTGAATCAGGTTCTTCGCCCGCGCGGATTTGCGCTACGACTTTTTTTTGACCAGGAATAATGTGAATCATCACATTGAAAACCATAATCGTTCCCATCATCGCACCCACATGCAGGTAAGCTGCACGTGCACTAAAAGCCTGAAACAAAGCCCAGTCAGTGGCAATAATGAGCAACAAAATAATAGCGGTGAGTAACGTGTCTTTGTTAGCCAAAACTCGGCACAGCGTATTATAAATTAGCCAACCTGCGACCAGCACACTCCCGCTAATAGTGATAGCCATCGTTGCTGACATTGGCATAACTTGTTGATCAATTAAATAGGTGTTGGCGCCAAACCAGTAAATAATCACGAGCAGCGCCATGCCTGAAAACCAGGTGGTGTAGGCTTCCCATTTTGACCAGTGTAAATTATCAGACAGTGGCTCGCCTTTGGGGCCCACCTTATATTTTTGACTGTGATAAAAACCACCGCCATGAACTGCCCATAATTCGCCTGAGACACCCTTGTCACTGTCGGACCTTTTCACAGGTTGAGTTAATGAATTATCCAACATAACGAAATAAAACGAAGCGCCTATCCAAGCAACACCCGAAATAACGTGTAGCCAACGCAACAATAAATTGGCCCAGTCTAAAAGGTAGGCTTCCATAGTTTTATCTGATTTTTCGCTTTAAAAAATCCATCTTTACCCTTATAGCAAACAGTAATATTAGGCAGGGTAGATATCCCAATTATATCCACCCTGACATACACTCAAGACTACTTTTTAGGTAGTTTACTTACAACGCCCTGAACATAAAAATCCATACTGCCCAATTGGTCGTCCGTCATATTGTCGCCAGCTGCAACAACCGTATTGCCATCTTGGTCAACAACTGGGCCTGCAAATGCATGCATGCTGCCATCAGCCATCTGCGCTTCCATTTTGACAATACGTGCCTGAACTTCAGCCGGTATCGCTTTATTCAGAGGTGCAAGACTCACCATATCATCCGCATAACCGCCCCAAAGGCTTTCTGGCTTCCAGTTACCGGCTTGAACTTGTTTGACCGTCTTAGTGTAAAATTCACCCCAATGATGGGTTGTAGCAGTCAAATGGGCGTTAGGTCCATATTTAGACATATCCGAGTGATAACCCACGGCATATTGACCTTTTTCTTCTGCGGCCTGAACCACAGCAGTCGAGTCCGTGTGATGTGTTAAAACATCAGCACCCTGAGACATCAAGGTCAAAGACGCCTGACGCTCTTTTCCTGGATCAAACCATGAGTTCACCCAAATAACACGTAGCTCTGCGTCTGGATTGACACTACGAGCCCCTTGAATAAACGCATTAATACCCTGAAGCACTTCGGGGATTGGGAAGGCTGCAACATAACCCAACACATTCGACTGAGTCATTTCACCCGCAATAACACCCGTGAGATAGCGGCCTTCATAAAACCGTGCATTATAAATACCCATGTTCTCACCCATTTTGTAACCTGTGGCGTGAACAAAAGCGGTATCAGGAAAATTTTCTGATACTTTTAACATATAGTTCATATAACCAAAGCTAGTGGCAAAGATAACCTTATCACCCCGTTTGGCCATTTCATTGATCACACGCTCGGCATCAGCACCTTCAGCCACGTTTTCGACGAAGTTAGAAGTAACACCGGTTTGCTCTTCCATTTGTAATCGACCGAGGTCATGCTGATAAGTCCAGCCAGCGTCACCGACCGGACTGACATAAACAAAACCAACATTGTCCGCTGCACTAGCTACTTCAGGCTTAGGCGCTTCTTTGGGCGTCAAAACACCCGATAAATATAATACTATGGCCAAAACGGCGACACCGATTACCCCAATTACTAATGGTTTTTTACTAGATTCATTTTGATCAGACATTAATTTCCCCTGAGATTGCGTTAATTTATTGTTAGTGTTTTATTTTTAGAACTTTATTATTTTAATTTCTTATTAATGAGCTTATCACTTATTAGATTAATACTCCTGATGCTATTAACATTAAAATGACTATCTGGACTCCTTTACTTTGCCTTCTTACGTAAATACTTATTTATTGCGTGTGACACAGCCGTGAAGCCAAAGCTAGCGGTAACGCCAACAAACGAACCAATGCCCGTTGAGCAGTCAAGAGACGTTCTCTCTGGTCGCTTTGGCTTACTTAAACTAATACCTCCATCGTCTGCAGGATAGCTAGGCTGCTCGGTAGAAAACACACAATCTATCATATGACGGCGCTTAGGATTCCGGCTATAACCCAATTGCTGGCGCAAATTAGCCCGCATTTTAGCCAATAACGGGTCATTGTACGAGCGAATCAAATCATCCACTTCAATTCGCGTCGGGTCCGTTAGCCCACCCGCACCTCCGGTTGAAACCAAAGCGATTTTATTGCGCCGACAGTGGTGTACTAAAGACACTTTATGCTGCACGTGATCAATCGCATCGATCACACAGTCATATTGAGCGAAATTGAATTTTAAAATGTTACCGCGGGTGACTAAATCATCTATCGCAGTGCAGTCGCATTCTGGATTAATTTGCAGTATGCGGGCTTTTAATACCTCCACCTTGCTTTGCCCTACAGTATCTAGCAGCGTGTGAACTTGTCGGTTAGTATTACTTAAATCGATGTCATCATGGTCGATCAGGCTAATTTTTCCCACCCCAGAGCGAGCCGCCGCTTCTGCAGCCCAAGAACCAACGCCACCGACACCGACAATACAAAAGTGTGCTTGCTGAAGGTGTTCAAGTGACGCCATTCCAAATACTCTCGCGAGACCTTCGAAGCGGTTTAAATAATCAGGACTGAGCATGTAAATTAAGTGATATCAATCTGTAAGGTTGAGTCATATAAGTGTATTGGGCTACACTCAAACTGTCATTACAATATCACCAAAATTAAACGATAATTCTGTCGATCAATCGATTGTTCCAAGAGACCTGGTATGAACACAGCTTGCTTATTTACAATTTCGGCACCTTCAGGTGCGGGTAAAACCAGCTTGGTTAAAGCATTGCTGGCGAAAAAACCTGAGGAATTAGTAGTTAGCGTGTCCCATACCACTCGAGAAATCAGACCCGGTGAAGTCAACACAACCGATTATCATTTTGTCCACCTTAACCAATTCGAATCAATGATCGAGAACGATGAGTTTATCGAGTATGCCCAAGTATTCGATAATTCATACGGAACGGCCCAGCGTTCGGTTGAAGGTATTCTCGATAGTGGCAAACACGTCATATTAGAAATTGACTGGCAGGGCGCTCGACAAGTGAAACAAAAAATGCCCCATACGGTTTGTATTTTTATTTTGCCCCCCTCCAGAGAAACTTTAGAGCAACGTCTGGTTGACCGTGGCACTGACGACAAAACAACCATCAATCGTCGGATGGAATCGGCCGACAGAGAAATGTCACACTGGAATGATGCCGAATATTTAGTAGTGAATGAAGACTTCAACCAAGCTTTATACGACCTCGAATGCATCATTCACGCTCAAGGAATGACTAAAGAACGACAAATACTGAAAAATAAGCAATTAATTGCCTCAATTCCAAAAGAAATGGTTTAGATTTTCATTCGAATTAGCTACTATTACGCCCCCTTTTTATATCTATCATTCCTTGGAGCTAAAGCATGGCGCGTATCACTGTTGAAGATTGTCTCGAACACGTAGATAACCGGTTTGATCTAGTATTGCTTGCCTCACGTCGTGCACGCCAGATCTCACAAGGTGCTGATCCTTTGGTCCCAGCTGAAAACGATAAACCAACCGTTATAGCCCTGCGCGAGATAGCCGAAGGCTTAGTCACGGCTGATGGCATGGACGAAATGGAAGCAAAACGCGCACTGGAAAGGCTATCAACAGATGACGAACTGGTTCGTCAAATCGCGCAAGCCAGTCTTAACGCAGAGCAAGCAAGGACAGAAGAGTAATTAAGATTCAATTCGTTGCCATTCTGCAAAAAAATAGCAACGATTGACTTTGAGTCACTCCCCTAATGATTAAGTAATGTGACCTTGACGACATAAAATCAAAAATTAATTCAACATTAGTTAATAAACTAGCAACCTAGATTTATTATTGTATTAGGCAAAGCTGCATACAAACCTTAAAATTAAACTCACTCGTGGATATCCATTTAGAATGTCCACGGGTTCAGCGTTCGGCTAATCGAATAGACTAACAGGCCACTAAGGCGCCGGTTTAATACCTTCATACTTTTTATCGGTTGGGCGTACTTCATCAAACGGATTTTTATTTCGACCATTCAACTGGTTGACCAGTAAAGAACTTTGCGAGAATAAATAAATCACAACATAAGCCGATGTAACCGAAAATAACAACGGTATGGATGGTGACAGTTTACCGGTCATTTCAATCAGCGCTATAATAGCGGCATATACGGCACCTATGACGGTAGCGACCGTAGCTCCCATACCCGCAATAGCATACAGTGAAATACCCGAAATCGGAATGCCCGCACCCTCAACCACAATCCCAACAGAAGCACCAATCATCGCGCCCATAAATAGGCTTGGACCAAACACACCGCCATTAAACCCAAACGCCAGACTCACAATAGTGGCCACAAATTTAAGCACAAGCAGGGTTAAACATAACTTTAAGGCAATGTTTCCAGCAACCGCCATTTGAGTCTCATACCCACCGAGCCCTAGTACAGAAGGGTAACCGAAGCCAATACCAGCCAGAATCATTCCACCAATGGCAGGCTTTAATCTATTGTCGACCTTCACGTTCTTTGCGACCCAACCTGCTGCCATTGGTAGTAGTCGATTAAAGGCAATACCAACGATAGCGCATAACACACCGATCAGACCAAAAAACAAAAACTCGTACGCTGGTACGTCGTCAGGCACCAGGTTACTGGCAATAATAAAGTGTACATCAAGCAATTTAGCGGTTTCAGAAGCCGCCACCGCTGCCGCTGCCGTTGGAATGAACTGATGCAGGCGCCACTGTCGTAAAACCACTTCCTGCACAAAAATAACTGCCGCCATAGGCGCCAGAAAAGAAGCTGAAATAGCCGCAGCAATACCAACACAACTCAAGGTTAATTTTTCTTGGTCATCCAGCTTAAAGGATGTACCAATACCACTGGCAAGAGCAGCACCCAAGTGAACGGCAGGCCCATATCGTCCAACAGAAGCACCTGCACCAATCGACACTGCCGAAATAAGACCAACCGCAAGACCCTCTTTGACGCCCGTTTGTCCATTATTGAAATGCACATCTTCGATGACATGAGATAGTCCACGATTTGCCCTATTGGGCATTAGATAGTGTGTCAGTAGTCCAACAACCAAACCCATGAAAACTAAGGTAAACGCATGCCAAATAGTGAGTGAAGCGTTTTCAATGCCTTGCTCTTCAACCAGTTTACCGATCGGACTAGGATGTAAAACGTTCTGTGTGAAGTTAATAGCAAGCAACAGACCTTTTGCGGCAAAAGCTGCCATCACGCCAATCAGAATTGACAAAGAAACAGTTTTTGCCATCTTCCAATCTAGGTTCTTAAACCGATTATTTTCTTTGGGGAACTTTTCACTCATTTTTTTTCCCCTTGAGTTATTTTGCGAAGAATACCAAACTTAAAGTTGTTGTAACAATAATTATTAGAATAAGAGGTTATATTGCTCACTAAAGCCAGGTGGACTTAACCTTTTAAATAAGTGTTTAATTAATGTAGTCTGTCGACAGACGCGTCGGATTAAAAGCAAAACTCACCGTTCAAATCGCTTCTAATAATCTTGTAATTCTAGGCTTACATCTGTCTCTTATACACATCTGACGCTGCCGACGACTCCTTACGTGTAGAT
>CAJXUC010000009.1 GCA_913061315.1 uncultured Gammaproteobacteria bacterium | reverse complement strand
TATAAGAGACAGGTTTTGGCTTTAGCCGGGGACTCTACAATGACTAAATGTTTGGCCATAAAGGTTACTACTTATAAAACTACGATTAACAGGGTTAAACTTTCCAGGCACATCAATGAAAAATGGCCGGTTGGTCTGCAAAAACAATATCTTCATAGTGCATTAAGGTATCTTCATCGTGTTCTTCTGAACTATTAAACAACACCATCATCACAACCCATTTGAGTTCTTCGATGTCAACTTCTGTGTCGGATTCAAGCGCCATGACACGGTTAATGACTAATTCGCGCAGCATAGGGGTTAGTACGCCAGATTGCTCTAAGAAGATTAAAAACCCTTGAGCATTCTGAGCTAAACGCGCTGATTCTTGTGGAGCAAATATACGAGTAGCTTGAGATGACTGATCAATCGAAGGTATATCGTCATCTTGAGCTAGACCGTCAAGCCAGTCAAAAGCCTTATCAATTTCAAGTGAATCAAAACCAGCAGCTCGCAGATCTTCATCGATTCCATCACGGTCTTCGGGTAGATCGTCATCTTGATCCGCATAGCAGGAAAAGATATACATCAGAACGTCTATGACACCTTCTTTCATGAATTCCTCAAAATTAGAACTTCCAATTAAATTAACACTACATTCTGACGAAGTGGCCGCCAGGCGCCGATTGAATAAGCTCATCGAGCTCTAATAGTAGTAGCATGGATGAAACCTTGTCGATGGTCAAGCCACTGCGTTCTACCAACAAATCTTTGGATATTGGGTCATAACCCATTTGTTCAAGTAGTTTACTGTAGCTCTCATCAAGTTTGACGCTGTCTTTAGGATTGTCAGGAGATGATTGCTGAGTGATTGGCAGGTTGGCGATATAACCGAGCAAGCTAGACAGGTCTTCGATAATATCAGCCGCCGTGTCGGCTAATCGGGCGCCTTCTTTAATTAACTGATGACAGCCCCTGACTTGTGGATTATGAATTGATCCAGGAATAGCAAAAACCTCTCTCCCTTGTTCAGCGGCCTGATGGGCGGTAATAAGTGAGCCGCTTCGACGAGCCGCTTCAACCACTAATGTGGCGACACTGAGCCCACTGATAATTCGGTTTCTGCGAGGAAAGTTGTTGCTACGCGGGCTGGTACCTAAAGGAAATTCTGTAACCAATAGACCATCCGAATGGATGTCGTAAGCCAACTGACGATTTTTTGCGGGATAGATTTTGTCTAGTCCAGTCCCCGTGACTGCTATCGTTTTACCTATACCGGTCATGGCTCCAACATGGGCGTGGGTGTCGATGCCGATGGCCATGCCACTCGTAATTGTAATGCCTGCATTGGATAAATAGGCGGCAAAGTCATGTGCGGTTTTTGCTCCACCTGGGGTACAGTTGCGGCTTCCGACGATTGCAATCTGCGGATTAGTGAGTAAATCAATATTGCCACTGCAATAGAGCAGAGCGGGGTAGTTTGTAGTTTGTTTCAGTAATGCTGGATAGGCGTCATCATCGAAGCAAATAATGTGATTGTCTGGTTCGTTTGCCCAGGCAATTTCTGCCTCGACTTGAGCCTCATTGGGAGACTTTATTTGGTCTATTTGGCTAGCGTTTAGTCCCGCTGCTTTGAGGTCATGGCGAGTGACGTTGAATATTTGATTGAAATCACCACCAAATTTTTTACGTAAGTCGATTAATGATACTCGACCAATACCAAAAATGTGAAATAAGCGGAGAAAGTTCGCAAACTGATCTCTTTGCATAAACGTGACATCCATATCGTATTGATAGATTGATCTGCAGAAGTATTTAAGCTCTATCTCAAACTTTATTCAAATCCTACTATATTATTAAAAGCACAATTTTTAAGGTGATTCTACATAATCCTTTATGCTAATGGGACGATCAGCTTCCATTACCATACCATAACTCATTTTCTCGAATGTCCTTACGACCATAACGAAACCCACTGCTTCATCGGGCAGTTTGACGCGAAAGTCAGGGTCTTCCTCTTCAATATCTTGAATTACCGAACCCACATGTTTTATTCGAAGCAAGTTGCCTGTTTCGATGCCATCACGTTGGCCAAGGTTTAGCGACACTGTTTGGTAGCGAGCTAGCTGAGATATTGCATCAACTAATGATATTATTTCTCCTCGAACTGGTTGAACCGGTGGTTTAGGGAAGAAGTCTCTCGCAAAGTCAATATTATCTAAAGGAATAATACGATCATATTGTAGAATTTCGCGTACTGAGCTGGTGACCAAGAGTGTTGTTGGATCGCCACGACGTAATAGTTTTGTTTCACCAACATAAAGTGCCTCATAGCCAAGAAGTTCGTCAGTAATTGGATCTTTTAATGGCTTGTTGGGTCTGAGTAATTGATAACGACCATTACCTAATGATGTGTCAAGTTTTCTCACATAGAGCGTATCACCAGTGCTATTAGCTAAATTATTATTCATACTCGAAATAACATAAGCTGAATTTTTTAATACCGCTTCGGCAATTACAATTGGGCGTGATAACAAGTGTCTAATCGATACAATCGGTATAGAAGGTATGCTGGCATCAATGGGTTTTGAACGAATTCGGGGTGACAGTTTAACAATTTGAATGCCTGATCCTGATAAGTGAATTTTTCCATCTTCTCCGCGTTGTTGAATTTGCACGCGTTTTTGTCCCTCGATGTAAACAATAGTGAGAATGTCACCTGGATAAATTAGATGTGGATTTTTGATTTGAGGATTTTTGAACCAAATTTCTGGCCAATACCAAGGATCGCGCAGGAATTGAGATGAAATATCCCACAGGGTATCGCCTTTTTGGACAATATAGTTTTTAGGGTATTCTGATTGATAGGCTATAGTGTTAGACGGCTTTGATTTAACAAGGTTGACTTTTACTGAAGTAACGTCAGCCACTTTAGCTTTTGGTTCTAAAATGTAAAAGGGCGTGGTCCTACCTGTACAGGCACTTAATAGCAACACACCGCAAAGCAGGATAAATCCACTTGATAGCTGTGTTTCGTTGCGAATAGACATATAAACCTCTAAAAATTCGGTACTGATTTGATTAATTGTAGTTAAAAACTATCTGATCAACGCTTTTTAATAGCTGAGATTCTTATATAATAATTAATCTGTAACAATAACTTGTAAACCTTCTTGAGGTTTGAAAAAACATGGCTTTACTCAATATTTTACAATTTCCTGACCCAAAACTTCGCACAGTTGCGAAGTTGGTCACATTGTTCGATGATGAACTTAAGCAGTTCGTAAATGATATGTTCGAAACAATGTATGAAGCACCTGGTATCGGTTTGGCAGCTTCTCAGGTGGATCGACACGTTCGATTACTGGTGATTGATGTATCAGACAAGAAAGATGCCCCCAGATGCTTTATTAACCCTGAGATTTTAAAGTCGACGGACGAAGATCGTATGGATGAGGGTTGTCTCTCCGTGCCCGGCTATTACGAACCGGTCACGAGAGCAGGTCATGTCTGGGTGCGGGCGCAGGATGTTAAAGGTGAAGTTTTTGAAATAGAAGCTGAGGGTTTAGAAGCTGTTTGTATACAGCATGAAATGGATCACTTATTGGGTCGGCTTTTTGTTGACTACCTGTCACCCTTAAAGCGTAACCGCATTCGATCAAAATTATTAAAACAACAGAAACAACTTTAATCATCCATTAGGCTTTTGAGGCGATGGCTAAACTCAGTCATTTGGCAAGATTAAGTCACAATAAGAAATCTTATGATGAAAATAATTTATGCCGGTACCCCTGACTTTGCAGTCCCTGCTTTAGAGTTGCTGGTGAAGTCTGAACATGAAGTAATTGCAGTTTATACGCAACCCGATAGGCCGGCAGGTCGAGGTCGAAAACTTCAGCAAAGTGACGTAAAGCAGTGCGCATTATCTTATGGCCTACCAGTATACCAACCCACCTCATTTAAAGCAGAGGCGGATTTAGAGCAGTTTGTTGAATTAGAGGCCGACCTAATGATAGTTGCCGCTTATGGTTTGATTTTGCCAGCGTCGATATTAAATTCTCCTCGGTTGGGTTGTATTAATATTCATGGTTCACTACTCCCACGTTGGCGTGGTGCGGCACCAATACAGCGGGCTGTTTTAGCGGACGATGCCTCAACCGGAGTGACGATTATGCAGATGGATAATGGGCTGGATACGGGTGGGATGATTTCAAAAAAAACCTTATCTATTGCAACTAATTCGACTTCTTTTGAGTTGCACGAACAGTTAAAGCAATTAGGCGCCGATCTACTCATTGCTACCCTGCCCATAATTGAGTCAGGTGAAATTCAACCTGAACCACAAGATGAGTCGTTGGCTAACTATGCTCGTAAGCTCACTAAAGCAGAGGCAAAAATAGATTGGAACAAGAGTGCAGAGCAAATTGTTCGAGAAATAAATGCTTTTATACCTTGGCCCGTGAGTTATACCCATTTAGACGAAAAGCTGGTGCGTGTTTGGCAAGCCAGTTTTGATACTACGCCTAGGGTTGGTGAGTCGGGACATGTGCTGGAACATAATCATGAAGGCGTTTATGTCAGTTGTGGTGATGGTGTACTGTGTATTCAAGCGTTACAGTTTGAGGGAAAAAAACGGTGCACCTCTGCTGAGGCATTTAACGGTCGAAACCTTACTGGGTGTCAGTTATTGTGATTAGTCAACCGGCCGTCAATCGTACCTATAATCCCAGACAATTAGCACTGCATTCATTACTTCTGGTAATCGGTAAGGGTCGATCATTAGATGATGCATTAGCCAATATACTAGCTAAATCACCTGATTTAGAGGGGCGCGACATCGCATTATGTCGTGAAATTGCCAACGGGGTATGTCGATACTATTACGTGTTAAAGCATTTACTTAAGCCGAGGTTACGCAAGGCGTTTAAATCGAAGGACCTTGATCTGGAAATTATTGTACTGATTGGCATGTATCAGTTACTGATGATGCGGGTGGACGATCATGCGGCGGTCAATGAATCAGTTAAACTAACCTTGCGTCAGAAAAAAAGTTGGGCCAAAGGATTAGTCAACGGTCTATTACGTCAGCTGATTCGTGATGAAGTGTCTATTGAAGCACTCGCTACCGACATTTCTTACCCTGACTGGATAAGCCATAAGATAAGGGCTGATTGGCCTGACCATAGTACTGAAATTTTACAAGCAGGTAATCAGAGAGCACCTATGACATTACGTGTTGATTTAAACCAAATAACGCGAGAGCAGCAAATTGAGAGGATGCGAGAACAAGGCATCACTGCAGATGCTCATCCGCTAATTGAATCAGCAATCGTATTGGACAAGCCTTGTCCTGTTTCCAAAATAGAGGGTTTTGAATTGGGTCTGGTCAGTGTTCAGGATGCGGCCGCTCAATTGGCTGCTGAATTACTTGACTGTAAACCAGGGATGCAGGTTTTGGATGCTTGCGCTGCCCCTGGTGGAAAGTCTGCACACATACTGCAGACTTGTGAGGCGGTAACTTTAGTTGCGATTGACAAAGATGAGTCTCGATTAGCGCTTATAGAACAAAATTTACATCGTATCGATCAGCAGGCACATTTAAAATGTGGCAACGCAATCCAGCCAGATGACTGGCATGACGGTGTCCTGTTCGATCGTATTCTAGCCGATGTTCCTTGTTCTGCTAGTGGCGTAATTCGCCGTCATCCTGATATTAAGTTGTTACGTCGTGACGATGATATTCCCAACCTAGTCTTACAACAGAGGGCAATTTTGTTGGCTTTGTGGCCGTTACTGAAGCCGGGGGGTGTTATGGTTTATAGCACTTGTTCGATTTTCAAAGATGAAAATGAGCAGCAGATCGCTTGGTTTATTGATAATCATAAAAATTGCACTGTAAATCGTTTGAATTCAGTACAATGGGGTCACAAACGTCCCTTTGGGCGTCAGATATTACCTGGTCAGGAGTGTATGGATGGATTCTATTATGCAAAGATACACAAAACTATGATGAAGACTGATTAAAAAGCGAATGTTTGTTAGATACTATTCAAATTTGTGGCGAAATCTCCAAGTAATATTGTTTGGATTTTTGATCAGTGCTGGGTCAATTGCACAAGGTGAGTCTAGTTTTAATGTAACAAGTGCTAGTTTTACTATGCAAGATGGCTTGCTGCTACTGAACTCAACGATAGAAATTGAGCTTCCCCAGTATATTAATAAGGCGATTGATCAGGGTTTTGCTGTGCCCTTAATGTTTGAAGTGGAAGTGCTCGAATATAGTCCATACTGGTTCGACAAAAAGTTGTTGTCACTCAAACAACAATACCAGCTGCACTTCCTACCGATGCTTAGCTCTTATGCTATATTCGATGTCAATGCCAATGAACGGTTATATTTTAATAGTCGGCAGCAAGCGGTACGACATCTTAAGGTGGTCTATGCCTACCCGATGTTTGATATCAGTAATATAAATCAGTCAGGGCTGGCCTACGTTCGTATACGATCAGGTATTGATGTCGATGAGTTGCCTTTGCCACTCAAATCGAGTTCATTATGGGATAACGACTGGGAGCTAGAAAGTGACTGGTTTGAATGGGATATAGCCCCATCGCAATGACTTATTCTGCGATTCGTAATTCGCTATCTATCTTAGCACTCGTGATTCTGCTTTTGGTGTCTGTCTATGCGATTAGTGACGCCACCTCAAATTCGGCAGATTTTGGTAAATACTATAACTGGTTGATTTTTTTTAATGCGATAGGCCTCATCGCATTGATTGGCCTTATTGCCTACAACGTTTTTAAGTTAGTGATTCAATACAGGTTAAAAACTATTGGTTCACGCTTAACGGCTCGGATGATTGGCGTTTTTGTCCTATTAACAATTATCCCTGTGACCATTGTGTATTATTTTTCACTTAATTTTATCCATCGAAGCATCGATAGCTGGTTTGATGTGGGTATTGAAGTGGCGCTGGAGGACTCTCTACAACTGGGACGTAGTGCGTTGGACTTAAGAAAAAGAGAAGCATTAAAAAAGACTCGGCTAATTGCCTCAGAAATACCAAATATTAGCGGAAATGTTTTATTCGTTTATCTTGACGATATGCGTGAACAGCAAAATGCTATTGAGTTAACGCTGGTCGATCATAGTCAGTCAATCATTGCGTCCAGCAGCATTGATTCAACTATTATGCCAAACGCATTATCACTCACTGACGTCGGAGACCTTAACGAAGAAAGTCATTATTTACAGTTAGAGGATAGCCAGTTATCTGGCCTTGCAATTAGAGTTGCGGTAAAAGTGCAAAGCATTGATGCGACCGAAAAAGCGAAAACGCTGCAGGCACTATTCCCCTTTACTGATAGATTAAACGATCTCACCATTAATGTGCAGGCTGCCTTTGATCGGTATAAACAACTGTCAGTATTACGCGTGCCATTAAAAACGAGTTTTACGCTGGCACTTTCGCTTATATTGCTTTTGAGTGTGCTATCAGCAATTTGGCTCGCGTTCGTTGCTGCGCGTAATTTAGTCGCCCCTATCAATGAGCTGGTCGAAGGTACAAAAGCCGTTGCGGCGGGCGATTATGAAAAGCAATTGGCCTTGTCGGGTAACGATGAGCTGGGCTTTTTACTGCGATCATTTAACACCATGACCCGTAAAATTTCGCATACACGGGCAGTAGCTAAAAAAAGTCAGGTCATGGAGGAAATGCAACGAAGCTACCTCGAATTAGTGATGGAACATATTACTTCAGGTGTCCTCACTATTGATGAAACAGGGTTTATTAAAAGTGGTAACCCAGCGGCCTGTCTTATATTTTCTGTTGATAGCCTTTTCTTTACCGAGCTATCGATTAAAAATGTTTTGACGTTACATCCACGGATGACAGTTTTCTTTGATGTCGTGCAACGCCAAATGGGAAGTCAGGATGAATGGCAAGAGGAAATTATGATTGCAGGCCCTGGGGGTAATAAGAACCTACGAGTGACCGGTACTACTATTCAATCTCAATTGGGTGGGCGACGCGAACAAGTGATTGTAGTGGATGACCTAACCGAATTGATTCAGGCCGAAAAAGACTCCGCTTGGAGTGAAATGGCTCGACGACTGGCACACGAAATTAAAAATCCACTCACCCCTATTCAATTATCGGCTGAACGGCTACAGCGTAAATTAAGCACTGAGGTTTCGGGTGAAAAACAGGAAATGCTAAATCGATATACCCAAACCATTGTGCAGCAGGTAGAGGCAATGAAAACGATGGTTAACGAATTTTCAGATTATGCTCGTTCAGCCTCAAAAAATCCTGAGGCAATTGATCTAAACGCAATGCTCGAAGCGATAGTTGTGTTGTATCACGACAATCATACCGATATGTTGATAGAGGTGTCACTGGATAGTATGAAACCTCGCATTTTAGCGGATGGCGTGCGATTACGGCAGCTTGTGCATAATCTGATCAAAAATAGTCTTGAAACTACCGGAGTAAACGGTTGGGTTAAACTGGAAACAAAGTGCACTGAGTACTTTGGGCAATCCTGTGTAGAGCTCAGTGTTGAAGATAATGGCAAAGGTGTTGCTGCCGATGTTGTTGATAAAATATTTGAGCCTTATGTAACAACAAAAGTGAAGGGCAGTGGCCTTGGTTTGGCCATTGTGAAAAAAATAGTTGATGAACACGGTGGCACAGTTTGGGTTGACAATTTGCCAAAGGGTGGTGCTCGCTTTATTGTCCGGTTACCAATGATATCTGAATCAAATGAAACGGATGGCATTGCAGATGCTTTAAATATCAAAAATAGCAGTACTAAAAAGGTAGGGGCCGTCTAATGAGTGCAAGAATACTGGTGGTCGACGATGAACCTGATATTCGCTTTTTGCTGAAGGATATTCTCGAAGATGAAGGTTATCTGGTGGATGTTGCAGAACATGCCCAAGCGGCCAATGAAAGGCGAAGTGAAAATAATCCTGACCTTGTTTTACTTGATATTTGGATGCCTGAGGTCGACGGTGTAACGTTACTTAAGGAATGGAAGTCCTCACAAACAGACATCTGCCCAGTGGTCATGATGTCCGGTCACGGTACAGTAGAAACGGCGGTCGAAGCGACTAAGTTTGGTGCCTATGATTTTGTTGAAAAGCCTTTATCAATGGCGAAACTATTAAATACAGTAAAATCGGCTCTCGCCAGTGTCACTGCACCCACTGAAAAACTTCACTCGACTAAATTAGAAGAGCCGGTCGGCAATAGCGAAATTGTCCAGCGGTTAAAACGAAACATTCAAGTGATTAGTCGCTCTAGCCTTCCTGTGTTTTTTTCAGGTGCTAGTGGTAGTGGCAGAAAAATATGGGCATCTTATTTGTGTGAATTATCAGGTTCGTCACTTCAACCTTTTGATCCATCAATGAATTTTAATCAATATTCGCCGTTAAACATGAGTGTTTACATACAGGAAGTGCGTGATTTATCGTTTGATGTACAAATGGATTTATTACAAGCAATATTAGACGCCCGTGATTCAAAACATCGCTTCATTGTTGCTAGTCGATTGAGCCACAGCGAGTTAGTCGAAAGTTCCCTTGTACTGCCAGAAATAGCAGCAAACTGGCATAATGCTATTGATATCCCTTCACTCCATAAACATATTGAGGATATTCCTGAATTACTTGAGTACTATGTCAATTGGTATAGTACTCACGAGCAACTACCCTATCGCCATTTTGGTGTTGCGGCGCAAAATTTATTGCGAAACTACGTATGGTTAGGAGATATTTTACAGCTCAAACAATTTATACAAAAAGTCCTTTCTAATAGCGACAACGAAGTTATTGAGCTTGAAGAAATCGAGTTTTTTTTAAAGGAGTCTGAGTCTCTGGTTATATCGCATGAGGCTAACTTAATGCAGCTAACGATTAACTTGGATATGGATTTACGCGAAGCGCGCGAAGTTTTTGAAAGAGAGTATTTGTCACGTCACCTCGAAATATGTGGCAATAATATGACTGAACTGGCGAGACGGGTGGGTCAGGAAAGAACAAATTTGTATCGAAAGTTAAAGAGCCTAGGTCTACATAATAAAAAATAGATCCAGCATTAAATTGTGAAATATACTCTCATAAACATTCAAAAAGAATAACATTAATTATGAATATCATCATACTCGGTGCAGGTCAGGTCGGCTCTACTGTTGCAACAGAGCTTGCCAGAGAAGAAGCGAATGAGATAACTATTGTTGATAAAGATCAAGCCATTCTATCTGAATTACAAGACAGATTAGACCTGCGAACTATCTGTGGTAACGGCTCTTATCCTAATATCCTAGAGATGGCGGGTGCCGATGATGCTGACATGCTTATTGCACTGACCAACAGTGATGAAATTAACATGATGGCTTGTCAGATAGCATCTTCAATATTTCATACACCTACAAAAATTGCGCGTATTCGTTCATCTGAATATTTGCGCAATCCCGATTTGTTTTCGCCAGAATCGATTCCTGTCGACTTTATGATTAGTCCAGAATCACTAGTAACTGACTATATTCATCATCTGATAGAGCACCCTAGTGCACTTCAAGTGCTTGATTTTGCCGGGGGTAAGGTGCAGTTGGCGGCAGTTAAAGCGTATGACAGTGGTCCGCTAGTCGGTCACGCAATCAAGACAGTAAGGCAACACATGCCCGATATCGATATGCGAGTGGCTGCCATTTTTCGTGACGGTCAATCAATTAAACCATCGGCAGAATGTATCGTCGAAGCAGGGGATGAAGTTTATTTTATCGCCGCTCGTGAGCATATTCCGGCGGTTCTATCTGAGATGCGTAAACTTGAAAAACCGATTAAAAGGGTCATGCTTGCTGGTGGAGGGAATATTGGTGGGCAACTAGCAGCACTACTAGAGAAAGATTATCAGGTCAAAGTAATCGAACGCTTTGCCGGCAGAGCTAAACAGTTATCAGGCATGCTTGATTCTAGCATTGTATTGCTTGGGGATGCTGCCGATCCAGACCTTTTAACGGAGGAAAGCATTGAAAGCATGGATATCTTTTGCGCGCTGACCAATGACGACGAAGCGAATATATTATCATCGATGCTGGCAAAACGATTAGGTGCTAAAAAAGTCATGTCGCTTATTAATCGGCCTGCTTATGTGGATCTGGTTGAGAGTGGTTTAATCGATATTGCTATCTCCCCACACCAAGTCACCATTGGAACTCTATTGGCCCATATTCGGCGGGGTGATGTTGTGGCTGTTCATGCTTTAAGACGTGGCTCTGCCGAAGCTATAGAGGCAATAGCTCATGGTGATAAAAGCTCTTCCAAAGTGGTGGGACGATCAATAGAACAAATCAAATTACCGGTCGGCGTTACCATCAGCGCAATAGTGCGAGGTGATGAGGTTGTAATTGCACACCATGACACCATGATCGAATCTGAAGATCATGTCATTTTATTTCTCACGGATAAGAAAAAAATATCTGATGTAGAACGCTTGTTCCAGGTTGGGTTTACTTATTTTTAGCGCAGATATGATTTTATGCAACTATTAGTTATTCAGCGTATTTTAGGGCTGCTGCTGGTTATTTTTAGCAGCACTTTATTACCCCCGATTGGCATTGAGCTTTATTATCAAGATGGTTCAGTACTGCCGTTTGTAGAGGCTTTCATTTTAACCCTAGTGGGTGGTATCGCGCTCTATCTGCCGGTTAGAAATCAGAAGAAGGAGCTAAGATTGCGAGATGGGTTTCTTGTCGTCGTGCTGTTTTGGACGGTTTTGGGCATCTTTGGTGGCTTACCTTTTTACTTATCCGAGGCCCCTGACTTGTCAATTACGGATGCAGTTTTTGAGTCGATTTCAGGTTTAACAACGACAGGTGCAACCGTCATTGTCGGTTTAGATGACATGCCCCATTCCCTTCTCTTTTATCGACAGGAAATACAGTGGCTTGGTGGCATGGGTATTATTGTTCTTGCCGTTGCTGTACTGCCAATGCTGGGTATTGGAGGTATGCAGCTATTTCGTGCAGAAACGCCTGGACCGATGAAAGATAATAAACTGACGCCACGTATTACGGAAACAGCAAAAGCGCTTTGGTTTATTTACCTTGGTCTAACGGTTGCTTGTAGCTTCGCTTATTGGGTGGCTGGTATGGGCTTGTTCGATGCCGTTGCACATGCTTTTTCAACGGTTGCCATTGGTGGCTTTTCGACACATGATGCAAGCATGGGTTATTTTGATAACACTGCGATTGAATTAATTGCGGTAGTTTTTATGCTGTTATCGGGTATTAATTTCGCCATTCATTTTGGTGCTATCCGGAACCGCACATTGCGGCCCTATTGGCGTGATAGTGAGTTTAAAGCTTATATTAGTGTACTGGCGGTAGTGAGTGTCATTACTATTAGCTATTTACAAATCAATCGCACTTTTTCCTCAACCACAGAATCAATTGTTACCGGTCTATTTCAAGTGGTATCAATTGGCACCACAACGGGGTTTACCACCGCAGAATACTATTCATGGCCAGGTTTTCTACCCGTACTGCTGATTTACGTCAGTTTTATTGGTGGTTGCTCTGGTTCGACTGGTGGTGGCATTAAAGTAATTCGAATTTTGTTGCTGGTCAAGCAAGGCGCCCGCGAATTAAAGCGATTGGTTCATCCCAACGCCCAAATAGCCGTTAAAATTGGTAAAAAGCCACTACCTGAAAAAGTACTCGAAGCTGTCTGGGGTTTTTTTGCTGCCTATTTTGCAATATCAGCTTTGATGATTCTGTTACTGATGGCTTCTGGCCTTGATTTGGAAACCTCTTTTTCAGCAGTGGCCGCCTGTCTCAATAATTTAGGACCTGGACTAGGTGACGTGGGTCAAAATTTTGCTTCTATTAACGACTTTGCAAAATGGGTTTTATGCCTTGCGATGTTGCTCGGACGGTTAGAGATATTTACCCTGTTGGTTCTGCTTACCCCCGCATTTTGGAGAAAATAAATTAAGATGCCGATTAACTTCACAACAAATCTCAATAAATCGACTAACCCCCTACTGGCTAAAGCGCATAAAAAAATCCGTGCTTTGGTTGGCCGGGCAGTGAGTGATTTTAATATGATAGAGCCGGGAGATCGAATAATGGTTTGTCTGTCTGGTGGAGCCGATAGTTATACTTTACTTGATATGCTCATGGGTTTGCAGCAGGCCGCTCCTATTCAATTTGATATAATTGCTGTCAACCTTGATCAAAAGCAGCCTGACTTTCCTGAACACATATTGCCCGAGTATTTGGAAGCACTGGGTGTCGAATATCGAGTGGTCGAAGAAGATACTTACAGTATTGTGAAAAAGTTGATACCGGAAGGCAAAACAACCTGCTCTCTTTGCTCTCGATTACGACGTGGAGTATTGTACAATACTGCTGTCGAATTGGGTGCCACTAAGATTGCCTTAGGGCATCATGCTGATGATATGGTTGAAACCGCTTTTTTGAATATGTTTCATAATGGCCGTCTCAAATCGATGCCGCCTAAACTGGTTAGTGATGACAAACGCAATGTGGTGATTCGCCCATTGGCCTACGTCAGAGAGAGACCTATTAAGCAATACGCGGCATTAAGAGAGTTTCCAATCATTCCTTGTAATCTCTGTGGTTCGCAGGAAAATTTGCAGCGTCAATCGGTAAAAGCAATGCTCAAACAATGGGATAAAACTAGTCCTGGCCGCGTGCAGAATATATTCAATGCTTTGGGCCGAGTGACGCCTTCTCACTTACTCGATCGAGGGCTGTTTGATTTTGAAGGTCTATCGATTGAAGACGGAGATAACCTAGATGAACTTGACACAGCGTTTGATGCTGAAAGCTTTCAACCGTTGTTTACCGACATGACAATCAATATCCAGTAGGATGTTGATTACTTTGATGCTTAAACCATCACCAGACACTTAATCATAAAAAAGGTCTGATCGTGAGATTAGGGCAGTGGGGTTTAATTGGTGGATGGGTTGTTATTGCCGTCCTTGGATGCGCTTCCTTGCGCATCGTTTACATCCTTAATTATTACTCGATCCATGAAGTGTAAATCTATAATGTCACGTTAGATGGGTTATTAATATACGCATAAGATTAAAAATCTGTCAGTTGAGCTCGGATATAAAAGTAGGATTACCCTTACTTTTAAGTAGATGCTCGAAAGGTTTAAATTAAATCGGAGCACCCCATGTTATTTCCTGCGATCAAATCCTCGAGCACCTGGCGCCTGCCTGTTTCTGATGAGCATACACTCTATCTCGAAGAGAGTGGCAACCCTGCTGGGATACCGGTCGTTTTTTTGCACGGTGGGCCAGGCGCTAGCTGTGGTCCAAGTCATCGCCGTTTCTTTGATCCGGAGAAATATCGGATTATTTTATTCGATCAACGTGGTTGTGGAAAATCAAAGCCACATGCCAGCCTTGCAAATAATACCACTTGGGACTCGATAGCTGATTTAGAAAAAATCCGCGTGTTTCTAAAGATAGATCAATGGGTCGTATTTGGTGGCTCATGGGGGTCAACACTCGCACTTGCCTATGCGATAAGCTATAGCGAAAAGGTTTTGGGCTTAATTTTGCGGGGTATTTTTTTAGCCAGAGAGAAAGATGTTGATTGGTTTTTTAGGGGAGATGCGGCGAGAATTCAACCCGAAGCGTGGGCTCGCTTTATTGATCCCATTCCGTTGTCTGAACAGGATGACATCGTCGCTGCCTATTATAGTCGTCTCACCAGCAAGAATGAAATTATTCGGATGGGTGCTGCGAAAGCTTGGTCAGTCTGGGAAGGTTCTTCGATTACATTGATGCCAGATAATAAGCTGGTGAGTGATTTTAGCGACCCTCATTTCGCCTTAAGTATTGCCCGTATTGAATGTCATTACTTTATGAATCAAAGCTTCTTTGAGCCAAATTATCTGCTTAGAAATGCTTACAAGCTAAAAAATATCCCTGGCTTCATAGTGCATGGTCGATACGATATGGTTTGTCCCATTGATCAAGCTTTGTTGCTTCACCAAAGCTGGTCTGGCAGTCAACTTCGAATTATTAGCAATGCAGGGCATGCGGCATCAGAACCGGGTATAAGTCATGCACTAGTGGATAGCTGTAACCAAATGTTAGGGCTGCTGGTTTGATTGCGCTCTTGCAGCGAGTTGGCAATGCGAGTGTGGTTGTTGATGACGTCTGCATAGGTCAAATCGATCAGGGTATTTTGGCTTTGATTGGTGTTCAGCCCGATGATAATGATGCGGTATTGCGTCATTTTGTATCACGTATTTTAAACTACCGAATGTTTTCCGATATTGATGGAAAAATGAACTTGTCACTGATCGAGATTCAGGGCGGATTATTACTGGTGCCTCAGTTCACTCTGGCTGCCAATACTCGTAATGGCCGTCGACCTAGCTTTACCACCGCAGCAAAACCAAAGCATGGTGAAGCGATATTTCACGCAATGGTGGATGTGGCTAGACGAAGTTATGAATCGGTTGAATGCGGTCAATTTGGTGCAGATATGCAGGTTCTACTCACCAACGACGGACCGGTAACGTTTGTTCTGGACTAGGTTATAAGTTTAAATAATTTGTTTTAGTGTCTAGACTTTAGTGACTGCGATGGGTTGGTTGACTAATGTCATTTAAAAGGTTGAATTCAGGACGAATAAAAGGTCGAATTCAGGACGAATGTCGATTAGTATCTGTACCTTCTTTTGATCCTAGAAAAGCTAAGATATGTCAGATCGCATCGCAACTGTTACCCGAGACACACTAGAAACCCAAATCAGTGTATCCATTAATTTGGATGGCACCGGTAAGTCTAGCTTTAATACAGGCATTCCATTTTTCGAGCACATGCTGGACCAAATATCGCGGCATGGCATGATCGATATTGATGTTAAGGCGAATGGTGATACTCATATTGATGACCACCACACAGTTGAAGATGTTGGCATTGGATTAGGTCGGGCATTTAAACAGGCGCTTGGTGACAAAAAAGGCATCATGCGCTATGGCCATGCTTATGTTCCGTTAGACGAAGCGCTTTCTCGAGTGGTCATTGACTTCTCTGGTCGACCTGGCATCGAGTACCGTGTTGAATATCCGCGAGCGCGTATTGGCCAGTTTGATGTGGATTTAATCCATGAGTTCTTCCAAGGCTTTGCTAATCATGCGCCAGCCACACTGCACATTGATTCGTTGTATGGCAAAAATGCCCATCACGTTGCTGAAACTATTTTCAAGGCATTTGGCCGGGCAGTTCGTTTTGCGGTGTCTGCTGATGAGCGTATGGCTGGTGTGATTCCTTCGACTAAAGGTGTGCTCTAGTTTGCAAACGATTGCCGTTGTTGACTATGGCATGGGAAACCTTCGTTCTGTCGTCAATGCGCTTAATCATGTTGCAAGCAAGCAGCAGCAGGTTGTACTGACTTCGAATCCAGACCAAGTGATGAAGGCTGATCGAGTTGTATTTCCAGGTCAAGGTGCCGCTCGTGACTGTATGCGAGCAATTCATGATCATGAATTGCGTGACACAATTTTAGCCGCTGCTGAGCAAAAGCCTTTTTTAGGTATCTGTATGGGTATGCAGGTTTTAATTGACTATAGTGAAGAAAATCAGGGCACTGATTGTCTGTCTTATTATGCTGGGCAGGTCAAGTATTTTGGTGATTTTCACCAAGATGCCGATGCTAATAAATTAAAAGTACCGCACATGGGTTGGAATAATCTAACTCAAAAGAAACCTCACCCGCTTTGGCATGCAATAGAAGATAACGCTCGATTCTATTTTGTGCATAGCTACTTCCTAGACTGTGCCGACGCACAGTTAATTGCTGGCGAGTGCGATTATGGTTTTACTTTTACCAGTGCCATAGCCAAAGATAATGTATTTGCCCTGCAATGTCATCCTGAAAAGAGTGCTAAAGCAGGGCTTCAATTACTGACAAATTTTGTCGAATGGGACGGACAAGCATGAATTTAATTCCAGCAATCGATTTAAAGCAGGGGCAATGTGTTCGCTTGCGACAGGGTCGTATGGAAGAGAGTACAGTTTTCTCTGATGATCCGGTAGCAATGGCGACTCAGTGGGTTTCGCAAGGCTGTAAGCGTCTGCATCTAGTTGATTTGGATGGTGCCTTTGAGGGCAAACCCGTGAATGCGGATGTCATCGAGTCCATTTCTGCCGCATACCCTGATTTACCCATTCAGATTGGTGGTGGTATCCGTACCATTGAAACGGCACGTGCCTACATAGAAGCTGGCGTGAGTTATGTCATTATTGGCACTCAGGCAGTTAGAAACCCTGACTTTGTTGCCAGACTATGTGTTGAGTTTCCTGGCAAAGTGATTGTGGGAATCGATGCCAAAGACGGTATGGTGGCAGTACAGGGTTGGGCGGAAAACTCTAGTCTATCAGTTAAAAATCTGGCAAAAAAATTTGAGGATCAAGGCGTATCTTCCATCGTCTATACTGATATCAGCCGAGATGGCATGATGCAAGGCGTTAATGTGGAAGCCACGAGTCAACTCGCATCAGCTATCAATATTCCGGTTATTGCCTCTGGTGGTGTAACGGACATGAATGACATTATAAAGCTGAATGAAACTAAGCAATCGGGCATTGAAGGTGTGATTATTGGTCGTGCTTTATACGAGGGCGCAATTAGCCTTGAGCAAGCTCAAGAATACATTGATCAAAACTAATTGACGAATAGCAGACGATAAAATATGCCAACTAAATACGCCATCGAAACATGCCTTTAGCGAAAAGAATAATTCCCTGCCTAGATGTTGATAACGGCCGAGTTGTGAAGGGGGTTAAGTTTGTCGAAATACGAGATGCTGGCGATCCGGTTGAAAATGCTCGACGTTATAACTTGGAAGGTGCTGATGAAATTACTTTTCTGGACATTACCGCAAGCTCGGATAATCGTGACACGATGGCACACGTGGTTGAAGCGGTGGCCAGTGAAGTGTTTATTCCGCTTACAGTCGGTGGTGGTATTCGTGAAGTCTCAGACATACGTCGTATGTTAAATGCTGGCGCTGATAAAGTGAGCATCAATACAGCCGCCATATTCAATCCTGAATTTGTTCAGGAAGCGGCAGAAAAGTTTGGTTCGCAATGTATTGTAGTGGCGATAGACGCCAAAAAAGTTTCCCAATTGGGTGAAGTTGATCGATGGGAAATATTTACCCATGGTGGCCGTAAAACTACCGGGATTGACGCCGTTGAGTGGGCTGCAAAAATGGATTTTTTGGGTGCGGGTGAAATCCTTTTAACCAGTATGGATAGAGATGGCACTAAAATCGGTTTTGATAATGAATTAACCCGCCAAGTTTCCGAAGCAGTTCGAGTGCCCGTGATTGCCTCAGGCGGAGTTGGTAATTTGGATCATTTGGTCGACGGTGTTTTAAAAGGTAAGGCTGATGCCGTGCTCGCCGCCAGTATTTTTCACTTTGGCGAATACCGAATAGAGCAAGCAAAAGCTTATATGCAACAGCAAGGTATTGAGGTTCGTCTATAATGGATAGCTGGCTTAATGACGTTCAATGGGATGGCAAGGGACTGGCACCTGCCATTGCTCAAGATGCGAGCAGCGGTGAGATATTAATGATGGCCTGGATGAACATCGAGGCTTTAAATTTAACACAGCAACATCAACGCGCAGTTTATTGGTCTCGTTCACGCAACCAGCTATGGTTTAAAGGGGAAGAGTCAGGTCATGTTCAGAGGTTAGAGGAAATCAGGCTTGATTGTGATTCTGATGTTATTTTGCTTAAAGTAAATCAAATTGGTGGTATTGCCTGCCACACTGGTCGACGGCGGTGTTTTTTTCGTGTTTTAAACAACGGACTGTGGCAAGTAGACGAGAAAATAGTTAAAAATCCTGAAGAGATTTATCAATGAGTGATGATATACTTGAACGCTTGATGACTGTGCTGGAATCAAGAAAAGGTGGCGATCCATCTAGCTCCTATGTCGCAAAGTTATACGATCAGGGGATTGACACCATATTAAAGAAAATTGGTGAAGAGTCTGCAGAAACTATTATTGCCGCAAAGTCAGGAGATAAAGAGCAGATTATCTATGAAACTGCAGATTTATGGTTTCATAGCTTGGTACTACTAGCGCAACAAAATTTAACAGCACAGCAGGTTCTTGATGAGCTTGATAGGCGTTTTGGTCTGTCTGGTATTGAAGAGAAATCAACGCGAACTAAGCAATAGAGGTGTAAAGATGGGTTTTGGTGGAATTAGTATTTGGTCATTGTTATTAGTTTTAGCAATTGTAATTTTGTTATTTGGCACTAAAAAGTTACGTAATATTGGTGGTGACTTAGGTGGGGCAATCAAAAGTTTCAAAAAGTCTGTAAAAGATCAAGAACCTTCCAGCACTGAAGAAACAGCAGGCGCGGATGATAAGATCATTGAAGGTAAAGTAACCGAAGGAAAAGATAAAACGTCTTAATTAATAAGACGATTTCCAGTGTGTTCGTAGTCGGTTAAGCTAAGATATTTAAAGGCTGATTAACCCGCGGATTTATATCATATTCATAGTTAGAGTCTGCTAATGTTTGACATGGGTTTTACCGAAGTTGTGTTAATCGGCGTTGTCGCGTTGGTCGTGATTGGACCTGAACGTTTACCTGCAGTCGCAGTTACTGTTGGCAAATATGTGGGTCGATTAAAGCGGTTTATGACCAATGTACGAGCTGATGTTGAAAGTGAGCTAAAAACCGACGAAATTCGTAAGCTCCTCGCTGCACAGCAGGAAGAATTAAGTTCGCTAAAAGATGTTGTCAGTGAAGCCAGTAAGGGTCTTGACATGTCGGGGGTTGCGAAATCAATCGATGAATCTGTGTCTAGTGTTTTAGAAAAGTCGGAAGTACCTACCGAACAAGTACCTACCTTAGAACAAAGTCCCTCTGAGCCAGAAACATCACCAGTAGAGAATGCTGTTGCTGAATCAGCTTCAACTTCAACCGAAGACTCATCGGTAGTTGAGCCGAAGAAAAAAAGGTAGTGCATCATGACTGAATCAGAAAGTGAGGAAGGTAGCGGCAATTTGATGTCGCATCTGGTTGAACTGCGCGATCGAGTCATGCGTATGGTGATCGCTATTTTAGGGATTTTCCTGTGTTTGTTTTACTGGGCAAACGATATCTATACCTATCTTGCCGTTCCTCTTACTAGTCACATGCCAGAAGGCTCGACTATGATAGCAATTGATGTTGCCTCTCCTTTTTTAACGCCTTTCAAGCTGGTGTTAATGTTGTCAGTATTCCTTGCAATGCCGGTAATTTTGTATCAGTTTTGGGCCTTTGTTGCACCCGGGCTATATAAAACTGAAAAACGTATTGCAGCACCGCTACTTATATCAAGCATCATATTATTTTACGCTGGTATTGCTTTTGCATTTTACGTTGTATTCCCACTAGTATTTGGTTTCTTTACCTCAGTTGGTCCTGAAATGATTAGCATTTCAACGGATATTGGCCGCTACCTTGATTTTGTTTTGTCATTATTTTTTGGATTTGGCTTGGCCTTTGAAGTACCAATCGCCACTATTATTTTGGTCGCTGTTGGTATTACTACCCCTAAAAAACTGGGCCAAATGCGTCCCTATGTTATTGTTGGTGCATTTGTCATTGGCATGCTACTAACCCCGCCAGACATTATTTCTCAAGTCCTACTGGCTGTGCCGATGTGGATATTATTTGAAGGGGGTCTTATTGCTGCTAAGATCATGTTTAAAGACCGAAACATGGACTCTTCTGATGATGAAGAAGACCAAGATGAGCCAGATGAAGAAGGTCAAACTGTCAGTAATAACAATCAATCTGACGATATAGAAAAAAGTTGAAGCACTAGGTGTATTTTGGCTAAACTCTACCGTCCATCAAGATTTAAGTACCGTTAAGATACTTTATAGTTAGCTGAGAAGGCGAATTGCTAATAGTCAGCTAATATAATGCTCATCTAATACGTTAATGTTGGTACTGCATGGAAATTTCAAGTTCAGTTAGGTCCCCACAAATTTTACCTACTGTAACTAATAGTGCGGTCGAAGGTATTAATACACAGCAGCAACTGTTGGAGCGTAATGTTGAGCAAGTGGTTGAAAGTCAGGGTGCTGACGCTAAAGATAGTCAATCGCAAGACAGGATATTAGTTGAGCAGCAGCAAATCGTGACTGAGGTTCAAGCCAATGCAAGATCGCTGGAAATGTCTAACGAACGATTAGGCACGCTGATCAATATTGAAGCCTAAAGATATCCATATTTAAACAAATTTGACCCCGCCTAAATCAGAGACCTAAATATCTCACAGACGCTTATCTGAGCCATGTATTTAAGATATGATACATGATTGAAATTATTTGCTCATTTTGAGAAAGAAAATTGTCTACTCACAATATTAAACGTAATCCCACTTTATTAGTGATTATGGATGGCTTTGGCCTGAATTCGACACCCGAAAATAACGCCGTATTTGAAGCCAATACGCCTAATTTGGATCGTTACTTTTCGACCTACCCAATGACTGAGTTAGAAGCCTCAGGACGTGCTGTTGGACTACCTATTGGGCAAATGGGTAATTCTGAAGTGGGCCACATGACCATTGGCAGTGGGTCAGTGGTAAAACAAGATTTGGTGCGAATTGATGATGCTATAAAAGACCAGAGTTTTTCCAAAAACAAAGCTTTCCTCAATGCAATCGAAGCTGCAAAGCGCAAAAATCGTCCAATTCACTTAATGGGCTTAGTGTCTGATGGTGGTGTACATAGCCATATTAACCATTTATTGTCACTGATTGATCTTTGTGCATCACATGCAGTTGTGCCTCAAGTGCACATGATCACTGACGGTCGAGATACTAGTCCTCAGTCTGCGCTAAGGTTTATACCACTGGTAGAAGAACGTTTGAGGCATTGCGATGGGTTTATTGGCAGTATTAGCGGCAGGTTTTATTTGTTAGATCGTGACAAACGATGGGATCGAGTTCAATTAGCCTGGGATGCTATCGTTGGTTCAAGTGCTATTAAGGCCGATTCTGCCAATGAAGCTGTTGTGCAAAGTTATGCAGCCGGGCGATATGACGAGTTTATTAAACCCACGCTATTGCCCAACTTCTCCCCTATACAAAAAGACGATGAATTGATTTTTTTTAACTATCGTAATGATAGAGCGAGAGAGATTACTGCCGCTTTATGCAAAGATCAATTCGACGAGGTCAACCGTGGTGAAAATTTTCATCCGATTAATGTTACTTGTATGACTTTATATGATGACTCGTTAAATTTACCCATTGCCTTTCAATCTATGCGACCGAGTGTGACGTTGGGCAAGGTCATTAGTGATGCAGGTTGCCGTCAATTACATTGTGCAGAAACTGAAAAATATGCTCACGTTACTTTCTTTTTTAACGGTGGGCGTGAGGCTTGTTTCGAAGGCGAAGAGCACCGAATGATCGAGTCTCCTAAAGTAGCAACTTATGACTTAAGGCCAGAAATGAGCGCTGCAGAAGTAACTGAGACAATGGTAACAGCATTAAAATCTAAAGATTTTGAGTTTTTAGTGGTCAACTATGCTAATGGTGACATGGTTGGGCATACCGGTGTGAGAGATGCCATAATTCAAGCCGTCGAAGTATTGGATCATGAAGTAGGGCGGTTGCTTGATGTTGCTATAGAATTAGGTTACTCAGCCCTAGTAACCGCAGATCATGGTAATTGTGATGAAATGGTTGATATAGAAACTGGAGGGCCACACACGCAGCATACGCAAAACCCAGTTCCTTGTATGGTTGCCGATAAAAACGTGCAATTTCTATCAAATGATGGCAACTTGTCTGCAATTGCACCAACTATATTGCAATTGATGGGGATACCACAGCCGACAACTATGACGGGTAAGTCATTAATACAAGATGTGTGGTAGCCTATTTAATGTGTTGCTTTTAGAGCGGTGATCTTTATGTCAGGTGCCGCATAATTAGGAATTTGAGTCATGTCCCCATTAACAGAAATCCTTACTAAAACCAGTCTGTTTGAAGGTATGTCAGTAGAAGACGTTGACAGTGTTGCGGTCAGGACCGTCATTCGAAATTTCCCCAAAAATATGACGGTTTTGAGTCAGGGTGATGATACTGACTCCTTCTATTTGATTATTGAAGGTAAGGTAGACGTATTTTTGCAAAACGACAAAGGTAAGGAAATTATTATCAACTCTCTGGTCTCAGGAGACTCCTTTGGTGAACTTGCCCCACTTGGACGAATTCCCCGGCAGGCTAGTATTATTACTACAGAAGAATCAAGCTTGGGTATTATTTCTAGGCAGGTATTTATGGATTCATTGCTTTTAAAGCCCATAGTCAGCATGCGTATTATCGACTTACTGATCGCTCGAATCCAAGATTTAACTGAAGAAGTTAGTAGTTTGGCACTAGATGATGTCTACAACCGAGTAGCTCGTGTTTTGCATAAGCATGCAGAGGCAGTAGGAGATAAAATGGTAACCGACAAACTTACGCAGCAAGATATTGCTAATCGTGTTGGAGCAACGCGAGAAATGGTGCACCGCATACTCAAAGAGTTAAAAACAGGTGGTTATATTTCTATTGAAGGTAAACATATAACAATTGAAAAAAAATTGCCATCTGGCTGGTAAATTTTAAAATGAACAACGCTAGGAAATACTAAGTCTTAAATGTTTACTTTATTGGGTTCTTTTTTTGATTAATAGCGACAAGATAAGGTAGTAAAATGGTGCTAAAATATTTTCACTTTTGATCTTTGGATCAAGTTAACCGAATAGTTAATGTTGGTTCTAAGGCAATTTCCAAGAATTGTATGATGAGGTAATTAGTAGTGGCAGGTCACAGTAAATGGGCGAATATCCAGCATCGGAAAAAAGCGCAAGATGCCAAGCGTGGCAAATTATTCACTCGGCTTATTCGCGAAATAATGGTTGCTGCCAAAGGGGGTGGGTCTGATCAAGACTCTAACCCAGGACTTCGTGTATCGGTCGATAAGGCAAAATCACAAAGTGTTCCTAAGGATGCTATAGAGCGAGCAATAAAACGTGGTGCTGGTGAGCTTGAAGGTGCTGACTATGAAGAAATTCGATATGAGGGATATGGTCCGTTAGGCATTGCTTTCATCGTCGACTGTTTGTCTGATAATAGGAATAGAACTGTTGCAGAAGTGCGGCATGCATTCAATAAGGCGGGGGGTAATCTTGGCCAAAGTGGCTCAGTAGCTTACCTGTTTACCAGTGTAGGTGTGCTGTTATACGCGCCAGACCAAAATGAAGACTCAATTATGGAGGCGGCCCTAGAAGCTGGAGCTGATGACGTCGTTGTTGCTGATGACGGTAGTATTGAAGTGTTAACCTCTGCTGAGGAATACTTGGCTGTAAGGTTAGTCATGACAGAAGCTGGATTTGAACCAGAAGAGTCAGAGCTGACTATGCGTGCTGAGTTAAACACCGAATTAAATGTTGAAGATGCTGAAAAAGTATTAAGACTTATTGATTTATTAGAAAGCTCTGATGACGTCCAAGAAGTCTATTACAACGCCGATATTCCCGAAGAGGCTTATGAATAATGAACGGCATTTGCTGTTGCAGTTCTGAAGTTCATTAACGCATGATTATTCTAGGTATAGATCCTGGATCTCGTAAAACTGGTTTTGGGTTAATTGAAAATCTACCAAATCGAATCACCTATATCCACAGTGGGTATCTCAATATAAAAGGTGAAACATTACCCGAAAAATTGGGGCAGATATTTAATGATATTACCGATTTGATATCGGAGTATCAGCCCAAACAAATGGGCATTGAACAGGTATTTATGCATCGTAATGCTGACTCTGCATTAAAGTTAGGGCAGGCCAGAGGAGCGGCAATTTGTGCGGGTCATATTTCAGGATTAGAGATTGGCGAGTACGCTCCTAGATTAATCAAGCAAGCTATTGTTGGAACTGGTGCCGCCAGTAAGGAGCAGGTAATGCACATGGTACAAAGATTGTTGAATCTTAATAAAGACTTACAGTCAGATGAAAGCGACGGTCTGGCAATTGCTATCTGTCATGCTCAATATTATGCGACCCAACAAAAAATGGGTATTGACCCTAAACTATTCAAAAACCGGAGAACTAGCCGCCGATGATTGGTCGATTGACAGGCGTTCTGGCCGTAAAACGCGCGCCACAAATATTAGTTGACTGTCAAGGCGTTGGTTATGAAGCCGACGTGTCAATGACGACTTACTATCAGCTCCCAGAGGTAGGCGAGCAGGTCTCTGTCTGGACTCATTTACAAATTAAAGATGATGCGCACACCCTGATTGGCTTTAAAACTGAACAGGAGCGCAAACTATTTCGTCAGTTAATCCGTGTTAATGGCGTTGGTCCAAAAATGGCGTTAACCATATTATCTGGCACTGACAGCAGAGAATTTGCACAATGTGTGTCACAAAATGACATTGTTACATTGACTCGGTTACCGGGTGTAGGTAAAAAAACAGCCGAACGACTCATTATTGAAATGCGTGACAAGGTAGACGACTTGATTTGTGAAGATTTACTTTTTGATGATGCTGGTTCTTCTGAGAAGAGTTCACCATCCAATAAAAATGAGGCCATAGAAGCACTGCAAGCGCTAGGATATAAACCGGCTGATGCAGAAAAAATGGTGAAACAAGCAGAGCAGGCAACTGATGTCGAAATGACAGCTTCGGGTTTGATCAGAAAAGCACTGCAAACTTCAGTACAACGCTAACCAATTATTATGGATCAAGACCGTCTAATTACACCTGAGATTTTTAATGAAGACCAATCACAGGACAGGGCTTTGCGTCCTAAGTTGCTCGACGATTATATCGGGCAGCCTGAAGTTTGTGAGCAAATGGATATTTTTATTCAAGCAGCTAAAAAGCGCAACGAAGCCCTCGACCATGTATTGATATTTGGCCCACCCGGCTTAGGCAAAACGACATTGTCACATATCATTGCTAATGAAATGCAGGTTATTTTACGTCAGACTTCAGGTCCCGTTTTAGAAAAACCAGGTGATCTTGCTGCTATATTAACGAACCTTGAGCCGCATGATGTACTATTTATTGATGAGATACATCGCCTTAGTCCGGTTGTAGAAGAAATACTTTATCCCGCAATGGAGGATTATCAACTCGACATTATGATCGGTGATGGTCCTGCAGCGAGATCAATAAAACTTGATTTACCGCCTTTTACCTTAGTCGGTGCCACCACTAGAGCCGGGTCACTAACTTCTCCGTTACGGGATCGTTTTGGCATTGTGCAAAGGCTTGAATTTTACTCAAGCAAAGACTTAACGACTATTATTTTACGATCAGCTGCATTACTCGAAATACAAATTGACCTTGGTGGTGCAACAGAAATTGCCCTGAGGTCTCGCGGTACGCCTCGCATAGCCAACCGATTGTTACGACGGGCTAGAGATTACGCCGAAGTTAAAGCTGATGGTGTGATATCAGAAACCATCGCAAAGCTTGCGCTTGATATGTTAAAAGTTGATCGTTCTGGTCTTGATCACATGGACCGACGACTTATTCTGGCCCTCATCGAAAAATTTGATGGTGGCCCCGTTGGCGTTGAGAGTCTAGCTGCCGCAATTGGCGAAGAACGAGGCACAATTGAAGACGTCATCGAACCTTATTTAATACAGCAAGGCTTTATGATGCGAACGCCCAGAGGGCGGGTGGTGACAGAGCGTGGACATAGCCATTTTGGCTTCACACAAAAATCCCAATCTGACTGATGGTCTTCGCACGATGTCTATTGAAACTTTACTGTTAGACTCTAAGTATTAAAGTGTCATTATAAAAAAATGGTAATCTAGTATCTTGAAGAGCTTTGTAACGATTTAAAGTAGTCATAAAATTGGCATAAATTGATATAACTTAAGGCGAAACACGAATGAACGACCAATCCATTACAACACTAATCGCCCATGCTAGCCTGCCGGTTCAACTGGTGCTTCTTATACTATTAGCCGCTTCTGTATTTTCTTGGTCTACGATGTATGTGAAACGAGCCTATATTAAAAAAAATCAGGCTGAAGCAAGTACCTTTGAAGGTCGATTTTGGTCAGGCATTAACTTAAGCGACTTGTTTGCACAGCTTAGCGTTCGACAAGAAAAACGATTTGGTCTTGAAGCTATCTTTGAAAATGGATTTCGTGAGTTTGCTCGTGCCAGAAAAGCTGAGTTAGATACAACCTCCATTGTTAACTCAGCCCATCGAGCGATGAAAGTCTCAATGGCACGAGAAATTGAATCATTGGAAAGTAACTTAACGTTTCTTGCAACGATTGGGTCGGTTAGTCCATACATAGGATTATTTGGAACTGTATGGGGCATTATGGAGTCATTCCGAGCGCTTGCCGGTGTACAGCAGGCAACTCTGGCGATGGTTGCACCGGGCATATCTGAAGCCCTCATAGCAACTGCCATGGGCTTGTTAGCGGCCATTCCAGCGGTCATTGGATACAATAAATTTACCAATGAAGTCGATGGAATGGTTGTGCGCTATGAGAATTTTTTGGAAGAGTTTACGGGTATCTTGCAACGACAGGCTCAGGTTCAAAAATAAACGGCCGAATCCAATATTTATGAATTATCCAAACTTAATTAAGGCGGTTCAATAACGTGGCTCGGTCTAGATCGCGAAATAGAGTCATTGCAGAAATTAACGTCGTACCCTATATCGACGTTATGCTCGTATTACTTATTATCTTTATGGTGACTGCACCGTTACTTAAACAGGGCGTTGAAGTTGATCTGCCTAATGCACCTGCCAATGCGCTCGACGTGAATAGCCCTGATCCGATTATTGTCAGTGTTGATAAAGAGGGCTTAATGTACCTCAATTTAGGTGATGACCCAGATACCAGTCTCCTGTCTGATAATTTAATAAAACAAGTTCGAGGCGCATTAGTGGATAATCCATTAAGACCCGTGCTGGTGCGTGGTGATGCAAATGGGCCCTATAATAACGTTGTTAAAATGCTCGTTTTGTTGCAACAGGCAAAAGTTGGATCAGTTGGTTTGGTGACGGAGCCAGAGGTCACTCAATAATGTTCGAAGTAGTACTGAAAAATCCAAAAGCTTTGACTTTTTCGGTTCTATTTCATATGGTTATTATTATTGCAATAGTGATTAATTTTGAGTTTTTTGATACGCCTGAACCGGTCCAGGCTGGCAACCCGGTCAAGGCTATTCAAACAAAATTGATTGACTCAAAGCAGCTCGAAGAAACTAAGCGTAAAAAAAATAAGGAGAAAGCCGAGCAACAATCAAAAAAACTTAAAAAAGTGGCGCTTGAAAAAAAGGCAAAGGAATTAGAGCAAAAAAAAGCGAAAGACAAAAAAATTAAACAACAGAAAAAAGAAGCAGAAATTAAAAAGAAAGCTGCAATTAAAAAGAACAAGGCGTTAAAGGAAAAAGAAAAGTTAAGGGTTAAACAAAAAGCAGCCGCTAAGGAAAAGCAATTGGCAAAACAAAAAGAAAAGCTGAAACGAGCTAAAGAAGCTGAAAAAAAGCAACTGGCTGAAGAAAAGAAAAAGCAACTGGCTGAAAAAAGAAGGCTAGAAGAACAAGAGCAAAAGCGTAAGGAAATGTCGCTAAAATTGAAGCTCAAAGCTGAAGAGCTGAGTCTCAAGCAGAGCTTGTTAAAAAGGGATTACATGATTGCAATTAAAGAGCAGGTTGAGCGAAACTGGCGAAGACCGCAGGAAAGTTCAAAAATAGAAAGCTGTGAGGTGCGAGTACTGCAAGGGCCTGGTGGTATCATAATGGATGTCACTTTTGGTGATTGTGATGGTGGTACCAGTGCTTATCGAAGGTCGATAGAAAATGCGGTATATAAAGCAGAGCCGCTCCCCCAACCAGGTGATAAGACATTATTTGAACGTGAAATAAACTTTATATTTACCCCAAAGTAACGAGTGCTAAGTGACTAAGGCCTTGCTTTAAAATGACTTGAGAAGTAAAAATATAGATAATGAATAAATTAGTTAAAATACTTATTTCATTGCCGCTTTTAATGTTCGTATTCAGTTCGTTAAACGCAGCCCTTACCATTGAAATTACTGAGGGCACTGAAGGCGCATTGCCAATTGCTGTGGTGCCATTCGATACGTCAAAAGTGGCATCTAAACTTGTGGCAGACATAGCTCAAATCGTGAGTAATGATCTAAATCGGAGTGGTGTTTTAACAGTCTTGTCTCGAAAATTAATACCCGCTAAACCACATTACAGCCAACAGGTAGACTATCCACTCTGGCGATCAGCTGAACAGGACTATCTGGTGGTTGGCCGGATTCTTGAAAAGAGTGCAGGACAATTTGAGATACAATTTCAATTGTTGGATGTACTTAAACAAAAGCAACTCATTGGTTACAGTCTTCAGTCAAGTAAACGTGAACTGCGAGCCTCCGCTCATAAAATAAGTGATTTAATTTATGAGAAAATAACCGGTGTCAGAGGAGCTTTTAATACCCGTATAGCCTACATTCGGGCGCAACAAAATCAGGGCCGTAAATATGTACTGCAAGTGGCTGATACCGACGGCTTTAACACACAAACAGTACTAGAGTCAGATGAGCCTTTAATGTCTCCTAGTTGGTCGCCTGACGGCGAATCACTCGCCTATGTGTCATTTGAAAACCGGCGCCCCGAAATATTTATTCAACACCTCAGTACGGCCAAACGGATTAAAATATCTGGTTTTAAAGGTGTCAATAGCGCTCCTAGCTGGTCACCTAATGGTGATTTTTTGGCGCTCGTACTGTCCAAAGATGGTGATCCTGATATCTATCTAATGCATATAGAAACCAAACGTTTAACTCGGCTCACCCGCCATCGCGGCATTGATACTGAACCGGTATGGAGTAGCAATGGGCAGTCTATTATTTTCACCTCTGATCGAGGTGGCTCACCCCAAATTTACGAAGTTTCTGCAACGGGTGGAAAGCCTCGAAGGATAACGTTTGAAGGCAGATATAATGCAGCTGCATCGGTATCATCAGATGGAAAGCATATCGCCTTTGTGTACGGTGATGAAGGCCAATACAAAATTGCACAATTGGAACTCGGCACTGGAAATTTAATCATGCTAACTAATAGCAGTTTGGACGAGTCACCTTCCTTTTCACCAAATGGAAAGATGGTGCTATACGCCTCGACTCGCGGCGATAATAGCGTACTCTATGCTGTATCAGTTGATGGCCGTGGCAAACACAAGCTGTCAGACCAATCGGGCGACATACGAGAGCCAGCTTGGGGCCCATATAATCTTAAACAATAATATTGGAGCAGGACTATGAAGTTATCGAGCGTTAGAACCAAAATTTTACTTTTATGCATGACAGCGATGTTTATTAGTGCTTGTCAGACTGGATCGGATGAAATTATTGAAGACAGCACGACTATCGATGGAGTCGAACAAGCACAGCTAGGGGGTTCCGAAGCTTCTGCCGAAGGTATTACTGATTTAACTGCACTTGAAGATGGAAGTGATAGCTCTGCGATTGCCTTTGATGACGAAGCCCTAGTAAAAGCAGAGTCACCCCAAGCAATGTTAGATAAAGCTGATTCAAATATCGCTAATCGTGTCATTTATTTTGAATATGACAGTGCAAAGATTAGTGATGATTCTTTGAGTATGATTGAAGCGCATGGCAATTTTATCGCGAGTAATGGTAATGTCTCAGCTCGACTTGAAGGTAACACTGATGAACGCGGCACTCGTGAACATAATATTGCTCTGGGAGATCGACGAGCGCAGTCTGTCCGTCGGTTATTAATGTTTCAAGGTGCTTCTGCAGACCAGTTAGAGACTATTAGTTATGGTGAAGAACGGCCTGCTGTTACGGGCCATACAGAAGATGCGTGGGCAAAGAATCGACGTGTTGAGATTGTTTACGAAGTTAATTAAAAATGATAATAGCTAAACCTATGACATTAACTAGATCACTATTACTCATGACAGCCTTTGGTGCAAGCTTGAGTATATCATCGGTCAGTCAGGCTCAGGCACTTACTCCAGAGCAGTTGACGCTGCAAGTTAAACGGTTGGAAACTTATACAGAAAAGTCAGTAATCATGCTGAACAGGGTTGATAAAGAACTGACTTCGGTGAAGCAGCAGCTCAATAAAGTTGAGCGTATAATTGATAACAAAACAATGATTGAAATGTTGCAGCGAATAGAAGAGCTATCCAATGAATTGAGTCAATTAAATGGAGGGTTGGAACAGCAAAGCCATGACTTAGAAGGCCTTAAAAAACGTCAACGTGAGTTATATCTAGATACCGACAGACGTCTTCGTGATCTTGAGCGCCGAACCACCCAGCAGACCAGTGCGCCTATAGAAATTCCATCTCTCCCAGAAACGAGTACACCATCGACAGATATTACTGTAACTACTGACCTTACCAAGGCAGTTGATCCAATCCCAGAGCCATCTCCAGTAAACGATAATGCTAGTTCAATCAACACTGAAGACTTTGTGAATAATGTGACTTCGAGTGAAGAGCAAAATGCTTATCAGTCTGCTTTTGATACACTGAAAGAAGGTCGTTATGAAAAAGCTAAGTCAGAACTCAAAACTTTTTTGCAAAATCACCCGAACAGCAGTTTTTCGGGTAATGCCCAATACTGGCTAGGGGAAGCTCATTATGTCACGCTCGAATTCAAACAGGCTATAGATGAGTTTAAAAAGGTTCTGTCAAAACACCCGAGTAGTCTTAAAATCCCCGATGCAATGCTCAAGCTTGGCTATACCTACTATGAATCAAAACAGTTTGATCAAGCAAAACTTTTACTTCAAGACTTACGAAAACGTTTCCCAAAATCGACGGCCTTTAGATTAGCGGGCAAGCGATTAGACCGAATTAGTAAAGAAGGCAATTAAGCGTCGAATTTGCTTGAAATCATTATTAAGATCGGTATGATCGCATTTCGTTTCAGGGCCGTTAGCTCAGTTGGTAGAGCATCTGACTTTTAATCAGGGTGTCGAGCGTTCGAATCGCTCACGGCCCACCATTTTTTCTGAAATTACCATAACTTAGCCTTTTAGTAATTGAGACTTTCCACAAAATTGATTAAGTTTTCACAAAATAACGATTAATATTGATCTCGTTAGTCGGTTTAACTTTTATTTGTCTAATCTCATAAACGGTAACTATTGGTTCTGACTGATGACCCGATGCTTACTTTCCGTCTCGGAAAAACTTGCAATCTTGAAAAGTAAATCCTTCAATCTTTGTTTGAACATTATTTTATTGTCTCCTGCCGCGTAGTTTGGAATGACGATCTGCGAATGGGTGAGTTGTTTCGATTAACAATAGTCTTATTGTTTGCTCTGATACAGCTCGGTAACCCTTTATCAATTGCGTTCTGGAACCCAGGGGCCATAAGCTTGGCAAGGGAACTATTTGGCTCCTCAGGTGGCGCACAGAAAGCCAATTGGCTCAATATCCTTTACTCTAGTATTAAATGTTTAACTCAATCTCATTCTCATTCTGCAAAGATAAGCTAGCTCCATTCTTGTTTGAATATGCCTTGGCATTGTATCAAACACTATCCTATATCCTGATTCTGCCACGTAGCGAGTTCAAGAGACTCCTGGAAAGCGTTCTACGTCCTTTACTGGATTTGGACACAAGGTTATGTTTCGGCAATAACACCAAGACCAGGCTGATGACAATGCCACGATCTCTCAATTAACGATTACTTTTTCGAACCAATCGATGCATTGTTGAATTAAACCTGCCGTAACATCTTAATAATGAGTATTACCTGACGTTCTACCATTGCAAGATGCGGCTAATATCGTAATTAAACTTCTGCGCGTTTCATGGCCTGATTTGAGTTTTTCAAACTTGTCGCTGGCCTTACTGGTTCCAAAACCGAAGGAAAGGTAAATATAGATATCAAAGTAAATGAGAGATTATTGGACGGTATCTCATAGTTTGTAATATGAAAATATGGTTTTTATGCTGCCTATACCTCGGATTGCTAGATACTTGACTCAGTTGCGGCGGCCATTACGTATAATGGCTTCAGAGACAAATAATGATTTAAAAGGTAACAAAGCTCTGTTCTGGCAATTAGATTTAGGGTGGTTTAAAAATGACTTTCTACTTATTATAATAAATACAGAAAATTATGAATGCGCTAAAAAATGTAACTCAAACGTAGCAATAAAACGTGCTTTTAGGTTTAATCTATTTCGGCAAATAACCAATCTCGTCAAGACTTTTTTAAGTTCTTATTGTTGCTTGAGCTATTTAATTTAAAGCCGTAATTGTTATGAGCGAGTACAAACAGATCAATCGGAATTGCCATTTCATTCGATGCTAAATACTTGTCTGCTAATCCTCGATAAACCAGTGCAACACTGCCGATATGTTTTGCAACCTCTATTGCCAACTTGGTGAAGTCGACCGAACAAAGGTTTTTAGGAGGGGTTTGAAACCGAAGTCTTTGGCAAAATGCTGCATGTGTCTGATGCGCCGATAGTCTACATTAATGATCCGCCCATGAGTTCGTTGTTGTGGCGATGTCTAGTATACAGATGGGAATAAGGCGGTCTTTTATTAGTATATTTACACCTTCTCCGACTAATGCGTCAGAGCCAAGAAGAATCTCAATATCAGCACTAGATAAAACATAGTCATCGAGCCAGACGAAATTAATAATATGAACGTCAGCGTCGGATCGAATACTCAAAAAACTAACCACTTACCAAAGTATTAAAAATCTGTTGCTGCAGACAACTTTCGAATTATTTCATTCGTTCCTTAAAACTAGAACCTTGTTTTCAAACGGGGCAATTCTTTCCTTTATGTGCTCGATTGCTTTGAAGACTGACGGCAACAATAGTCGGCCAAAATCAGTGAGCGCAAGGCCATGTGGTTTAGGACTAAATGGATAGTTTCTAATCGATCTTCAAGTAAGCGTTCCAGATGACTAACCGTAGACTGAGTAATATTTAATTCTGTCGCTGCTGCAGTGAAGCTTAAATGTTTTGTTGAATATTCAAAAGCCAAAAATCAATTGGGTGGTGATAAAGATCGTGACCTGGAGAATATTACCTATTTGTTTATGTAGTAGTAATGCTAATGCCTATGAGGCAAATTTAATTGATTGTTCGGTGTGTGTTTATGGATATAAAGTGAATCAATAATTGTTGTAAGGTTAGTGTACAGCTCGAAGTGAGTAACTGATCATTGACCTTATAGGCCTTGAAGTGAAAATATTATGAAACAAGTTAAATTTACGCAATTGAAGAATGGTGACGAAGAGAGTTTTCGTTTTCTACTAGCGCATGATGCCAAATATGCTAATAAGGTAGGCGAGCGATTGATCGAGTTACTTGCTGAATTAGACGATAGTTTTTCAGCGTTTCAGGTTACAAGACTTGAGCACATTCTACAGACCACAACACGCGCTTGGTATGACGGTGCTGACGATGATTGGGTCGTGACCGCCTTATTGCACGATATTGGCGATATGCATGCCCCATTTAACCATGGAGACTATGCCGCAACGGTTCTAGCTCCTTTTGTTCGAGAACAATGTACCTGGACGACGAGAGTGCATGGCGATTTTCAAATGATTTACTTCCCTGACAATCTAGGCGTTAATAATCGAGCGCGTGATAAACATGCTGGGCATCGTTACTTTGAGGATTGTGAAGCTTTTTGCGAGCGGTGGGATCAGCCGAGTTTCGACCCTGCTTACCAGTCACTGCCATTAAGCCAGTTTGAACCACTGGTATTAAAGGTGTTCGCCAGAGAACCGTTTGATCCGAGTGTTATTCGACCGAATGCCCGTGAACCATTGATGTGCAAAAGTATGGCCGGTTGGCGTTGTAAATCGTAACGCTGTTCATTTCAAAAATATCATTAAGAGAGCTTTCACCATGAATTATCCAATTTTTGACCAGATTGAGTCACTAAGCAATTTATCAAAATGCATGGCGGATGCTGATCAGGCCTATTGTCTTCCACCTGTGTGCTATGTTGATGAAAGAGTACTGCAATTCGAAATTGACCGATTGTTCTTTAAATCGTGGGTAAGTGTAGGCCGTGCCGACAGGGTCAGTGCACCGGGTGATTACATTACCTTAAATATTTCACAATCCTCAATCATTATTGTTCGTGATAAGCAGCGTAAATTACGAGCGTTTGCCAATAGTTGTCGCCACCGTGGCTCACAACTTTTGGAGGGTGAGGGTCGTTGTCGAACCATAAGCTGCCCCTTCCACAGTTGGACATACAATTTGGAAGGCAAGTTAATTGGTGCAGCCAAAATGGAAACAGTCAAAAATTTTGACAAGACAACACAAGGCCTGAAGGAGTTTGCCTTGGAGGAACGAGCTGGTTTTATGTTTGTTTGTCTAAGTGACTCACCGCAAAGTATTGATGGCTACCTGGGTGACTTCGAAGGTATTCATAATCCTTGGGCATTTGGATCATTAAAATCGACGCGCCACCGAACGTTTGAAGTTGATTGTAATTGGAAAGTGTTTCTCGACGTATTTAACGAACACTATCACCTGCCATTTGTTCATCCTGATTCAGTCAATGATCTGTATGATCCTCCCCACGCTGCTGATCAGACCACTGGCGCTTATGCAAGTCAATTTGGTGAAACTTCAGGTACCGGGGGGCTGCTGCAAAATCAACAAAAGCATGCTCTGCCAGCTATGCCGAATTTACCTGAACATGTGACAAATGGTGTACGCTATACTTGGGTTTATCCAAACATGACTTTCGCAATTGGCGTGGATATGTTGTGGATTTATGAGACCTACCCACTTGGAGCAAATCGTTGTGAAGTCCACCAAACTGTGTGTTTTCCAACAGCGACAATTGAGTCTTCTAATTTCACTGAGAATGTGAAATTTTATTACCATAGATTGGACGCTGCTATTGCTGAAGATATTCCCGCATTGGAAAGGCAGCAGCGAGGTTTAAGCTCTGTATTTGCGCAAGCGGGACGGTTTTCACCTTTACTAGAAGCCAACGTGGCTTCGTTTGCGAAATGGTATGCTGAGCAAATGCAAGCTCAGCAGAATATTAGCGCCAATTAAAATTGAATAGATTAGTCATAATCATGTAATTCAAGAATTCAAGAATTTGAAATACGTTGATCATCCCTCCATAAGGAATTTCCTGATTGGGAATTGGTTAATCAGAAAATATTTCTTACTGTGGTAGAGGGTATTTATGACAGCAGATCGTTCGATGGCAATAGTTAGGTCGTTTTTACCTAAAACTATTGCATTTATTGGTGGTTCTGTTGCTGAGATGTCAATTAGGTGCTGCGTTGACATGGGGTTGAAAAAATATTGCGGTAAGCCAGGTTTTTGTTAATTATGTTTAAAAATGGCAGCATTAATGGCTTGATGTTCGGTTGATGCGATTCGCTGGTATCGCTGACCGAGACAGATCAAACTAATTTAATCAGCGGGTATGATTTCAATTAAACATGTTTTATAAAGGCATTTAATCAATCAATTATATTAAGATGTACTTCACAAAATAAGCTGGTAAGCTGAAAATCGTCATAGTGGTTTTGGTTCTATCTCACTAAAAGTATTAGGGCGTCTAAATTAAATATATAAAAATTGTGCCTGGCTTTTAATCGGGGTGTCGAGCGTTTGAATCGCTCACGGCCCACTATTATCTTTATGTTCAATCGTGCAATACCTGCGAAATTTCTTGGTGAGCGTTATAGAAATGAAACCGAGCTTGAATCCATCATAAACTTTGACTTAACCTCTTTTTTAATTCCAGATTGTATGTTCGTCAATACTTCGCTTTTAACAAAGTTGAAGGCAGTTAGATGAAACTAGTCCACATACTCACAGCTATAGCCGTTGCTTCTATTTGGGGTATGGGATTTATTGTGGCTAAGTCTGGCATGAATCATTTTTCTCCTATTTTACTTATGGCACTTAGATTTACACTGACAGCCATTTGTCTTGTTTGGTTTTTTAAACCACCATTGAAGTTATTTAAAGACTTATTCTGGATATCATTGGTGAGTGCCGCTATTCAATACAGCCTAACCTTTACCGGTGTCCAAGGACTCGATGCTTCAACGGCCGCCTTGTTAGTTCAGTTAGAAGTGCCCTTTGGTTTATTGTTAGCCTGTATTTTTCTAGGTGAAAGAGTCTCTCTAAAACAAGGTTTTGGTATCTTAGTCGCTTTCTTGGGCGTAGCACTTATTCTAAAAGAACCAAAATTATCGGGTAGTTTAGTCAGTGCGCTGATGGTCATAGCGGGTGCATTTACATGGGCAGCCGGTCAGGTCATGATTAAAAAAATGGCCAATGTCGGCGGTTTTATGCTAATTAGCGGCATCGCTATTTTTGCCGCACCACAACTATTTCTAGCATCCTATTTATTTGAATCTAATCAAATAGTACAAATTCAATCGGCAGACTTATCTGCATGGGGTGCCGTTATTTATCTCGCATTAATAATGACAGCGTTAGGGTATGGTTTGTGGTATCGGCTGTTAGGCTTATACTCAATCAATCAAGTCATGCCTTTTTTACTTCTACTGCCCGTTGTCTCAGTGTTTGGTGGCATACTCATTCTTGACGAAATGCTCACTACCAAAGTTATAATAGGTGGCATGCTAGCATTGTCTGGTGTCGCATTAATAACAATCCAAATGGGTTCTAAAGAGCATAACTGAGACTTTGTTGAATTCTAAAATATTTGCGATATTCTACTGAATTTGTAGTTGTAAGCATTCCTATAAAAATAAAGAGATCGACCATGAATGAAAAAATTGTCATTACTGGCATTGCCCGTACGCCACTAGGTGGTTTCCAAGGCGCTCTGTCAGAAGTGAGTGCACCACAACTGGGTGCGACAGCAATTGCAGCATCAGTTGAACGAAGTGGATTAGAGAAGGATGCTGTAGATGAAGTCATCATGGGCTGTGTATTGTCAGCAGGGTTGGGTCAGGCAGTGGCGCGCCAAGCTAGTATTGGAGCGGGACTAGCCCTTTCTACTGGATCAACCACCATTAATAAAATGTGTGGGTCAGGTCTGAAAGCAGTCATGCTTGCGCATGACTTATTGCTCGGAGGTAGCAATCAGGTCATGGTTGCAGGCGGATTAGAAAGTATGAGCAATGCACCTTATCTACTACCCAAGGCAAGAATTGGGATGCGTATGGGACATGGCACCGTAATTGATCACATGTTTTTTGATGGACTGGAAGATGCTTATGATAAAGGTTGTTTAATGGGCGTTTTTGCAGAAAACACAGCTGATAAATATACCTTTAGCCGAGAGGAGCAAGATGAATTTGCGATCAGTTCAATTAAAAGAGCTCAAGTGGCAATAGAAATGGGTGCTTTCGAAAGTGAAATTTGTCCGGTAATCTTGAAAACACGTAAAGGTGAAGTAATTGTCGACACCGACGAACAACCGTTTAAGGCGAATCTAGATAAAATACCCACACTACGTGCAGCATTCCGCATTGATGGAACAGTCACTGCTGCTAACTCAAGCTCGATTTCGGATGGTGCCGCTGCCTTAACTCTGATGCGTCAAACTGAGGCGAATAACCGTCATATTAAACCGCTCGCAATCATTCAAGGGCATAGTTCTTTTTCGCATGAACCAGCCTGGTTTACGACGGCCCCGGTTGGTGCGATTAAAAACCTTTTAAATCAACTGAATTGGCAAGCTAATGAGGTTGATTTGTTTGAAATAAATGAAGCCTTTGCAGTGGTCACAATGTCAGCCATGCATGATCTTGATTTGGATCACAATAAAGTAAATGTCAACGGTGGTGCCTGCGCACTGGGTCATCCTATAGGTGCTTCAGGTGCTCGTATACTGGTTACTCTGATTACTGCGCTGCAGCAAAGAGGTTTGAAAAAAGGCATCGCTGCGCTTTGTATCGGCGGTGGTGAGGCAGTAGCTATCGCGGTTGAAGTTGTTTAGTTAATTCGGTAAAGATTTCGAAATGACTCTATTTCTTTTTTTGTGTTGTTCCAAAAACATAATTACTGATGACGATTGTTTTAATCAATTGATAGGTTGTCAATCAAATTAGATTGTTAAACTACTAAGAAGCATCAAAATTTTCAGTAATCAGGAGTAATTAATAATGGCGACAACGCTTGCGTTCGATGTTTATGGCACCTTGATAGACACTCAGGGTATTAGTCAAAAGCTATACGATATTATGGGTGACCTATCCATCGGATTTGCCTATAGTTGGCGAGAAAAGCAATTAGAATACGCATTTCGTCGAGGACTCATGCGTTGCTATCAGAATTTTGCAACTTGCACAGCTCAAGCGCTGGATTACACGGATCAGCTTTTCGCCACCAACATCAGTACGACAGATAAAAAAACTTTGTTGAATGCTTACGAAACGCTCCCAGCATTTGCCGATGTCACTGAAAGCTTAATTACGGCAGAAAAAGCAGGGTTTCGATTATTCGCATTTTCCAATGGCAGTGAGAGTGCTGTCGAGAAATTACTGCAAAGTGCTGGGATACGATCCTATTTTGAAGGTGTTATCAGCGTTGATAGTTTAAAAACATTCAAACCAAATCCTGATGTCTACCAATACTTTCTCGAAAAAACTAACAGTCAGGTTGAAAACAGTTGGTTGGTTTCTTGCAACTCATTTGATGTCATTGGTGCGATCTCAGTGGGAATGAAAGGCGCTTGGTTACAGCGTAATCCAAAAGCGCTATTCGATACTTGGGCAGTCACTCCCACGTTGACCGTCAAATATCTTCCCAAATTGCCAGAGTTAATCTTGTCATAGTTGAATAATCAGGCTCAGTGGCCTGTTTTCAAATTGTGAACATGAAATCTGAGTCAGTGGCAGTAGAAAACACTGTTGGCGCAACAGACTGAACAATTAGTAAGGGTATTAGCATTCGAACCTATTTAAACAATGACAAGCTTATCAACGTATTTAGGAAAATAGCAGTCAAATCAACGAATGATAATCGCCTAATATTGTTATGAGGTTAATGGATTAAACGATGAATGAAACAGCCGCAATTGCACTTACTACTTTTTTTGCAACTATCAGTCCGCTAAATGTTGCGGCTGTATTTGCGACGCTCACAACAAGTGCCCCGTCGACATATAGGCGAACAATGGCAGCCCGCGGTTCGCTGATTGCCGCGGGAATACTTATTTTGTTTGCATTGATGGGTGAAAGTTTGCTTACCAGCCTTGGAATTTCTTTGGCAGCATTGAGGACATCGGGTGGCATATTGTTGTTATTGATTGGTATTGAAATGGTTTTTGTACGGTCGTCGGGTGGCACATCAACCACAGATGATGAAGCGCAGGAAGCAGTGGGTAAGCAGGATATTTCAGTATTTCCTTTGGCTACACCTATGATGGCAGGGCCTGGCACAATGGGCGCAGCGATACTACTGATGGCGAACACACAAGGAGACATTGCCTTGCAAGCTACCGTCATTGCGTCATTGCTGGCGGTGATTTTGGTAACCTTTGTAGCGCTTCTGTTAGCGAGTCAAATTCAAAAGATTCTTGGCGTCACTGGTATGCTGGTTATTAGCCGCGTGATGGGGGTTCTGTTATCGGCACTCGCCGTTCAGTTTATATTTGATGGTATTAAGCAAAGTGGCCTACTCGGCAGTTAGACTCGTAATACTCGGATAGTCTTGATTTGGTGTCACCTTACTGCCTTTTAGATATTTTTAAATAGACAATAATCAGATTATTGAGCATGTTGAGTGGACCTTCTGACTGGAGATCTGTTTATGAGTGGGGCTCTAGAAAAATAATGTTTGAGTTGTAGGTATAAGGGGTAATCAAATAAAAATTATTACGCGCCGCAACATTTTTTATACTTCTTGCCACTATTACAAGAACATGGGTCATTTCGATTAGGTGTTTTGGTGCTCACAGAAGTCGTTTGTTGGTTTTTCAAAACCTTTAAACTGCGGATATCTTCAACCTGTTCAGCATCGACCTCAATCACACAAGCCCAACCATTTTCCGCACAAATTGCGGTTAGTTCTTTCTCACGATCCTCTGTTTGAACACGAATCTGAACCGGCGCCTTTTTGCTCCCTAGACGGAGGGCGCCTTTGTTTTCAAAGTTTGATTTGCCACGTTCAGCCTGCTTCATTGCAGGGCCCTTTTGAAATATCTTCGCCATGGTTTACCGCCTATTTAATAATTAGTTTAATACACTATCAGCTATTGTCGGTTTGCTTCACCCTGAAATTTCATACTGTGAATGAAACAATTTTATAAAAAATGGCTAAACGGACTTTTCACTTGGGGTGTTACACAAAGGTAGTTACGAGAATGTCTTATTTACTGAAACGCTATTATAAAGAGTCTGTAAATTCCTGCAGATATATATTTTGTAAATATCAGTATTAAATTGAACAGACCTTGTCATTTTTTCACCTAACTATTCAATATTTATATTAACAACACGGTGGACGCTTGAGTAGGCTTCAATTCAAGATAGTTGGGCATTGGTCACGGGGTTAACTTAATATGGCTGCCATTGTCAAAAGTTATAATAATACCTCCGTCAGTGAGCTAACGAATTGACGTTATCTTCCTACAATAATGACACTACTGATAGAAAAATGGTTAAACCCGTTACCTAAAGTTAAGCGACATTAAGACGGAATTTAGAGTCAGGGCTAATGTTCTCTTAGTTGAACATTACGTTTAGGAACTTACTTGAGTCTATTGGGTAAAGTGTCGTAACCACAATGTTATTCATGTAGAGCTTTTCTTAGATCGTATGGTGGCTGTTGGGGTGGATAGTTCAAAACAGGGTCATCCATCTGAAAAATTTAACCAAGTTTTGCACACGCTCGATCGTTAGTTTTGTTGATCATAGCTCATGCTGTTGAAGAGGCCTTGCTGATTATATCTTGACAGGCATACAACAAGACGGAAACAACGAGTAAAAGATAACTATTGTGGGCTGTTCGGTGTTTGTTATATCTATGGTGTTGTTATTTTTTTAGTCAAGTCAGGTGCGATCAGATGGATTTGCGGGTGAATTTTTCTTTGCCAAACTACTCTGGACCATCATACTGATTTTTTTAGTAGCAGATCAAGACATCGTTTGGAGCACTTCAGTCTATCCCAAATGGTCAAGTGGCAAGGCTGTTTTATTAACGACTTGCCTTAGGACAAAGCTAGAATGAACTCCGGTGACACCCGTCAGGCGGGTTAAATTCCCGAGTAAGAACTTTTCGTAATGCTGCATATCTCTTACCACGACTTTAAGTAAAAAATCAGCGGTTTGCCCTGTGACAATACTGCATTCAATGACTTCGGGCATATTAACAATAGCTTTTTCAAATTGTTCGAAGCGATCAGGCGTATGGCGATCCATTGAAATACCAATAATGGCGGTCAAGTTAAGCCCCAGCGCTGCTTTGTTTAGCAGCGTAACGTGTGCATTGATTAGGCCAGAGTCCTCTAAACGCTTAACACGCCTTGAACAGGGTGTTGGCGACAGTCCCACTTTGTCTGATAACTCAAGGTTGCTGATGCGGCCATTTGATTGCATTACGGTGAGGATGTGTTTGTCTATTTTATCAAGCGTGAGTGTCATAATCGTTAAGGTTTAAAAATAGAATTAATTAGCTAGTAACCGAACAAATAATAGCGAGTTATAGCTCAATTAGAGTTCATTTATAGGTTAATTGCAATCAATACCTAATGAAATTGCTTTATAATCGTTACTATTAAATACTCTAATAGGACATCCTGTTGTCAGTCTTCAACCATAAGAAATATCGTGCCTTCCCTACCATCGTAAAAACTAACCGCCGCTGGCCTGACCGAGTCATAGAAAAAGCGCCTGATTGGTGTAGTGTTGATCTTCGTGATGGAAATCAGGCCTTGATCGAGCCGATGTCGCCGAGCCAAAAGTTGGCTATGTTCGAATTATTGGTCGATGTTGGTTTTAAACAAATCGAAGTTGGTTTTCCCGCCGCTTCACAAACTGACTTTGATTTCGTACGCCAACTAATCGAGCACAATCGAGTGCCTGATGACGTCACTATTCAGGTATTGACTCAGGCTCGAGAAGCATTAATTGCTCGAAGCTTTGATGCAGTGAAAGGTGCGCGAAGTGCCATCATGCACTTGTATAACTCAACGTCGACGGTACAGCGTGAGCAAGTGTTTAAAAAGTCATGCGATGAAATTAAAGATATTGCCGTTCAAGGTGCCAAATGGGTACGAGATTTAGCTGCAAAGCAACCTGAGACCGATTGGCAATTTCAATATTCTCCAGAGAGTTTTACCAATACAGAGCTAGATTATGCACTGGAAGTTTGTAATGCGGTGACGGATATCTGGCAGCCAACACCAGAACATAAAGTCATTCTTAATTTACCTGCAACCGTGGAAGTCGCCACCCCCAACGTGTATGCAGACCAAATTGAAACCTTTTGTGACAGAGTCAATCGGCGTGATTGCATTACTATTAGTTTACACACTCATAATGATCGAGGTTGTGGTATTGCTGCAGCTGAGCTGGGCGTTATGGCAGGGGCAGATAGAATTGAGGGCACCCTGCTAGGTAATGGAGAGCGAACTGGCAATATGGATATAGTGACTATGGCGATGAATATTTACAGCCAAGGTATGGATCCAAAGCTTGATTTTTCTGACATGGATCGAGTGATTAATGTGGTTGAACGTTGCACTCAGTTAGCGGTTCATCCACGTCATCCTTATGCAGGAGAGTTAGTGTTTGCTGCTTTTTCTGGTAGTCATCAGGATGCTATCAATAAATGTTTAGCAATCGATGAACAAACCCGTGAAACTGAGGGTGACAACTGTCACTGGCAAGTTGCCTACCTACCTATAGACCCACAGGATGTTGGACGCTCTTATCAAGAAGTGATTCGTATCAATAGCCAATCGGGTAAGGGTGGAGTGGCCTATATTTTGGAACAAGATTATGGATTAATTTTACCACGTTGGATGCAAGTGGATTTTAGTCCACACGTGCAGCATTTTGCGGAGCAATCAGAAGCTGAAGTATCTACTGTAGAAATCAGGCAAATATTCCAGGATACCTATATTGATTTGGTTGAACCGATGAATGTTGAAAGTTATCAGGCGTCACGAACTGAGGGATTGGATAAGCTCAGCGCAACGATAAAAACAACAGAGGCAAGGGTTCATATTGCGGGGGAAGGTAAGGGTATTCTCGATGCTTTTGTCAATGCGATTAATTTCAAACTGAATAGCAAGATTATTTTGGTCGACTACAGCGAGCACACTTTAGGCGATAACCAACAATCAGAAGCAATGGCTTATGTGCAGTTGGGCGTTAATGGTCAGCGTTACTGTGGGGCAGGATGTAGTGAAGATATTGTAGGTGCCTCCTTACGTGCTGTGCTTAATGCAATTGGCCGGTCGGGTATAGACATCAAAACTATCAGCAAAATTAATGAAGTTTGTAAGCGTCCGCTTGTTGATGGTTAAACGATTTTTTTAGACATTTAAGTCGCTATACGCACGATTGATTTTGACTATAAATTTAATAAATACAATTTAATATATCTTTTTACCATGATCGCTATAATCCTTTTTCATTACTTTAAAACAAGTTAATCAATTTTATTAAAGGAGAACGACCATGTTAGAAAATCGTGAAGGCCAGAATGTACCGAATGTGACATTCCGTACGCGTCAAGATCATCAGTGGGTAGACATATCAAGCAGTGATATTTTTAAAGACCGAACTGTTGTTGTATTTTCTCTGCCTGGTGCATTTACACCCACTTGCTCATCAACTCATGTGCCCAGATACAACCAATTAGCGTCAGCGTTCAAACAAGCGGGTGTTGATGAAATAGTGTGCCTTTCAGTCAACGATGCATTTGTCATGAACCAGTGGCGTCTTGAACAGAAAGCTTTTAACATAAGCTTGTATCCCGATGGAAATGGAGATTTCAGCCGCGGAATGGGCATGTTGGTTCCCAAAACGGATATCGGATTTGGTGACAGGTCATGGCGTTACTCGATGCTAGTTAAAAATGGTGTAGTCGAAAAAATGTTCATTGAGCCCGATCAACCAGGCGATCCTTTTGGTGTTTCGGATGCAGATACTATGCTGGCATATATTGCACCGAGTGCGACTAAGCCTAAAAGTGTTACTGTCTTTTCCCGCGAAGGCTGCGAGTTTTGTGTTCTTGCAAAAGGTTTATTGAGTGATGCAGGTTTTGATTATGAAGAGTTAGTGTTAAATCGTGACTATTCTGAGTCGAGCATTCGTGCTGTATCCGGTACTTCTTCTGTACCTCAAGTGTTTATTGATGGTGCATTAATTGGTGGCTCTGAAGAGTTGCAAAAATATTTAAGCTAGTTGCCTGATTACGATGCCCAAGGTTGCAATTGTCTTTGGATTGAGGGCGTGGGTTCAATTAAGGCTAATGGTGATCCATTAGCCTTGCTCCATTGAAGTGATCAAGTCATTTCGAAAAACATTCAATTTAAAGGTTAAAATGGGCGCATTAGAAGTCAGTCAGGAATTGTTGGATGTTGTTGACGAAAATGACCGAGTTGTTGCAGTTAAAACTAGAGGTGAAATTCACGCCCAAGGTTTGATGCATCGTGCAGTTCACATCTTGGTATTTAATCAGCAAGGCGACTTGTTTATTCAAAAACGCTCTATGAATAAGGATGAAAGCCCGGGACTTTGGGATACTTCTGCCGCAGGACATGTCGATAGCGGAGAAGACTATGTCGGTTGTGCGGTCCGAGAGCTGTTTGAAGAGCTGGGCATAACGGTCCAATCACCACTTGAATTCTTATTTAAGTTACAACCTAAAATTGTCAGTGGTATGGAGCATAATGTAGTTTATAGCTACGTTGATGATGGGCCATTTCAGCTTCAAGAGGAAGAAATAGACGAAGGAAAGTGGATTTCGAAAGTGAATATGGATCGAAGAGTAGAATTATCAGACCCCAGCTTAACGCAGGTAGTCTGCCAAATTTGGGGACAGTTTCGTCAGTTTAAATAATCATCAAGCCCTTAGCTACCGACTAATCTGCCGTCTCTATAACCGCATCCAATCCAATATTTAAACCGTTACAATGCCACACACTTATCCTCATTAATGGGCTAAAAAGTTGATGATTGTTATTTTTTGGAAGAATCGTTGAAAATTGACCTGCCTAGACTGATAGCCTTTTGTCTGTTTTAAATCCGTTAAAATGCGGCAGTCAGAACGGTTAAGAGCACGTCTTTTTTTAAATATTATTCCTGTTGGGTTGATTGATGTCGATACTTGGCACTATTATGGTTTGTAAGTTAATGTGTTGGGTCAATCAATACCTTATTCCTACTCATAAGATGCTTGGCAGAATACAAGCCGATGTCGTAAACGTTGTGTAGTAGTGTCAACCTAGAAAAAACCGGGAATTATCATGCAACAGCCTGTCGATTATTTGTCTCCTGATGTACCGGGTAAATTGCCGTGGCATAATATTCCTTTAATCAAAGCCAGTAACCAAATGCTGTCAGGTTATGGTTGTTTAGTCGATGAACCTGATAATTTTGAAATTGAAATTAAACAATGGCCTGCCGAGGGCTGGCGCTCGATAGATGCTGGCACAGGTGACGAAGGCGGTGTCGTTGAAGGTGAGTTTCACAGTGAATGGGTCGGTGACATATTAAAAGGTCATAATGATGCCGTACAAGGTGAATATGTACTTGGCTGGCGCACTAATCCAGATGAAATTAAACCAGATCAAACGTCAGGTATCGATGACAGCATGCTGTTATGGCACATGAACTATCACCCTGATGGTGGGCAATTATTTTTCCCACAACAGGCTAAGCCTTTTGTCGTGCCAGTAGCCTTGCCCGGTGATGATTTAACTTTGGAGAGCATTGTCGCGTTTTGGTTTGATGGTAGCCAGGGCCTATATATTCACCCGGGTATCTGGCATGAAGGTGTCTTTCCAGTAACACAGAATCAATCGTTTCAGGATCGACAAGGTCGCGTTCATGCACGGGTCAGTTGTAACATATGCGCAGAGTTTGGTGTGTTTCTGAAAATGCCCTTACCTTATGAGGCGCCCAATGAAACTGATTAATGTTATCTAGATACCCAATAAATATTCAGTTTGATCATGTTGATCAGTCAAAATAGTCAAGGTTCTTCTTATGATTTAATCATTCAGGCTGATTAGCCAATTGCGAAATCAAACAACACTCACAAAAATACGCCGTTGGTCTCTTTACCTGCTCTTTAGCTTACTTCTATTGAGTATTATTCCCGTTATTTTGCTGCGATGGGTTGATCCCATTACCTCATCCTTTATGTTGCAATATCAGTGGAAAAATTCGTCTAATCAAGCTTTAGACTATCAATGGCGAGATTGGAATCAGTTGTCGCCACAATTAAAGATAGCGGTAGTTGCAGCAGAAGATCAGAATTTCCCAACGCACCATGGTTTTGATTTTAAATCGATAATAAATGCACTCAAACAACGCCAACAAGGACAGAGTTCGCGAGGTGCAAGTACTATTTCTCAACAGGTGATCAAAAACATGTGGTTGTGGTCGGGACAATCTTGGGTTCGCAAGGGGCTTGAAGCTTGGTTAACTATCGTACTCGAAACTATTTGTTCAAAACAAAGAATCTTAGAAATCTATTTGAATATTGCACAATGGGGCAGTGGGCAATTCGGTGCACAGGCTGCAAGTCGACACTATTTCAATAAAAATGCAAAGCAATTGAACCGTTATGAAGCCGCTTTATTAGCTGCAGTGCTGCCAAACCCAGTCGAATTTAGCGTTAATAATCCATCACAATATACCCATGACCGACAACGGTGGATTCTCCGTCAGATCAAGAGTCTAGGTGGTTCAGGCTATCTGTCTGACATCTAAGGAAAGTGTTAGTTTATAACATTGCCATTGACTGATTTGGAATCAATATTACTTAAGCAGTATGTTGTTATTAACTGATTTCACACCCTTGATTAACCGAGTGATTTCTCCTGCTTTGTCGATTGCGGCTTGAGTGCTGACGAAGCCACTTAACTGAACGTTACCTTTAAAAGTTTCAACGTTGATTTCAAAAACCTTTAAGGGTGCTTCATTAAAAAGTGCAGCCTTAACTTTGGCTGTGATGACGGTGTTATCGACAAACTCCCCTGTTCCTTCTTGAACTTTTGTGGATGCACATCCGATGAGTGAAACCAATAAAATGGCAAAGAAAAAAGAAAAAAACGGTCTACAATATTTCATGAACATAAACGACCTATATAAATTATTGATAATTGACATAAATATCTACTAACTAAAGGTTCACGTCAACTGTTGATCAATTAAACCATTGCTTTAAATGATGAGGAAGTTGCTGTTCATAGTGACGCGTTATTTTCTTTTAATATTTAAGCAATGTTGTTACTAACTCTTACAATTTACAAACTCTGAACCCACTAAAAATATCCCAACGTTCAGGTCCGAAGAAATTCCGATAAGTACCATGTAGCATGCGACTGCGACTTGTCCAAGCACCTCCACGCAATACTTTTGTAGTACCAAATAATGGTTTTGAATAATCCTCATAGACATCAGCAGAAAACGCTGAATACGGCTGGAAAGTATTGCTAGTCCATTCCCACACATTCCCCAACATTTGACGGCAGCCAAAAGCACTATCACCCGCACCAAAGGCGGCAACATCGACACAACCTATGGCTCGCCCATCAAGATTGGCAAAACTGGGTTGAATGGTATTTCCCCAAGGATAACGTCGTTTTATAGTGGACAAGCGGCCATCACTAGTGATCTCCCCAAGCGCTGCGACTTCCCATTCCAGTTCCGTCGGCAGACGCAACCCAGCCCATCGGCAATAGGCATTTGCCTCGTACCAGTTAACGTGGCTGACTGGTTCATGTTCTGGCAAGAGTATAGTTTTATCAAACCGGCGCATTAACCATCGCCCTGGACCATCAGCTATCCAATAGCCTGGGTGGTTAGCCTGATTTAAATGCTTCCACAGTAATCCCTCATCACACCAATATAGATCATGTTGGTAACCGCCTTCGGCAACAAATTCTGCAAACTGTACATTACTAATAGGTGCTTTTGATATCTCAAAAGACTTGACTTCAGCCTTGTGTGCATACTTTTCGTTATCAAACATGAAATCTGCGTCAGGGTCTGCTCCTTGTTTAAACTGGCCACTTGGAATTTGGACAAAACCTGGGTGAGCCGCTGCAGTGCGCTCGGCAGAAAAATTAGCGCTGATTGCAAAGGTTGGCGTTGGATAACTTAATGTTTGCCGTCCCCATAAAAATGCTTCGGTGTGCATGTCTTCATGGAATACACCAAATTGATAGATGAAACTATCTTGCTGGCTTGCAGTTGATGTTGTGAGACGATCACATAAGTTATCAAGAACGCCTTGCATATATTTTTTAGTTTCTGCCATACTCAATAGGGGCAAATGCCAACGTGTCTTGTGTGGTACAGAAATAGAATCATACAATGCATCAGCTTTTTGGTTACCCAACAGACTTTCATGACCATAGAGTTGACGCAAAATAAAGTATTCATAAAAGTAAGCAATATGGCCAATTTCCCATTGCAGTGGATTGACAGTCTCTACTTTTGGGCCAATTAATTGCTGCTGATCCAAATCATCGATCAATTCATAGGTGCGCAAGCGCGCATCTTGCAGCATCATGATTAATTTTGTGTTACTAATAGCAGCTGTCATAGAGCCTCAGAAAAGTTATTGCGTGAAAATAAATCTGGTAACGCCCGCCAAAAAGAATGATCGAAATGGTAATCGAACATCTGCTTTGCGTTGGGCCAAATTATTACAGCAGCTAGGGCATAAAGTACAGGTCGAATCTGAATATAATAACGAGGCCGTCGATCTCTTGATTGTCTTGCATGCTTTTCGAAGCGCTCAATCAATTGAGCGCTACAAATTACTATATCCGCATGGTCCTCTAGTCGTTGCACTCGGTGGCACTGATATTAATACTTACCTGAAGACTGATCCAGAGGTGACATTAAAGTCAATACATCTTGCAGATACTCTCGTCTGTTTACATGATTTGATCGCGCACGAACTGCCAACGGAATACCTGCCTAAACTCCACGTTATTTATCAATCTGCAGGTGCTTTATCACAGCAAAAAAAACCACGCATTAGAACATTTGATGTTTGTGTAATTGGTAATTTAAGACCAGAAAAAGATCCGTTTAGAACGGTGATAGCATCACAACTATTGCCGATAGAATCAAGAATCAGAGTAGTCCATTTGGGTAAAGCAATAAATTCAAAATGGCAACAAGAAGCACTAAAGTTTGCTCAAAATAGTCCTCGTTATTACTGGAGGGGAGAAGTACCAAAATGGCAGGTCAGACAAGAATTATCGCGAACTCGTATTATGGTAATTAGTTCAAATCAAGAGGGTGGAGCCAATGTTATCTCTGAAGCACTGATGGCTGGCGTACCCATCATAGCGTCGAAAATTTCTGGCAACGTTGGTTTACTCGGTGCTGATTATCCCGGCTATTTTGAGTTGGGCAATGAGAAAGCATTAGCCGAATTACTGTATCGAGCCGAAACAGACCCCGTCTTTCTATCTTTACTAGAACGTTCTTGTGTTCGGCTTGCTTTGAAATTTACAGCAGAATTTGAAAGTCTTGCTTGGCAGTCGCTTTTAAACCAGTTTAGATAAAGTGGGGATTTGTGCTGAATTGCTTTTCTCTGACAGAATAATTACCTCTTAACAGTAGACACCGAAAATTCATAAATCGACTACTAAAGTATCTATTAAGAAAATAGTTTGGACTTGCAAGCCGAATTTTTTCCCATAGAATCTATATTTTTGATTGTCTATTGCTCTTAATTTAAACCTAAACAAGAATTAAACTTATGCAGCTAATTGCTCAAATTCTAGCCAATGAACTCAACGTTCAGATAACTCAGGTTGATGCAGCCGTAACGCTGCTAGATGAGGGCTCAACAGTACCCTTTATTTCACGTTATCGAAAAGAGGTAACCGGTGGGTTAGATGATATTCAGTTACGCCAGTTGGACGAACGGTTGGGATATCTACGGGAGTTGGCTGAACGCAGATTAAGTGTTCTTGCCAGTATTGACGAGCAGGGCAAGCTTACCCCTGAGTTGAAGATTGCAATCGTCCAAGCGGAGACTAAAACTCGGCTAGAGGACTTATATTTGCCCTACAAAAAGAAACGCCGAACTAAAGGGCAGATAGCTGTGGAGGCAGGTCTTGAACCATTGGCTGATCGTATTATGGCAGACTTCAACCTCGACCCTGATGTGCTTGCTGAGCAATATATTAATGAAGATTTTAGTATTGCTGATAGTAAAGCGGCACTGGATGGTGCTAAATTTATATTGATGGAACGCTTTACTGAGCATGCTGATCTTTTAGCCAAATTGCGTCAAATTATTGCAGATAAAGGCATGCTGATGAGTAGCGTCAGTAAAGATAAAGAGACTGAAGGTGAAAAGTTTCGGGACTATTTTGATTATCGTGAGCCCATTGGAAAAGTACCACCCCATCGGGCACTGGCATTATTTCGAGGTCGTAAGGAGTCAATTCTCTCACTCAAGTTAGATATTCCAGACCTAAGCTATGTCGACTATCATCCCTGTGAGGCGGCTATAGCTAATATGTTTGAAATACCTTATTGCCCCAATGGTGTCTTTTCAGGTCAGCCGGCTGCTAGCAAGTGGCTAACTGAAGTGGTGCGATGGACTTGGCGTGTAAAGCTGCTAATGCAAATTGAAACTGATTTGTTAGGTAACTTAAGAGCCTTAGCCGAAGCGGAAGCCATTAAGGTATTTGCAGACAATTTGAAAGACGTATTGCTTGCGTCACCTGCAGGGCAACGCGCCACTATTGGGCTTGATCCGGGACTTCGTACAGGTGTTAAGGTAGCCGTCATTGACAGTACAGGGCAACATGTTGATGACACCACGATTTATCCTCATGTGCCTAAAAATAAATGGGACGAGTCGATTGCTATTCTGGCCAATTTAGCGAAAAAGCACCAGGTGGAGCTCATTGCCATTGGCAATGGTACCGCGTCGCGTGAAACTGAAAAGCTGGCGGCACAGTTGATTCAAAAGCACAGTGACTTGAAATTGACAAAAGTGGTGGTGAACGAAGCAGGCGCCTCGATATACTCTGCTTCAGAGTTTGCTTCAAAAGAGTTTCCAGACCTAGATGTTACCGTACGGGGTGCGATATCCATTGCACGACGGTTACAAGATCCTTTGTCAGAACTGGTAAAAATCGACCCTCAATCAATTGGGGTAGGACAGTACCAGCACGACGTGAGTCAATTCAAGCTAGCCAAATCACTTGATGCTGTTGTGGAGGATTGCGTTAACGCAGTGGGTGTCGAAGTGAATACCGCTTCAGTTGCACTACTTACTCGCGTGTCTGGGTTGAGCGAAACGCAAGCCACTAACCTAGTTGAGTGGCGTAATGCCAACGGACGAATTAAAACGCGCGAGCAACTTAAATCAATACCAAGACTTGGCGCTAAGGCCTTTGAACAGGCGGCTGGTTTTCTTCGGGTTCAAAATGGCGACGTAGCTTTAGATGCTTCAGCCGTTCATCCAGAATCCTATTCACTGGTAGCCGAAATGGCAAAGCGTCATGAATGCAAAGTGATAGAGCTGGTTGGTAATCAATCGATATTGGCACAAATTCAAGCGAAAGATTTTGTCAGCAGCAAAGTGGGCTTACCAACCGTGCTGGATATTATTGCCGAGTTAGATAAACCCGGTCGTGATCCACGCCCCGAGTTCAAAGCGGTTAGTTTCAAAGAAGGCATTGAAAAACTATCAGACTTGATTCCAGATATGATACTTGAAGGTTGTGTCACTAACGTCACTAACTTTGGCGCATTTGTCGATGTCGGAGTCCATCAGGATGGTTTGGTACACATTTCGGCACTCGCCAATACTTTTGTTAAAGACCCGCGAGCAATTGTTAAAACAGGGGATATTGTTAAGGTAAAGGTTATGGAAGTGGATGTGAAGCGTAAACGAGTTGCGCTCAGCATGCGACTGGATGATTCAGCATCTAAAGATGAATCAACGAATGACTCAAAAAAACAGCAGGGTGAAAAGCCTAAACCAAAGCGTCAAACTCATCAGGAAAAAGTATTACCTAAAATTGAAACTAAACCAGAAAGTGCTTTTGCAGTCGCATTTGCTGCTGCAAAATTAAAGCAGTAGATAGGAGTAGAATATTAGTTGAGCCAATGAATAAGGTGGAGGCATTTAAAGCTAATAAAAAACTATCGACAACTGATATTTAATAAAAGATTAACTTAGGGCTAAGAAGCTCTAGCAAGTTCTTAGAAATCATCGGCGGTCCCGAGTCGAGAAAATAAACAACCTTAACCAAAGTCGTAATTAATTGACATGAGTAAATCTTTTTGTACCTGAGTCTCAATACTTGCAGCCACTATTTGTATACCTAGTTTATGAGCCATCACAACTATTGCAGAGCACAGCGCTAAAGCATCTGATTCATGATCCAGGTTTTTACGAAAAACCAATCAATTTCAAGATAGTCGATGTGAAATTTTCTTAGGTACGAAAGCGACGAATAACCAGTGCCAAAGTCGTCGAGAGATTCTTGAATGCTAGCATCATGAAATTTAAGTAAGATGTCGATCGAAGACTTATTAGACGTCATTAATCAATTGTCTGTTCTCTCTATACCAATGGATGATTGACTGAAGTTAAGTTTAGTTAAATATTTTTTCCATCTTGAGTCATCGGTATATTGACTGAATGGGGGACGTATTGACACTAATGTTGATTGGCTTTAGTGTTTGAGTTATACAAAAAATACCTTTTTCCAACGTAAAAAATAGTAATCAGCCTATCACAAAGGTAAGCTATTATTGATTACTCTGTTTTTCTCTCCGCCAAATAGAAATACCTCAACACTTATTTATGCTGGAAGATAACTAAATGGTTAAAATTGATCTATTTAAATTTGTACTGTGTAAAAAATAACCTGAACTCAAACTTTAATTAATTTAGTTTTAATGCCTAGGAAAACTATGAGCCCACAATCTAAAAAACAGACAGTCTCGTCCGAAACCAAAGAAGAGGCTTCTCGGGTCGCAAAAAGTATGCAAAAACCAGGGCAAACAAAAGAACAAACTCGACTCATAGCAAATGGTATACAAAAAGGGATTGAACAGTACAAAAAACTTCATAAATCAAAATCACGCGAAATCGATAAGCGGTTAAAATTGTTACAAAATAAATCCAACTCAAGGTTTGAAATTGAAATTGAAAGTGAAAGTGAAGTTCAAATTATGTATCGACAACATTGGTTTCCTTGGATTTTGCTAGGCTTTAGCTGGCTGATGGCAGGATTGTATTTCTTCCTCTAAAGGTGACGATAGCAAAAACGGATACCACTTTCTGATCTGGCAATAACATGTGGTATTACATTAGCGCTCGGCTATAACTGAGTTCATGAGCATACTGACTGATATCCAATGGGTTAGAACAACTGTTTGAATTATGTCAACACTTGTTATCTGTTTGATCTTTCTATACACCAATGAAGCCATCAAGTAACCTTCAGAGTTCAGAGCTGAGGTCTGTCAAAAATGGGCTATTCAAAATATTAAAGGATTGATTTTTTGTTTTTAGTGAAAGTGAGGTTAGGTAAAAGTTCTAATAATCGGTCGCGTACCGTGTGGCTACCTGAAGTGCTTTCCTGCAACTTATTGGTCAAAGCTTCTGGACTCTGACAAGTATCGACAACGCGAGTCATCATTGCATCTATACAATGTCGCCATTGTTCTATCTCCGGTGATTGTGATCTTGCAAGAAACTCTCCTCGATACATTAACATGGCATCATTAGCGTTTTGCTGATGGAGAGATTCCCAGATACTGATGAAGTCAGCCCAGTAAGGCATTGTAAGTCGATAGGGTCGAGAGCCTATTTTGCCGCCAACAAAATGTCGTAAATGCGAAACGTGCGTCTTCAGAGTTGCGGTTGAAACATGGTCATCATTATAAAGTGCAGTGTGAAGCTGTTCTAAAGTTAAACCTTCTGGGTTTAACGCAAGTAAACATAAAATCTCTAACTCTCGCTGAGGTATTTTGATCACCTTGCCTTGGTAGATGACTTTTGGTTGGCCTAAAGCATGCACTTCAAGTTCAGCGTGAGACTCAATGCAAGGTAAATTCTGAGCAATTGAATTGGCAATCTGTGCAATAGCCGATTGACCAAGTGGCGTGTGCTTTTTCCAAGTTGTCGACATATCTAATATACCCACGCACTCACCAGATTGAGGGTGGATAATGGGTGCAGCATAACAAACCCAATCCTGGACAAAGGGCAGATAATGCTCAGAAGAAAATACGGTGACTGGTTGTTTAAGTTTGAGTGATAAACCAACAGCATTTGTGCCTACCACGGTCTCATTCCAATGACCACCAGCAATAAAGTTAAGGTTTTCTGCTCGCTGTTGCATATAATTGCTCGCATGAGTCCATAATAGTCGTCCACAGGGATCTGCAATGCCCACTACTAAATCAGCCTCTTTCGTCAGTTGAATCATATTGCTTTGTTCGAGCTTCGCACCCATTGATAGGGGCGATTGTTGCCAGAGATGCTCGACTATCAAAGCATCATCGACTGGTGCTTGTTGAGGATTTTGTGCGACTGTATGCGCACTTCGTTGCCATGAACGAAAAATTTCTTGGGGCACACTATCAGCTGTCGTTTGACTGAGTTTAAAGTTGCCGCGTTGCTGCTCGACTGCTTCACGACGTTGAGATAAATTTCCAAACGTCTTAGACATTTGTTACTAACCCCGTTTAGTGGCTGATTTGAATTACAATACCACCTAACTTCAGTTTAGAAAAGCTCGTACATGCTGAGTATTCAGTCGGTCAGGGTATTTGAAAATTGATAAAGGTGGGTTCATACTTTGTTAATGCACGCCGGAGATCAGCAGGCTTAATCAAGGGAGAGAGGGCTCTTGCCAACACATTGCAATTCCAAAGACCGATTGCAGGTTGTTGTCCAAATGCATAACGCCCTTTTCTGTCACTCAAGCTAGCAACAAAGTTGTCATTAAAATCTTCAGTAAATGTGGATTCACCCAAGTCAAAGCTGACCCCCAGAATAGATTGATTGTCTGTATTCATCATCCCATGAACAAAGCCAACCTGTTGCCAATGTGCGATTAGCTGAGCTGTTTTAATTACGACCTCTTGAAAAAACTGGCCATAGTCATTATTGTCATCGGTGTTATTGCCCCGGCAATGAGGGAAGTATTGGCGTATTGCAAAATCGGTTAAAATTTTAAGTGCTTTGATATCTTTCTTAAAATAATACCTTTCAAATGTGCCAAAACGGATATGGCTAGGTGTTACTCGGGTGAGTATCGAGACAGATTCAAATCGGCTGCGATAAACTTGTTCACTGCCTTTAATAATACAAAGGCAACGCGTGGTAGGAACACCTAAAACCGCTAAGCGTTCACTAATATCGTACTCATGTTGGCATTCAGTTAAACCTGCTCGTCCGTCAGAAGCGAAAGTGAAGGGAGTCTTACCCGCACCTTTTAATGAGATTTCCCAATGGTCTTTCTGAATTCCAGCATCGCCCAATAATAGAGTCCTGCCATCACCCAAAAATGGGTTGAATTTTCCAAATTGATGTCCTGCATAGGCTTGAGCAGCAGGTGTCGAATTTTGAAGTGAAGCATTACCGCTAAAAATGTCGAGGAATGGTTGTGTACTGCACACAGAGGGTGGAATCCCCAATATTTCTGACACAGTAGGGCTTTGTATCACTAAGTTGGGTTTACTAATGCCTAGTGGCAATACAGGGATAGAAAAATCATCACCTAGCTGACGAAACTGACTTTCATCGATCAATTCATCGAGTGATTGCTGTTTCATTGTTCTTGATTAAGCCATCAATAATAGAGGCAGACCAGAGTTTTCTCTAGTCTGCCTATGAGTGCTAGAAGAAACCCAGTGGGTTGATATCGTAACTAACCAGTAAGTTTTTAGTTTGCTGATACTGCTCTAGTGCCGTCTTGTAGGTATAACGACCCATACCCGACTTTTTATAACCACCAAAAGCAGCATGTGCTGGATATAAGTGATAACAGTTAGTCCAAACGCGACCAGCCTGAATACCACGGCCCATGCGATAAGACCGATTCATATCCCGAGTCCACACGCCTGCGCCTAATCCAAAGTCAGTATCATTGGCAATCGTTAAAGCTTCTTCTTCCGATTTGAAAGTGGTGACTGAGACAACGGGACCAAAAATTTCTTCTTGGAATACGCGCATATTATTTTTGCCTTTTAATAACGTTGGTTCAATGTAATAACCTGCGTCATAATCATCTCCTATTGCAGCGACATGGCCGCCGGCAATGACTTCTGCACCTTCATCAATACCAATCTTAATATAATCCAATATTCTTTTGAATTGCTCTTCAGAAACCTGAGCTCCCACCATGACTTCGGTGTCAAGCGGGTTGCCTCGTTTAATTTGGCCCGCTCTGTCAATGACCATCTTAATGAACTTTTCATAAATTGACTCTTCAATCAATAATCGTGAAGGACAAGTACAAACTTCACCCTGATTAAAAAATGCGAGCACGGCACCTTCGACTGCTTTACTGATGAAAGCATCTTCCTGATCGAGTACATCAGCAAAGAATATGTTGGGAGATTTTCCACCTAATTCGACAGAGGAGGGAATCAGATTTTCAGCCGCACATTTCAATATGTGCTCGCCGACAGGCGTCGAGCCAGTGAAAGCAATTTTTGCAATTCTCTTACTTGTTGCAAGTGCGTGACCGGCTTCTTCACCATAGCCATTAACAACATTCAACACGCCTGCTGGTAACAAGTCACCCACTAGTTCCATTAACATTAAAATAGAAGCGGGCGTTTGTTCTGCGGGCTTTAATATGACGCAATTTCCTGCTGCAAGTGCGGGTGCTAGATTCCAAATGGCCATTAATAGAGGGAAGTTCCAAGGGATAATTTGACCTACAACGCCAAGAGGCTCGTGTATGTGATAGGCCACCGTATTGTTGTCTAATTCGCTAATTCCACCTTCCTGCGCCCTTAAACAACCCGCATAGTAACGAAGGTGATCGACACATAGCGGTAAATCGGCATTTAAGGTCTCTCTTACAGCCTTGCCGTTATCCCATGTTTCTGCCACGGCCAAAGCTTCCAGATTTGCCTCCATGCGATCTGCCATTTTCAACATAATATTTGATCTTTCAGTCACCGATGTTTTACCCCAGGCGTCTTTTGCTGCATGAGCGGCGTCAAGGGCCTTTTCGATATCTTCTGCCGTAGAGCGTGGTATTTTACAAAAAGGTTTACCGTTAACGGGCGAAATATTGTCAAAATAATCTCCCTTAACTGGCGCAACCCAAGCTCCACCAATAAAATTGTCGTAGCTTGGTTTAAAAGAGACGACGGCTCCATCTGTATTTGGATTTTTGTACTGCATAATTTTCACCCTTGACCTATGTTTTATAGTTAAATTGATTACAAAATCAATGAACGATTGATCTTCTAACCACAGTACAGCGGTAAGGTTGGTTTAAGGTAGGTATTTGGAACTTGAGAGTGTTTTCAATGAAAAATTTTAAGCGTTGAAACAGGGTTGACTTTAGTTGTCATAATTGATCAAAAACTTTGAAACACGAGAACTCCATAAGTTCTTTGTTATTAAAACATGAATACAGATTTCTTTGATGATGTGAAATATGGCTTAGACATAAAAGATATTGATCGCTTTGATCGAAATAATTAATGACTGTAAATCGCAAAAGTGCATTACAGTGCCAAATCAATAGTGCATAACATCTAAACGATAAATCCAATGTCTATATTCACAATTTACCGACCCAAATCAGTCAATTTGACTTATTTTAATGGTGTGATTCTAGTCTTAATGGCAGGCGTTTTCTGGTCAACGATGGGGATTGGTATTCGTAGTATAGAGGCTGCAAACGTGTGGCAAATATTACTCTATCGTTCATTTTCGCTTAGCCTTTTTCTGTTTACTCTTATTGCGCTTCGATCAAACTTTAAACCCATTAAGTCCATCAAAAAAGCAGGTTTTGCCGGCATTATTGGAAGTTGGGGGCTGGTTTTTGCATTTTCAGGTGGTGTTTATGCAATACAAACAACCACGGTTGCAAACGCTATGTTTTTGTTTGCGTCAGCACCATTTTTTGCCGCACTTTTTGGTTGGTTTATATTACGAGAATCTGTTCGTAAAAGTACTTGGATAGCAACATTGTTAGCAGCATTAGGCATTTCTGTCATGGTTGTTGATGGTTTTTCTGCTGGGTACATGGTCGGAAACATAAGTGCGTTACTATCGGCGTTGGGGTTTGCTATTTTTACTATAGCACTGCGTTGGGGAAAGTTAGAAGACATGCTGCCTGCCGTTTTCCTTGCCGGTCTTTTCACAGCCATAACATCCGCTATCATTTGTTATTTGGGTGAGTTCACCGTTGTACTTTCTATTAATGACGCATCTATCGCATTAGCAATGGGTGTTTTCCAAGTAGGTGCGGGACTGGCTATTTATACCCTTGGCTCTAAGGTAGTTCCCGCAGCTGAACTGACTCTATTGTCATTAACTGAAGTTTTATTAGGACCATTATGGGTCTGGATATTTATAGGAGAAACCGTCAGTTTCTATACCTTAATTGGGGGTATGATTCTGTTAATGGCGATAGTTGGAAATGCATTGACTGGATTAAGGCGTAAACCGACACCTGTCATTTAATGTTTTAAGTTATATCAATTACTACCATTGCCTTTGTAAGGTATTGGATAAACTGAAGAGGCTGGTAAAAATGATAATCAATGTGCATTAGTTAGTCTATTTTTGGGTATTTTCTACCCAAACTTTTCTAACCGCGGATCTTTTGCAAACAGCATTAAAGAGCCTGGCCAAATTTGGGCATCTTTCTAGTAGGGTTTCAGGAGATTCATGCCAACCAATGAGCATAAGTAGATAGGGATCGATAACGCTGTATTGATCACCAAGCAGATAAGGACCCTTTGACTGATTATCTTGCATGTCTTTTTCTAACAAATCCCAATATTGATTGATGTCGATTTGTGCTGTTCGTTTGACTAAAGCCGTTGCAGAGGCCTCATCTGCAAACCGATCGCTGTAGTTGAAGCGCAAGTAGGATTCATATAGGTTGGCAACTGCATAAAACAACCAACGATAAATTCTGGCACGCCTAATGCTGCCTAGTGGTGGTAATAAATTTTTTTCAGGGTGAGCATCCGCAATGTGTAATACCATTGCGGCGGATTCGGTAATAACCGTTCCATCGGGCAAAACCAGAGCTGGAATTTGACCGCGTGGGTTGACCGCTAAAAAATCAGACTCTGTTTCTTCATGCGCATCATAATCTAGCACTTCTAGTTCGTAGTCAGCGGCTACTTCTTCAAGAATAATCTGTGGTGCAAATGCCCCAGTATTGGGTGCCCAGAAGAGACGATACATAATTTCGTTACTCGTTACTTTGGCTTGGGTTCAGGCCATTTAAATTCGGAAGCTGATTCTTCTTTACCGCGATACTTAAGTTGTAGGCCATGCAAAAAGTTACGCAATACCTGATCTTTACATTCACGATAATGCTTGTGACCCGGTTTTCGGAAAAATGCGCTGAGCTCATGCTTACTGAGTTGGAATCCTACTAGTTCGAGAGTGGCAAGAATATCTTCCGCCTGTAAGCTAAGGGCAATTTTAAGTTTGACGAAAATGATGTTGTTGCCTAGACGTTTTTCTGGCTCTGGCTGCGCGCCTTCTTTCTTGCCACGTTTCTCGATTATTAAACCGTTTAAAAATACTGCGAGCTGTGTATCCTTGAGCTTTAGCTGACCTGGATCATCGTCCTTCTTCATCCATGCACTTATATCTGCTCGTGTAGACTCACGGCCACCTAAGGTGAAGATCTCCATCATCTTAGAATCATCACAATCAAAGGTGTATCTGATGCGTCTTAAAATATCGTTATTAGTCAAATTGAATGCCTTTGGCGATTGAAGGTATTAAGTAAATAAATATATATATAGAATTGTAACCTGTATTTCTCGAAAAACTAAATGCATTGAGGAAGAACGCAATAACATACTGATGGCGGCATCGAATATTAACGATGGCTACTGAAGGTGAAGTTACCCAAAAAGTTTATCAGGATGATTGAGTCTATTGGTAACATTTTTAACTTTCTCAAAAACACCTTTTCTAAAAATGATATGTTATCGTCAATAAAGTCTAAAGATTGAATTAACGAGTTTTAGCCTCAAATTTTAAAAAGTTCATCGTTTTTTTTGATTCCAATGGGTCTATATTTTAACCCTGCCTTGTTAACTTTAATAGGAACTATTTTAATGCAAAGTACATACAGCACCATGGGCTCTAGTAAGACAGCTATTCTATCGGGTAGAAAATTAATCGATTTGCGCAGTGACACCGTCACCCGCCCGACTGCAGGGATGTATGATGCCATGATGTCAGCACCAGTCGGTGATGATGTTTATGGTGATGATGAGTCTGTCAACAGACTTGAGTTAAGCGTTGCCGAACTATTGGGAAAAGAGGCTTCACTGTTTGTTTCAAGTGGCACACAAAGTAATCTAATTGCTGTATTGGGACATTGCGCTCGGGGTGATGAGCTTATTACGGGTGATGATTATCATATCTACATTGATGAAGCTGGTGGTCCATCGGTTCTGGGTGGCATAGCAATGTGTGCTCTGCCGACGGATCACTTGGGAGCGTTAACGATTGCGCAGGTTGAAGCTGCCATTAAGCCTGATGACATTCACTGTCCAGTATCTCGATTGCTATGCTTAGAAAACACGGTGCATGGCAAAGCTCAATCGCCAGACCAGCTTAAATCTTTAGCCGATACCGCTCGAGCTGCTGGGCTAATGACTCACTTAGATGGTGCACGATTAATGAATGCTTCAGTCGCGTTAGGGCAGGCGCCAAAAAAAATGGCTGAACCATTCGACAGTGTATCGCTATGCTTGTCTAAGGGTTTAGGTGCGCCAGTGGGTACGGTGCTCAGTGGTACAAAAGCATTTATACGTCGTGCGCGTCGGGATCGAAAATTGTTAGGGGGTGGTACGCGTCAGGCTGGCATTTTGGCCGCTGCTGGCAGCTATGCTTTGGATAATCATATTGAACGTTTAACAGACGATCATTTCAATGCAAAACGATTAGCTGAGGGTTTGTCTACCATTGACCGGTTAAAAATCAGCCAACAGACTAATATGGTATTTATTTCTCCATCCGATGGAAGGCAGGCTGAACTGCAGTCGTATTTATCTGATCATGGAATAGTTATTAGTGCGGGAGTCCCGTCGATTCGGTTAGTAGTTCACCTTGATGTTAATGAGGATGATTTAGGGCGTATCATCGACGCAATTAAAAAGTTTTACCAATAAGTAGAGCAAAATCACCATCGGTTTTTAATGACGAATAATGCTCAAATCCATTAACAAAAAGCTTTTTCTATTTTAAATTAGTCGACTTCAACGAGTTAATCGTAAAGGCTATGACGGGTTAGTTTGAGTGAAAACTACCTGACTATGAAGCGGAAGAATAATAATATAAACGCTAATGATAATTACTTGCAAATAGGAATAAAACTCATTAACATCTAACCTTTAGATATTAAACATTTAATGGAGTTAGATAATGGTTTTAAAGCGCGTACTTTTAGTTTCTATGCTGAGTGTTGCTAGCGGGTTTTCTAGTGTGGCTCATTCAGAAACAAATCCAATAGAGCAGACAGTACTAGAGCATTATGCGAATATTGCACAAGCAGGCTATAGTGATTCCCTAACAACTGCTAAATGGTTGGAAAAAGCGGTTGATCAACTTGTGGATAAACCAACATTGAAAAATTTAAATGTTGCACGACAAGCTTGGGTCGATTCACGTGTACCTTACCAACAAACTGAAGTCTTTCGTTTTGGTAATCCAATTGTTGATGATTGGGAAGGGAAAGTTAATGCGTGGCCTCTAGATGAGGGTTTAATTGATTATGTAGCCTCTAATTATGGAGATGTATCAGAAGAGAATAACCTATATTCGGCAAATATTATTGCCAATAATATTTTACAGCTTAGTGGTCGTAACATTGACACTTCAGATATTACTCCAGCTTTGCTTAGCGATACCTTGCACGAAGTGGATGATGTCGAGGCAAATGTTGCCACAGGCTATCACGCGATCGAATTTCTGTTGTGGGGGCAGGATTTAAATGGAACTAATGCTGGCGCTGGAAACCGTCCAGTTGGAGATTATGACACCCAAAATTGCACCGGTGGCCATTGTGAACGTCGTATACAATTCCTTCAGTCAGCAATAAAGCTTTTAATCACTGATCTCGAATGGATGGTAAATCAATGGGCCCCAACAGGGGAAGCTAGGGCTGCTGTTTTAGATGCTGAATCAAATGTCGGTTTAGCCATGATTTTGACTGGTATGGGTAGCTTGTCTTATGGTGAGCTAGCGGGTGAAAGAATGAAGCTGGGCTTAATGTTGCATGATCCAGAAGAAGAGCACGATTGCTTTAGTGATAACACACATTACTCCCATTACTATGATGCGTTGGGTATTCAAAATGTATATACCGGACGTTACCAAAGAATCAATGGTAAGTTACTAGAAGGCCCATCGCTTGCTGATCTAGTAAAGGCAAAGAACTCTGGAGCCGATAAGGCACTGTTAACGAAGCTAGATTTAACAATGGGTAAAATGCAGGTTTTGGTCAATACCGCAATAAATGGTGAAGCGTATGATCAAATGATTGGTTCTGGCAATAGTGAAGGGAACGCAAAAGTACAAGCTGCGATTTTTGCGCTTACCGAACAAACTAAAGCGATTGGTGCTGTAGCAATTGCGTTAGGGCTCGAATCTCTTGATATAGAGGGTTCTGATAGCCTTGATAACCCAAAGTTGATCAGTATGATCCAATAGTCAATCATGCTTTGGCGCGTATTTTTAGCGCAAGTGTTAACTGTAATCGTAGGCAGTACATTGAGCCTGCTTACGATTGCTGTAACACCTGACGTTACTCAACTTAAATTTTCTCAACCAGCAATTGACGAACATTTATCTGGTGGCTCTGCTACTTCGTTAAAATCAATTAACCGCAATTCATTTTCGCATGCCTCTCAAAACTTGAAGTTCGATCAGGAATTAAACTTCAAAGTTGGTAATGGTTTATTTCGTAAAATATGGGTTTCAGCACCAGCATCAACCAAAGCATCTGATGGATTAGGTCCTTTGTTCAACGCAAAGTCCTGTCAAAGGTGCCACCTTAAAGACGGACGTGGACACCCTCCAAAAGCCAACTGGCCAGAAGATAATGCTGTATCGATGTTATTGAAACTGTCTATACCTGCTCAGTCACAACAAGAACAGGCGCTTCTGGATTCATTGCTAATACCGGTTATACCCGAACCAAATTACGGTACTCAATTACAGGATTTCTCGATAAAAGGGCACAAGTCAGAGGGGAATATTCAAATCAAATATGAAGAAGTTGACGTTCTGTTATCTGATAATGAATTAGCCACCTTGCGAAAGCCGAATTATAATATAGTCAACTTAAGTTATGGACCGATGCATCCTGAAACACTAATTTCTGCACGCATAGCGCCGCCAATGATTGGTTTGGGTTTGTTAGAAATGATAACAGAGGTTGATATTCTGGCTCAGGCCGACCCTGATGATTTAAACAATGATGGTATTTCAGGGCGACCAGCTTGGTCGCGAAATATGTCCACACAAAACCTTCAACTAGGCCGGTTTGGGTGGAAAGCAGGTCAACCGACCCTAGATCAACAGAATCAAGTCGCGTTTAATGGTGATATTGGTTTATCAACACCTCAACAATCAGCGCCAAGTGGTGACTGCACTATCAATCAAAGTACTTGTTTATGGGCACCTTCGGGTGATTCAGTTCAATATGAGGATCGTGAAGTTGGACAGATAATGACCGATCTAGTGTTGTTTTATACTCAAAATTTAGCCGTCCCAGCGCGTCGTAACGTGGGTGATGAAACCGTATTAGCCGGTAAGAAATTATTTTACGAAACAGGTTGCGTGACATGCCACAAGGCCTCTTATACAACAGGCGCCGATGACAATAAAAAGGCGTTGTCTAATCAAAAGATCTGGCCATATACTGACTTACTGTTACACGATATGGGCGAGGGATTAGCTGATAATAGAAGTGAAGGTGTTGCCAGTGGGCGAGAATGGAGAACACCACCTTTGTGGGGCATTGGTCTTACTCAAATGGTGAATGGGCATAGTCAGTTCTTACACGATGGTAGAGCCCGTGGTTTTCTCGAAGCTATCCTGTGGCATGGCGGGGAAGCTCAGTTGACGAAACAAAAAGTGATTGAAATGACATCAGTTCAAAGAAAGTCATTGATTACTTTTCTAGAGTCATTGTGATGAATCTCAAAAGTATAAACATTGCAAATAGAATGACTACGCAATATCTAGTCGGATTTTTACTGGCCTTTTGTAGCCTGCAATCGATAGCTGCTGATAGTATAGAGTTCCGTAAACTGAACGTTGGTTTGTTGGAACAGATAGTAATTCCAGCTTATCGTCATTTATTTCAATCTGCTGTGGCACTTAACCAGCAAGCTATTAAATCTTGTAAACAGCCGAGTGATGTAAGCTTAAATAACCTGCGAGATCGGTTCTCAAGCTATGTTAATAGTTGGATGTCAATTGAGTTTTTCCGAAATGGACCAGCTAAATATTTATTTAGGCAAAATAGAATTCAGTACTGGCCCGATAAGCATAACGTAGTTGGTCGTCAATTAAGGTCCTTATTAACAGATCAAAATGCTTCTTTGTTAGATCATTCAAAATTTACTCAGCTCAGCGTCGGTGTTCAGGGTGTCACTGCATTAGAACTTTTGTTTTATGGAGAAAAAGCATTTGATTCGTTTACGAATATAAATATAGCGGGTCAGTTTCGCTGTCAGTTTATTCAGGCCATAAGTTATAACCAGCAAGTCATATCGGAGGGTCTTATTGATGACTGGATTCGTCAGGGCGATGGTTATAGAAACGGGCTGTTAGATGAAAACAACAATTTGCAAGTGGAAAAAGACATTGGCATTGATATATTAAGGTTACTGTATGGTGAGGTAGATTCGATTAAGACTTTAAAGATAGTTCGACCGCTTGACAAATCTATCGAAAAAGCTAAACCGTATCGAGCTGAGTTATGGCGTAGCGGGTTATCAATGACGAATATACGTCAAAACCTGCAAACGATAGGACTATTTTTTGATCCAGTTTCATATGTTTATAATTTTTATAACCTTGAGAATAGCGTGGTCAACCAAACTGAAACGAGTCAATCGATAGCAATAAAAATCGATCAGTTAATAGGGTTATCGCAACAACAACTGGCGCAATTATCTTTACCGATCAATGAGGCGGTCAGTGACGAGCGTAATCGTCAAATACTGTTATCACTCGTTAATAGTTTGGAGCAGCTAGCAAATCAAATCAAGCACTATACCACTGTGGTTTATCAGTCGCCGTTGGGTTTCAATAGTTTTGATGGTGACTAGTTGCAGAATGAATAATCGACAGGTAGCTCTTTCAAAATGAATAGCACAAATGCCAAAAAGAAATTACATTCTCGTCGGCAGATAATTGGCATGATTACGCTAGCGCCACTGTTGGGCTGGAGTTTATTGAGTGAGGTGAAGTCAACGACGGGTTATGGTGCTTTTCGTGATGAGAACGGTAACTATGGTATAGCCGCTATTAATATTAAGGATGGTGTTCCACTATTTTATACAGCCACGCCTGGACGTGCTCATGACCTAGCGCTCTCACCAAATTCGAATCATCTGTTGTGTATGGCTAGGCGGCCGGGGACATACTTGTCAGTGATTGATGCCATCCATGGTCAGGTAATTACTCAACAAAAAGCGCTGAGGGGAAGACATTTTTATGGTCACAGTTGTTTTAGTGCTGACGGGCGCTACCTATTCACCGCCGAAAACGCTTACGATGAAGCACGTGGGGTTATAGGTGTCAGAGACGTTTCTCGCAACTATCAACAAGTGGCAGAATGGGATGCACATGGCATTGGTCCACATCAGCTGAGTTTGTCAGCGGATGGTGAGCATCTTATAATTGCTATCGGTGGTATTCAAACACACCCAAATTCTGGTCGCAAAAAGTTGAACCTAGATTCAATGCAATCAGCACTAGTTTACTTGAATGCAGAAAGTGGTGACTTTGTTGCTCGGTACAGATTACATGAATCTCAGCAGAGCCTGAGTATTCGACATTTGGCTGTATCCAAAGATGGTTTAGTGGGTTTGGCCTTTCAAGATCAGGATAGTTTAAGCCAGAATAAAACTCTCGTTGGGTTTCATCAATTCGGTCAACCAATAACACCGCAGGCAGCAGAAGAGACAATTCAGCATGAAATGCGTGGCTATTGCTCCAGCATTACAGTTGATATCAGTGGGCGTTGGTTTGCGGTAACGTCCCCGCGTGGAAATCTAATCACACTCTGGAATGGAGCAACTCAAGGCTATATCAACTTTGCCACGTTGAGTGATTGTAGTGGTATCGCACCAACGGATTTGGAAGGTGAATTTATAGTCACCAGTGGGCAAGGTAAGATGATTTTCCTTAATGCCAAATCCGGTAAGTGGAGTCATTTAAGTCGAATTAATTCAAGCAGAAATATAGCCTGGGACAACCATTTTATTAGTCGTGTTGAATGAAATAGACAAGGTTAAGACAAATAATAGGTAGCAATAAAGTACTACTATTCTAGCTTTTATCAGGAGTCATCATGTTTGCTGGTAATTAAATATAAGTCTAAGATCAGGTGCCAGAAGACGTTAAGCCTAACTATTTTAAGTTTATATCAAATACCTAAAAGAAGTTGATTCTTCAATGACGTATGATAAATTTATTTTTGATTGCTGAGTTTAACTGGTTTGCTTGATTTTTTACTCAACTCAAGAAATTCAGATGAATAATCTGTCATACGATTAATAAAGTATTCACGTTGTTTTGTATCGATAACTTGGTCAATGTCTAATAATGCGTTCAACCAATAAAGTCTTACTTGAAGGCTATTGTCGTGTTCTTGAACATCAGTTTTTTTTAACTCAACAAATCGGTCATGTAGGTATTGCTCGATTTTCTCTTTATTGGGACGCGTTCGCAAAAGGTCAGAAAATTCTTGGCCCTTCAGTTTACTTCGCTCAAACCAATATTGACGGTTATCTGGACGTGCATCACTTATAAGTCTCAATGGTGCCATTTGACTTTCATTAAGATCGCCGAACCACTGTTCAATGATGTCAATAAAACGGGAGAAGTTTTCGTCGGCATACTCTTCATCTGACATGTCTAGTTTATTGGCTTGTTCGACTTTCTTTTCGATAAGAGTTTGATCATAGTAATCAATTTGCCTAATACTGATGGTTAATAACAGTTGTCGGGCTGTTGGAATGCTGGCCTCGACAAGCCGAATGCGGGCAGAAGAAACTTGGTCGACAACTATATTAAGTTCCTTACTGGTTAGTCCATCAGCATATTGAAGACTGAATTGGTTGAGCAGATCAGCATACTCAATGAGTTCCTGTTTTCTGTGCCATTGGATAATACCGTCAATATGGGTTTTTAGCTGCTGTTGTTGGAGGCTAGTGAGTGAGAAGTAATCATCAATTTCGCCACGGATGAGCCAGTTGGAATTATTGTAAACAAGTGATGTGGAACTGCAGCCATTGAGTAGAACTGTTAATAAAAGCCATTTTAGGGCCGATCTGATCAGTATACTTTTTGAGCGTATAGGACTAATCAATATAGGTTTAAACATAATAAGGAATTTGACATTGAGCGACCTGATTTGGTTTCATTTAAAGTCAGCATTTGGATCAGCTTAACAGAGCTCTAGAGACAAATAGTATTTATTGATCTTAATTGTTATTTTTAGTGGTTCCTAGAGTGATACTATGCATGCCTTTCAATTAGTCTTCTGTAATTGCACCCTGATATGTCCACTTTTCAAAGTTTTAAACTGGGTATCCGCTGTTCTGGCGGTTACTTTATTTCGACATTCCTGTTCGGTGTAATGTTTGGTATTGCCGCCGTATCAGCCGGTATCGAACAATGGCAATCGCTATTGATGAGCGCGTCCGTTTTTAGTGCGTCAGCCCAATTTGTGTCCCTTGAATTTTGGCAGTCGCCATTACCATTGGGTACCATCGCTTTGTCGGTTGCGCTAGTGAGTAGCCGAAATGTCTTGCTAGGGATGTCGATGACCTACCACTTTGATGGACATAGTTTGTTACGCCGTGTTGTTTGGTTGGTTCTATTAAATGATCCGGGTGTTGTGACGGCATTGAGCCTAGATAAAAAGGTCGACAGGCTTGGTTATGTCTTTGGTTATGGCGTTTCATTAATGGTTAGCTGGGTGCTCTCTACCTGGGTTGGACTGAATTTGGCAGGATGGTTTGCAGAGGCTAATTTAGGTTCACTTAATTTTGCTGGACCTATGGTAATGGCGACAATGATGATTCTGTTTGTGAAAGGATCAGGTGCAAATGCCTTACCATGGATTACTTCAGGAGTGGCTTCGCTTCTGCTGTATGAATTGGGGTCGCCAAATTACTTGATACTGCTTGGATCGGTGTCGGTTGGTATTATAGTAGCGGTCGTGCATGAGTGCCGAAAATATGCTTGAGCAACTGATTGACAGTAAAGAGGTTTTGATTGCCATCGCAATGATAGCTGTGATTGTCTATCTTTCACGTGTGGGTGGATACTTACTTGGATTACAAGTTAGGCATATTGGGGGATTACGACCGGTGCTTGAAGCATTGCCAGGCTGTGCATTTATGGCCATTCTGGTGCCCGCAGTTAGGCAAGGGAGCTCAATAGAAATAATCGCCTTGTTGTGTGTCATTGGTTTGATGTGGAAGACTAACAGCGTGGTGCTAGCAACGATGACGGGAATGGCTGTATTAGTGTTAAGCGAGTCAGCGTTAGAGATGATGAATCTGTTATAGCATGTAAAAAATGGGCCTAACTGTGGTGATTATTTAATTTTGGGTTCTCAATTATTGTCTCGAAACTGTTTAATGGTTTTTATCAACGCGGCGTTCACGGCTCGAGGTCCCTTATCTTCTCTGTTTTTATGTCTTCTTGCACCGGGTAGTCGGGCGCCTTTAATGGCATCATATTTTTCGAAAAAACGATCCGTCTGGTTGTTGGAATTTTTCCCTGACAGAATATTTGGTGACATTGCTAAAATGAATTGACCGCCTCGTGCAGGCCCTTCCTCCGCATTGTCATTTGCCTGAGTTTCATAAGAAAAGGTTTCGCCAACCATTGGGCCAGATAACAGTTCTACCATCAATGCAATAGCGGATCCCTTATGACCACCGAATGGCAATAAAACACCTTTAACAATTTCGGCAGCATCAGTGGTTAATTCGCCCGAGGTGGACAGCCCTGTGCCCAGTGGCACTTCGTGACCATCGCGCGCAGCTATCATCACTTCACCCATCGCCATGGATGCAGTTGCCATGTCAATTACAATTGGATTATTGCCAGCTCTGGGCCATGCAAAACCCATTGGGTTGGTTCCAAATATGGGTGTTGTTCCGCCAGCAGGTGCAACCCAGGGCAGGTAGGATACTGTGGTGAGTCCGACTAATCCGGCCTCAGCGATTTGTTCAACTTCAGGCCAGAGTGCGGCAAAATGGTGTGAATTTTGAATAGCGACAGCAGCAAGACCGAATTTTTTTGCGGCCTCAATCAGAAGGGGCAAGCTGTAATGGTGGGCGACTGGCGCATAACCATTTTTAGCGTTACATCGGAAGATGATTGGTGTGACTTGCTCTATTTCGGGCTTGGCCGTGCCATCAACTTTTTTACTTTTAAGCCCGTTAATATATCCAGGAATACGAAAAAGTCCATGGGAAATTGAACCATCTCTTTCTGCAATAGTGACGGTGTTGGCAACAGCATTTGCAGTTTCCTGGTTAGCGCCGTATTTCAACAAGGTTGTTTGGGCGAGATCGTATATATCAGTCAGGCTGATGTCGATAGTTGAAGTTGTCATTAGTGAAAGTTCGTAGCTAAATATAAAAGAAGTCTAACAGTAGTTAGAGTGCCTTCAACTAAAAGATTATGACTTAAAGCATTTGAGCTAAGAGCAATAAAAAGCTCTTTCTGTTTACCTTATACTAAAACCTTTAGTTTGCTTAAAGCCAGCGCCGGACTTTATTTTTATAGGTTGAATATTCATCTTCAAATTTACTTTCCATCACACGTTCTTCTGGTTTAATTTGAAATTGATTAATATAGATAATAAAAAGTACGGGGCCAATGAATGGCCATAACATTGAAAGTTGAATGGCCCATGCTGTTAAAAATAAAACAAGCCCAACGTACATCGGATTGCGGCTAAAGCGGTAAATGCCACTGGTTACCAAGGCTGTGGTTTTGTTCGGGTCCATTGGGTTAATGGTTGTTTTTGATTGGCGAAAAGTGAGCAGTCCACAAACGTCGAACGAAACACCTACAATGACTAACAAGAGGATTAAAGTTTCAGTTATTTCGGCTGATAAAGTAATAACAGGCCCATAAGCTGACAGGCTCCACATCGCCATTGCTATAATCGTGGCAACGACCGGTGGTGGTACCTTGGTGTCGAGCGTTGGTTTAAATATAGACATATGCTACTCCAAAAAGTCCTTTATCCACTGATCATAAACGTCGACTTTCGACCATTGATTTATCAACTTTTTATTGAAACGATTGTTAAGATCGCTCGGTTTAACACCCTCTCGTAACGCTTTGAGTGTGTCGTAAGTTGCTTGTATGGCTGCCATGACCGGTTGGTGTCCTTGCAAGCAAAGGCTGACATTCTGAGAAGCGAGATAATTCAAGTCCATAATGTCATCACCGGCGCCGCCTAAAAATAATGGTAGCTTACATTCTTGGGTAATGGCTTCGAGTTGTTGCTTTTGTTTGATACCAGTCAGGAAAATAGCATCGACGCCCGTTTCTTGATAGGCCTTAATTCTGGCAAGAGTGTCGTCAATGCCAGTGACCGAAATAGCACTACTACGAGCGGCAATGACAAGCGAAGGGTCTGATCGGCTAGCCACTGCCGCCTTCATTTTACCAACACCTTCTTCAATTGAGATTAAGTTGATTTTACCCCCGCTACCGAATGGGCGAGGTAATTCAGTATCTTCTATTGAAAGTGCAGACACTCCAGCTGATTCTAGCTCTTCAACCGTGCGCTTCACGTTCAAAGCGTTGCCATACCCATGATCTGCATCGACCATAATCGGTAGTTGGCTAGCCCGACAAATACGATAAGTCTGCTGTGCAAATTCATTGAGCGTGAGCAATATATAATCTGGATCACCCAGTACCGTTAAAGATGCAACCGACCCAGCAAACATACCCACTTCAAACCCAAGATCTTCTGCGATCCTAGAGGAAATAGGGTCGTAAACAGAAGCAGGGTAAGCACAAGTTTTACTCTCCAGATGAGCACGAAAAAATTCTCGTCTATTTTGCCAGTGCATGTCAGTTGGTTTCCGTTAAATTTGGGTTTAGACCGATGATTCTGGTTAGAACTTTCTTCACGTTAGTGACGATTCAAAGTTCATTGTAATGAAAATTTGAGCTATAACCTAATAATAGTAATCTCATATAATAAATCAGAGAGCAACTTAGCAGCATCTTTGATGTAATGGTTTTTGTTTTCTAAACAGGGGGTTTAAGTCCATTAGCTTTGAGAATAAAGATTGAAGTGATTATCATTAACACACCTGAAAAAGTTTTGCTATTCACCAGGATTATCGAAGCTTTTGACTGACAGACCACATCACATTCTACAATTCGGTCGGAGTTCGACGCTACCAACCGAAGGGCTAATAAGGCGAGGGCAACTTTATCCTTTGGCGGTAAAGCAAAAATTAAGCTCGTGATTATTCAGTAGGTGAAACTGCTTCCCATAAAGTGTTGATTGATTATTGATTAATTTGAGGCGGTTTATGTTGAGCACATTGTTTTAAAATAAATTTTTTAATTTTTAAACAATAAGAGTGACAGGTTCCAAATTATCGCTTTCAACGACTACCCGACCAACGATTGCAGAACGAGAATAGCCAGCCTGAATCAATTGCTGCAGACACTCATCAGCCTTCACAGCAGGTATGCTAGCAAGCAAACCGCCAGACGTTTGTGGATCAAATACCAATGGATATAAAACACTCTCGGACGCGGCCTGTCTATTGAGAATGGCTCGACGCAATCGAACGTTGGCAGGCTGCAATGAACTTAAAATACCCATCTCAACAGTCTCTAATGCACCCTCGATAAGTGGCAGAGACTGTAGGTCAATTTCAACATCGACCCCTGATGGCTTGATCATCTCGACTAGATGTCCCAACAGGCCAAATCCGGTGACGTCGGTACAAGCTGTTGCACCATGCAAAAATAAAACCTTTGAAGCAATTCGATTCGATTGCACCATCGACATGATGGCTTCGTCTATCCATCGGCCTTTGGCTTTTTGTTGCATATCGGCGGCAAACAAGGTGCCTGTACCAAGTGCCTTGGTTAAGATCAAAACATCGCCTCTTTGCATGCCAGCTTTGCGCAGTATTTTTTCACGATCAGCCAAACCATTGACGGAAAACCCTAAAGCCAGTTCGGCACCTTCACTGGTATGTCCACCCACTAAAGCTGCATTGGCATCATTCAGCATCAGCATTGCGCCTGCCATCAGTTGGCGCAAAGTGTCTTCGACTTTGACTTCAATGCCAAATGGCACGGTGGCAATTGCTAATGCAGATTGTGGTTCAGCACCCATTGCAAAAATGTCGCTCAGGCTGTGGTTTGCTGCAATTTGGCCGAAGGTGTAGGGGTCGTCGATGAATGAACGAAAGTAATCGACAGTATGCACCATGACCTTGCCAGCAGGCACCTCGACCACCGCGGCATCATCGGGTTCATGCAGGCCAATTAATATATCATCGCGGGGGGCTGGCTTGAGTTCAGAAATAGCTTGACTCAGCACATTAGCACCCACCTTGGCACCACAACCACCGCAACGCATGGCAATAGCAGAGATATCTTTCAAGGTGTTTTTGTCAGCTAGACTAGGATCTATACTGGTCTTGTGCTGGTCGTTCATTTTGGGGAGATCAGAATACTGCGCCACCCAACGACGATCAATCCAGTCTTTCCAAGCCCATACGAATTTACCGCCAAAATTAATGAATGACTTATTGGCAACGGCATATTTATCGCCACTACTAACGAGCGAAAGCAGAGCTTTCTGTGGTTTGAAGGGCTTTAACGGACGAGCTAACAAAGCTCGGCGCAAATTATCAGCCAAGGGCTTACCTTGGCGGACCGCAAAAACACCCGCTTTAGCACGAGGATAGTTGGCCACATTAACAATATCACCAGCACCAAAAATATCGTTATGAGAAGTTGACTGAAGTTGATCGTTGGCTTGCATAAAACCACGCTCATCGACAGCTAAGCCAGAATCTTTTATCCACTGGGGTGCGCTCGCCCCAGTAACCCATAATACTTCATCTAGTGCTATCCGACTGCCGTCAATTAGATTCAATCCGCCTGCGTCTGCCAGTATAGCCTCGGCACCACGATGCACTCGAACCTGTCGTTGGGTCAGAATATGCTCAAACTTTTCTGCGACTGCCACTGGAAATGACGGCATGATCTGTTTACTTTTACTGATTAAATGAAATTCAAGCTGTTCATTAGCGCGTTGGTGTTGGTCGAGTAGTTGACGCAATCGAAATTGAATCGCCAGTAGAATCTCAACACCAGCAGCACCGGCGCCAACTACAGCAATTCTATGCGGGCCATTTTTTTTGAGTACTCGCTGCACAAGTTGATGCCAACGATCGACAAAACGATTAATTGGCTTTACTGGTGTAGTAAATTCAGAGGCACCTGGCACAGTCGCTATTTCAGGTCGCGAACCAATATTGATTGATAATAGGTCATAACTGACGGGTGGTCGGTTTTTACAAATAATTTGTTTGTTGTTGGTGTCGATACCAATGGCCGTGTCATGAAATAAACGAGCAGAGGCAAACTGAGTCAATGGTCTTAAGTCGACATGCGCCTGATCGTAATCATAATGCCCCGCAACATAACCCGGCAACATACCGGAGTAGGGTGTTTGCACGTCCCGTGCAATCAATGTTAGCCGAACACCAGGCATTGGCTTCATCCCAAACATTTTTATAACTGCGACATGGCTATGCCCGCCGCCGATGAGAACAAGATCTTTAACGACAGGTTCTTGATTGAATTTCATGCATTAACTCAGAAGAGTCTCCGATCAGTTAGTAGAAATTTTAAGCATAAAGTTTATCAGAACAGTTTATATGATAAAGTTAAAATTCCTACAACGGTGGCCTTATTTTTTCCTAGAAAGCAATATTAATAACACGCTAAAGTACTCTAAGGATAATCGTAAAGTGACTTTTTACATTTTGGTCTTTAACATTTCAAGTAGTGATGATTTGAGGCACTAAGTTAATGACCAAACAATGCTAATATTTTTTAATAAAATTATTTCATTGCGTCTCAGAAAAATTAACTGAATTCAGAACTACCTTAATGTATTGTTTCAATAATTTAATGTGGCGTGTGTTTTTGCGCAATAAATTATTATCTATTCGATTTAATTTTTAAAGGATCTTTTATTTCATGACAGATAAAAAACCAAATACATCGCGCCTTTTCAGTGACGAATGGTTAGCCCAACCAATCCAAATTAAAGATCATATTAATGGGGAATGGCTTGATAGTAGCCATGGGGAAAGTGCCCCCCTTTTTAACCCATCGAATGGCACCAAGATAGGCAGCGTGCCTCTTGGAACTGTGAAGACATCTCGTCAAGCAACCGCTGCCGCTGCCGAAGCTTTTAAAACGTGGAGCAAACGACCATTACCACAACGCATGGACTATATTTTCTTAATGGTCCGTGCGATGCAAGACAATAAAGAAATGCTCGCTCAGTCAATTGCAGTTGACCAAGCTAAGCACATTGCTGAAGCGCGTGGCGAAGTGATGCGTGTCATAGAAATTCTTCAAATGGCTTGCAGTATTCCTGCATTATTGCAGGGTGAAACTATACAAGGTATTGCAAACAATATTAACGGTCGTGTCATTAAAGCGCCGATGGGCGTATTTTGTGGCGTTGCACCCTTTAACTTTCCGGCGCTGGTCTTTGGATGGTTTATTCCTTTTGCAATAGGTACTGGCAACACGTTTGTTTATAAACCATCGACTGAATCACCTCTTTTCATGCAAAAAATGATGCAGTTATTGGTTGATATTGGCTTACCTGAGGGCGTTGTAAATATTGTTCATGGTGATCGTGAAGTCGTCGAAGCCTGGTACGAAGATGAAAATGTTGTAGGTGTCTGTTTAGTTGGTTCAACACCAACGGCCAAAGCGATTGCAGAAGGTTGTGGTCGCGGTGGGAAAATTGCAATGTTGCTGGGTGGTGCGAAAAATTTCTGTGTGGTCATGGAAGATGCACCAATGGACTTACTTATAGAGAATATCCTTATGTCGGGTTATGGTTCGGCAGGGCAGCGCTGTTTGGCTATTTCTAATATCGTTTGTGTGCCAGAAATTCACGATGAACTAGTGGAACGCTTATTAGAAGCATCGAAGGGCGTAACCCTTGGAGATGCCAGCGATGACAGTGTCTTTATGGGCCCCGTTATTTCCGCCAGCGCTAAAAATAAAATTGCAAATTATATTGAAATTGGTTTGGCCGAAGGGGCTACGTTGTTATTGGATGGCCGGAATCCTGATATGGATGACAGTAACAAAGATGGTTACTTTATTGGACCGACTATTTTTACCGATGTCACGCCCGAGATGCGTATTTCAAAAGAAGAGATTTTTGGTCCAGTACTGAGTATTCATAAACTAGGTTGTATTGACCGGGCACTGGATGCTATCAGTGATCACCCAATGGGTAATGGTGCCGTTATCTTTACTCAAAATAGCTTTTATACCGAAAAGTTTATTCAGGAAGCTGATGTTGGCATGGTTGGAGTTAATGTGGGTATTTGTGCTCCCCATCCTTACCTGCCATTTGGCGGTATTAAAGGTTCACTAATCGGTAATAATAAAGTTCAAGGGAAGGATGCTGTGGACTTTTTTACACAAAATAAAGTAGCAACAATTCGGGTGGTTGATCCTGCAATTAATGCAGTAAATAATACCAGCAAGGATGATACTGTGCGAAGCTGCGTTGCTAGTTAATGAGTGGTTATTTACCCATAACTATTAAATTGAGGGGCTTGGCCCCTCTTAACTTGAAGTTAAATTTTAATATCATCGCAGTTTTACAATTCGAACCAAGAAACTGAGTCTGCCATTCCACTAGTTTTAGCTCATGAGTGAGCTATATAAAATTCAATTTTCTAGCGGGCTGGCTTGTCACCACCAGCTTCTTCAGGATTTTTCTTTGCTCTCTCTTGCTGGCGTTTTGGTGCTCCGTAATGAAATTCTATGAAAGTTAGTACCAAACCAATAAGCATAATTGCAAATACAAACATAGCGGTATAGATCAAATTATCAGCCATCATGATTGATCTCTCCGTGCCAATAAGCTAGACAATTTGAAGTAAATACCGAATGCAAGAATAGAAGGTACCCATATTGCAGTAAATAATCCTTCAATTTGATTGCCTTCAAACCATAATAGCCCAGAAACGGCAAAAGACACGGCTACCGCGAGCAGTATAAAAAAATCGGATAGTTTGAACATGCTAAACTCCTTACAAAATAATAGTCGTTTGTCCGGTTAAGGGTCCGGATTCTCCCTTTTAAACTCGATGAAATCCCACTGCGGCTAACAAAAGCCCTGCAATAGTGACTCCCGCTGGGATACGAAGTCCAACAACACCAAATACATCAATCATGGAGGGTATAAGCCCGGTGAATCCAAGTGGCACCCACAAAAAAAAAGGTGCAGCGATAATAACACCAACCCACCCCGCCAAAGGCAGCAAACCCCTACTGCTTTCTTCATCACTGGGTAGTGGTGTTTTTTTGTTTTCGCTTGCGGTCACTGATTTAATTTCCATAATGCTCTAAATTTATTATTGACAAAGAGATTGAGTTTAAATGTGCATTCAATGTATCTAGCTCACATAATAAGATAGATTCCTAAATATAACAAAAATAATACGTTAAATATTAAAAAATGGTTCACAACTTTTTCTCATTATTGGTCATTGGCTGTCTCTTATACACATCTCCGAGCCCACGAGACGCTACGC
>CAJXUC010000008.1 GCA_913061315.1 uncultured Gammaproteobacteria bacterium | reverse complement strand
GCGTGCGTAAATTGGAATCCAACGCCATCACTGGGCCCGCAGACTGAGCAATGAGAGGTTGACGTTCTTGTGGTTGCAAAATGTTAACTTTTGCAATTGGCGTATCGGCTAGACCGGGGAGCGCTTTAATTAACTCAGTAATTCTTTCAAGGTGTCCGCGGGCCTCTAATTCTGAATAGCATTTAACATTGTATTTGAGCCGCATTTCAACCCTTTCACCATCTGATTTTTCAATAACATGTAATGCACAGTCGGGTACGGGGCCCTGTCCTCTAATTTCAAGATCGCCGTTTGACTCACCAATTTGTGGTGTGTGGGCAACAGGAAGGTAGTTGACAATAGTTGAGAAGGGGGCCTCAAGGGCTCTCTGGCGTCTGCTTGAGGTAATCTCACCGAAGGGGTAGTTTCTGTGTCGAAGCGCTGACCGAAGCTCGCTTGCAACGACTCGAGTTACCTCATGAATGGTGTCTGTTGGTGCCAACTGGGTTCTTAAAGCAAGATGATTAGCCAGCATTCCGATTAAGTGTCGAGACCCTTTATGCCTCCCTGAGAAAAGAGTGCCAACGCAAAGGTCGCGCTCACCTGAGATATTAGATAAATACACCAACATGACGGTAATGAATGCGGATAACGCACTGCCACCATTAGAGTTAGCCCAGTGGAGAGTCTTGTTATACTCATCACGGGCCATAATTATACTGATTGTGTTAGGTACTGATAGCGCTGCTGAGTTTAGTGGGAGAGAGGAAAGCGATACTGGTGAACTTAAACCCTGAAGCTTATGAGCCCAAAATTTCTTGTCAGAATCCCATCCTGTGCTGTTGGCATAGTTCTGATATTCAACAACAGCCTCTTTCCAAGAAATACTGTTTATTGCATTTACATCAATGTGTTCGTTATATCCACGCTCTAACATTTCAATAATAATACCTCCACCCACCCCATCAATGACCATATGATGGAATATCATGAAGAAAGACCAATCTTCTTCAGCGGTTTGTATTAATCCAAATCGATAGCAAGCGTCTTGTTCTAAGTTAAATGGTTTATGCTCGGTAGTACTTAATAATAGTTCAACATCAGCAGCACTATTTTGACTTGAGCGATAATCAAAAAAAGGCATCTCTAAATGCGTAAAAGGCGTTACTGTTTGATAGGGGATGTCATCAATTACTAGAAATTGTAATCTTAACGCCTGTGCTTTTTCGAGCATCAAGTTGTGCGCCTGATTAAACGCAACAAGGTCCAGTGGTCCTTTTATATGTAAAACTTGACCGACGTTATAGGCCGTAGCGTTTAGATTAAGCCGCTGATGGTACCAGATGGACTGCTGCGCACCTGAAAGGGGGAAAACTGCCTCTTGGGCCTCACTTTTGTTTATCAAGGTACTCACTCGTTTAATCCGCCTAAAACGTGCACTTGATTACGGAGAGGAACATGCAAGGATTCGCAACTCTTTAGCACTATCGTTGAATGCCAAGTGAATCGCATATTGGTTTATATACGGTAACCTCTGAGTTTTTTTTCGACTTGATTGCAAAACCCTGAGCGCCTCAATAAAATCAACAATCTTCACGAGACTGTCACATCTGCTTTGCCAAACAACCTGGCCGCCTTGATACCAATTTGCTGACATTGTTCAACTAGTTGCCTTGCATTGGTTGCTGGTACTGTGTCTTCACTTGGGTCGATACTCGTAACGAATTGCAACCAAGGTTCTGCGCCCATTGCATAGACATAAACCTCTGTACAGCCCAAGCTCTCAACAACTTTTAAGCCTTTTTCGCAGTCCGAACCATTCAACCGACGGGTTTGATCTTTTTTACGATCAATAGCAACAGGTAACAAGGGGCCATATTGCCAAGTGAATGGCGCACCCGCACATTCCATTCCTACAAAAAGAATATCGACTCGGCCCACCGCTTGTCTCAATAAATCGTAGAGCGTGGGATCCAGATTGTTACTATCGGCCGCAAACAGCATACTAGTGGTGCCAGATTGCACAAACCAAGCCGCTTTGGTTCGAATGTCCAAGTCGCCATGTTCACCTAAAAATGGTAATGCAGTAATAGTTAAGTCACCAAACCCCACAGACTCTAAAGAATCTAATTCAATCACTTTTTTAAAGCCAATAGACTTCAGCATTAATTTTAACGAAGGGTCAGCGATACCCCCGCCCCCCATAGGAACAATTACAGTATCAACACGGAAACGCAAAGCTAGAAGAGTTTCTATCAATACATGATCAGCATGATTATGCGTCAGCACCACGTAATCAAGGCGTTCTGGCAGATCACTTAATACAAAACGTTCGACCTCTGATTTGCCCTCGTAAGCAACAATAGGGTCAATTAACATATTTGTTCCATCTGGAGCTTCAACTAAAACGCAAGCATGGCCAAAATAACGCCAACGAGTTTTACCTGTTTTATCGCTACCCTTTAAAGCAGGGACCAATGTTTCAGTTAAAAAATCAGACAAAAGATCAATTGACTGGCTACTACTTTTTAATTTGGCAAGGACTTCGGATTTCGGTTGTGGGTAATGGCGAAGACGCGCAAGATAATCATAAACTTCAGAGTCAAACGGCGCGTCAAGTTCAAAAATGTTGGGACCAGGCATTTTGGGAGTGCTAAATGCAAACGGCCTACTATCGCCCTGTGCTCTGTAGATAGCTGCGCTTTGTGCGCCAGGATTGTATGCAGGACTAAGATAAAGAAGAGGTTCGTTGACCCTCAGTTCTGGATAACCAGAAATGGTGTAGGTCAGTTCTATGTAGCCCTTGACCAATGCTGGTAACTTTTCATAAAGTGGCTCCATACTGAACCCATCCGCTTGTTTCATAACCATGCGAAATGATTCACGCAACGCGTCACCAAACGCCATTTGTTTTCCCTGCTTAAGTTTGGTGCTTTCAACCAACTTTTTAACCGCCTCAACCTCACTTAAGGGCAAATCAACGAAGGGCCCACCTCGAAGTTTTGGGTTCTGACAAGCTGCAACGTGAGCATCTGGCGCCTCAACAAAAGATTCCAGCACTGGCAAATGGCGAAACTTTGCATTTAAAGATGAAGTTACTGGTGACACAAGATGAGACCACGCATACCAACGCTCGACTAGAGGCTCAATGACAACATCAGTCTTCAATGATACAAGAGGATCATGCATATCTATTTATTTCAGGCTGGTTTAATACAAAGGGAAGGAGGGTCAATCTTATTGTTCGTTATCAACCCGTTGTTAGTGCGTTTTTTCAGCCATCGATTGGCGTAAACTCAAAGGGCGCATATCAGTCCAATGATCATCAATGTACTTGCTGACATCCGTTTTACTGCCAGTAAAACCAACGTCAAACCAACCGGCAGGGGTTTCTTTTTGTTCTGGCCAAATCGAGTATTGCTCTTCATCATTAATAATAACTTTAAACCAGTCACCATCGATGGTGTAGGCATTCACTTTAATAGGTGTACTTTCAGTCATAAGATTATTTTTTATTATTAATATTAGATTTGTAGGTGAATCAACATGAATTAAGTAAGATTATAGGGACATACCACTGTGAAAAGCAAATTATTTCAACAAATGAAACTCGGTAACATTTATAAAATTGACGTTAACCAGCAAATGCAGTTAGCCAAAAAATTGATAGTGTGCTTAAAATATTTCGATAAACATTTAACACTTTTATGTTGAGAGACTGTTCCTTTCCTTGATAAAGATTCAATAGGTTTTCTGCCTGAAAAACCGTAAGTTTGCCTTCATTACATAGGGTTGCAAGATCCCAATAAGGAGATGCCATGGTGGCGTATTCCCAATCGATTATCCAAATTTTTCTAGGGTCGCTCTGTCTTTCGAGTAATATGTTTTCCAATATTAGATCGTTGTGTGAAGGGACATGCTTTTCAACCTGTTTCAATACAACCTCTACTTTTTCAGCCACACCCTTGTAAGTATTGGCAAAGAACCGTTGTTTTGATTTTGGCATCAACTCATAAAAACGTGAAAGGAGTTCAGTAATGTCTACCGTGCCTTGAAAAACTTGATCACTTTGATGTAGCTTTTTTAAGGACCCAACCAGCTGACTTAATCGGCTAGGATTGTGAAGGTCAGCCACTGATAACGAACGGGATTGCTTTATAGTGTCACTTAGACTGTATCCACTATTGTCACGCCATAGGCACTTGGGTGCTAGGCCAAGATTAAATGCAATTATTGTATTATAAGCTTCTTGAGTTCTGTTTATGTAGGCATTTGTTTTTTTTTGGGGAATTCTCAGAATCCAATCGTTTTGTGCATTTTTTAACTGAAAGTTTAAATTTGTATAACCTGATAATTGGGTAATATCAAAACTATCGATTGTATGTGCTGATAATTTTGGAATTCGATTAAAGCTTTTTATCAGTATTTTTATGATGTCTTTCTTCATTTTTACTTTAGGCACTTTGGTATTTCTCAATTCCCCTCAGGACTTTTGGTTCAGTGACTTAATCTTTTCATCCCACTTAGCGACAATTACATAATTGAAAAAGTCTGTTCATTTTTGTGATGACCGCACATCGTTGAATCAGCGTTTAAATCTTTCAGTTTTGTCTGTTAGTAAAGGATCCCTTTGAAATGTATCGACAATAAGGCTTAGTATAATATTTTCAATCGCTTGGTACATCATACCTTATTTCATTTCTTCAAACATTTGGTAACCTGTTTTATCCATACCAAGCGCTCGGTAAGTTTGTTGTGCCACCAAATTTTCATGCTCTACATAAAGCCTAAACCCACATACATTAGTTTTAGCTTCAGACAAGGCTTTTACTTTTTCATAGAGTTTACTATAGAGGCCTTTCCGGCGGAATCTTGGTTGAACATAAACACTTTGAATCCACCAAAACAAACCATTCCGCCAGTCACTCCACTCGGTAGTCACCATAAGTGAAGCTTGAATTACATTGTCTTCTTCTGCTACTAGATAAAAACCCATTGCTGGGTTCTTAATCATGTTACTTACGCCAGCACTGATAACGTGAGATATTAGAATCATACCTTCAGTTTCTTTTGCCATTTTAATGTTAAATTCTGCTATGGCGGGGGCATCATTGATAGTAGCCTGTCTGATTATCATATTCAGGGTCTCGTCTATTTAGTTGGTTTGATTAAGTTCTTTACCTACCTTTTCTCTTTGATCTCTTTTCTTGCGCTCGTTCCAGCTTGAGTGCCCGCAAACCGTCCAGTTCAGCCAGTTCTTTTATTATTTGCGTAGGTGTTTCCATACAAATTCCGTCAAAACCTCGACTGCGTAAATCAGATACAACAATGCGAGATACCTTTTCGAAATCGACCACACCACCTGAAACGATACAGCCTCGCTTACGGGCGATGGCTTCAAGCAATTCTATTTCTCCGTTTGGTAATTTTTCTAGGGCATATCGTGATTGGATGTTGGTTGGATAGTTTTCAAGCATAAACTCGGCAACAAAACAGGCTATATCTTGTAAATCAATCGCAGTGTCTTTTATAGCGCCCGTTGCTGCTAGTCTATAACCACTATTTTTATTTTCAATGTTAGGCCAGAGTACGCCTGGAGTATCGATTAAAGTGAGGTGAGGAGAAATCTCTATACGTTGCTGCATTTTCGTTACCGCTGCTTCGTTGCCTGTTTTAGCAATTGACCGTCCTGCTAAGGCATTGATGATGGTAGATTTTCCAACATTAGGAATACCCGCTATCATTGCATAAACCATTGAAGATCGATTGTTTCGTTCGGGTATGAGTGATCGACACAGACCGCGTATTTTATCATAGGCAGACCCTAAATTATTGCAGGTCAGGGTTTTTACCGTGTTATCTTTCTCTAGTTCAGTCTGCCAGAGCGCTAATAAACGTTCATCACTTAAATCACTTTTATTAAGAATTTTTATAGTTGGTTTATGTTTACGAATACTGGCCAACAATGGATTTTGACTTGAAAAAGGAATTCTTGCATCGAGCACTTCAATGACAATATCAACTTGAGGCAGAATTTTTTTGAATTCTTTGTTCGCCTTGTGCATGTGACCGGGATACCACTGGATCATAATTCTATTACTATTATCGCTATACGCTTTATATTTTCATTCTCCCATATTTCTGTCAATTTTATTACCTAAAGCACACCTTAAAAACACAATCAGGTATTTTCTTGTTTTGTGGTGATTAGTTTTTTATTCTTTCTGCCTCTGACAAACCAATTCCTTTCTCTAGAAAGACCGGACGGATTATTTCAATTGTTTTTAAATTTCTTTTTTCCATCCTCACAATAATTATTTGATCTATGCCATATTAAGATTGGAATGGAGAAATAATTCAGTTTATTATTGCTTATGGGTCTTGTGTTGACTTATTATTTCTAATGACTCCTATTTTAAAATTGAATTTTTTATACCACTCTTGGCAATAGGAAAAATATTTTGACCTTAACTCAGTTACTTGATCTTCTAAATGATCCTTTGGGCCGTGTTGAATTTCATGATTCTATTGCATTAATTGATTTACTTTATGAATTTACCCCAACGAGTTTTCGTAATGGTAATACTGTAAATTCATCCGAGCATAATCATGGTTCTTGCAAAATATTGACCTTTGGCCAACTACAGGGATTTACTGAGCAACAAACATTGCTGTGTTTTGGGGAGGTTTATCAGGATGTAGTTTTGTCACCGAATGGTGATGATCACCAAAATATTCGAGAATTTATGTTAACTGGTTGGAGTGGTGTGGTTTTTGACGGTTTAGCATTAACCCCTATCAAACCCATATCTTCTGGAACTGGGTTTAATTAATGACGACCAAAAGCACTATTGTTACTGAACTTGAAGTTCAATCTGTTGAGCTTTATAAAATTCTCAAATTTGAAGGGCTTGCTCACAGCGGTGGATTTGCAAAGCAAGTTATTGCTGATGGCCTTGTTCGAGTCAATGGTGAAGTTGAAACCCAAAAAAGGAAAAAGATTATTCCAGGTGATAGAATTCTTTTTGATGGCCACACTATCAACGTTACTTTAAAATCTAATTAAGGTTATTATTTTTTATCATTGGCACTGAATTTACGTTTCAGCTAGCTAACAGGTTCTATATGTCCTACCCCATTGTAGTTGCTGCGCTTTACTATTTTACAAAACTTGATGATTTTCAATCACTTCAAAAACCCCTACTCAATAAGTTATTATCGCTTGATATTAAAGGCACTCTTTTGTTAGCCCATGAGGGAATTAACGGCACTGTGGCTGGGACTCAAAAGTCTATTGATGAATTGCTCGACTGGATTAAATCTGACTTACGTTTAGCCAATGTGGATGCGAAGTTTTCTTTTGATGAAAAAATGCCCTTTTACAGGACTCGGGTAAAATTAAAAAAAGAGATCGTTACTATGGGTGTTGTAGATATTGATCCGAGTTATTCCTCCGGTACTTATGTTAGCCCTGAAGATTGGAATGATCTAATATCTGATCCTGATGTTATTCTGATAGATACTAGAAATGATTATGAATCGGCTATAGGAACTTTTAAGAACGCTATTATTCCCAATACAACCTCGTTTCGTGAATTTCCTGACTATTCGAATAATCATCTAGCTTCTTTCAAGCAACGTAAAGTTGCTATGTTTTGTACTGGAGGGATTCGTTGTGAAAAATCGACTGCTTATTTGAAACAACAGGGCTTCGATGACGTTTACCACTTGAGGGGTGGTATTTTAAAATATTTGGAAAAAGTGCCTGAATCCGAGTCTCTTTGGGAAGGAGAGTGTTTTGTTTTCGACAATCGCGTCAGTGTTAACCATGCATTGAAGAAAGGTAGCTATGATCAATGCCACGCCTGCCGATTACCTATTACGGACATCGATAAAAAAAGCAATGAGTTCCAGCAGGGTGTTAGTTGCCCAAATTGCTTTAATAAAAAATCTGATATCGCGCGTTTAAGATTTATTGAACGAGAAAAACAAGTTCAATTGGCTAGTGAGCGTGGTGAATTACATATCGGGTCTGATGTTAAAAAAATAGCCGCTAAGCACAAGGCCAATAAGAATCATGCTAAAAATATTAAACTCCACATTAAAAACCCTCAGTAATTTTTTCTATTTTTTGTACGCGGTTTTGTCTATCCGTTTCTAGTCGAAAGTGCCCTTTTATTCCATTTAAACTAACAAATGGTCTAAAATTTTGTGCCGGCAGTTTTAGCTTCAATCCTTCGTCAGTTTGAACAATTATGTATCTAATTTGCCCCTGATAAATTGATTCTGTTTTTGCATATGAAAGGTCAAGAGGAAAGTAAAAAAATTTGTTCAATTGTCTCGCTGACTCCGTTTGCTAGCTGACCATTTAATAACTAGCTCCCATTAGTCTAGATCCCGCACTACCTAATAAGGCGGTAATTCAAAAATATCTAACCCTTTTTCTGAAGCTCTATTGTGATTTTGGATTTCTCGCAACCCACTAAGGAAACGCACTTTACAAAATTTTTTTAAATGACTCTGTAATTGCGGGTAAACACTCGTGTTTTCTTAGCGTTGATTAGCGATTACTACCTCTCGACATTCTTTGCGTATAACACGCCTTTTAGCCAATACTTTTTGTATAAAGGATGTTGCCGATCTCATATTTATTTGAGAAGGTAATGCTGAAAAACTAACTTTCTGGGCTCGTCTTAAACAATGTCCAATTTCGTTTACTGGTATATCAGTCGGTGCGTCGCGAATGACATAGTTAACACTTTGTGGTGATTGAAGAAAACTCTTAGAAAATCTATACCCGTTGTTAAATTTCGCCTACTAGGACTATCTAATAGCCATTTCAAGTTAAATTTTTAAAGATCATCTTCGGCAATAACTACTGTTAACGAGCAACAATTAGAAACACGCAAAATTGGTTAATACTGTATTTTCACCCGAACCTTTTCGAGTTAATTATCACGACTGATCACATAAGAGTCTCGATCGAAATTTTCTTGCCTTTCGGGATTAGTCACTTAAGTTTAAATATTGTATGTCTCTATTAAAATAAAAAACAGTGCTTGGGCTTGCTTGTAACTAAACATACTCTTTATATATTTAAAGGGAGTTTTTGCTCCACTAACGTTGACCAATAACGTACACCTGTTGCTGAGATATTATCATTAAAGTCATAGTTAGGATTGTGTAGCATACAGCCACCAACACTATCGATACCGTTTCCTATAAATATATAACATCCAGCTTTTACTCGTAACATACTGGAAAAGTCTTCTGATATTGTCAACGGTTTACAATTTTTTTCTACATTACCTTCACCAACCGCCTCAACGGCCGCGTTGTAAGCTGCAATTGTTTGTTCTTCATCATTAATGGTAGAGTGAAATAGTCGAATATATTCATATTCATGTTGTGCGCCATGTGCCCTACAAATGCCTTTTACGAGCTGACCCATTTGTGTCTCTATTTGACCCCGCACCTCATCACCAAAACATCGGCAATCGCCTTTAATAATGACATTACTGGGTATTACATTGACTGCTCCATCAGTATCAATTTCAGTCACAGAAACCACTGCTTGCTGTTCAGGGCTAATGGTTCTTGAAACAATGGTTTGTAGTGCCATTATTATTTCAGCACCGATAACAATTGGGTCGATATGATGGTGAGGTTGCGAAGCGTGTCCTCCTCTACCTTTGATAGTGATAACGAAATTGTCTTCACTTGCCATTACAGGACCACTCCGCATTGAAAGCCGTCCTGCCTCCATACCCGGCATATTATGAATACCAAATATTGATTGCATCGGAAACCGTTCAAATAAACCATCGTCTATCATAGCCTGTGCACCTAAACCATGTTCCTCATTTGGCTGGAAAATAAAATAGATAGTGCCATTAAAGTTACGGTTTTCGGAAAGATGCTTTGCTGCACCTAACAACATACTTGAATGACCGTCATGGCCACAAGCATGCATTTTCCCATCATATTTAGATCGATGATCAAATGTATTGTGTTCTTGAATTTGAAGGGCGTCCATATCCGCTCTCAAACCTATGGCTAGATTAGATTCGCCATTGGTCAATACGGCTACAATACCTGTCTGGCCTATTCCAGTATGAACTTCTAATCCGAATGAGGTTAATAATTTAGCAACTAATTCAGCTGTTTGATGCACTTCAAAACCTGTCTCAGGTTGGCTGTGTAATTGACGACGCCAAAGCGTCATTTCTCGAATTAAATTCTTATCTAGGTTTTCCATACTTTATCTATCCTTGTTTCGATATTTTTTATTGGTCGCAATTGATCTATTTTAATCAATTCCCAGATCAGACCAAATTGAATCAATTTTATCTTTTACCGCTTGGTCCATTGTGATTGGTGTACCCCATTCTCTTGTTGTTTCACCGGGTAACTTGTTTGTGGCGTCTAGCCCCATTTTAGAACCTAGACCAGAAACTGGTGAAGCAAAATCCAAATAATCAATTGGTGTGTTTTCAACAATGGTAATATCTCTTGCAGGATCTACTCTAGTTGAAATGGCCCAAATAACATCTTCCCAGTCACGTGGATTAATATCATCATCAACTACGATAACAAATTTGGTGTACATGAACTGTCTGAGAAATGACCAGACGCCCATCATTACTCGTTTTGCGTGTCCTGGATATTGCTTTTTAATACTAACAATGGCAACTCGATAGGAACAGCCTTCAGAAGGTAGATAAAAATCAATTATTTCCGGGTATTGCTTTTGCAATATTGGAATAAAGACTTCATTTAACGCTAAGCCAAGAATTGCGGGTTCGTCGGGTGGTCGTCCTGTGTAAGTACTGTGATAGATAGGATCCTTTCGCATAGTCATTGTTTCAATAGTGAAGACAGGAAATCGATCTATTTCATTATAGTAACCAGTGTGATCTCCAAAGGGGCCCTCATCAGCCTCATCATCTGGATAAATAAATCCTTCTAATACTATTTCGGCCCTGGCTGGCACCTGCAAATCAGAACTAATAGATTTAGCCACTTCGGTTTTGCTGCCTCTTAAAAGGCCAGCAAATGCATATTCTGAAAGTGTATCTGGAATTGGGGTAACCGCACCCAAAATTGTAGCTGGATCACAACCTAAAGTAACCGATATGGGAAATGGCTCGTTGCCTTTTTGTTCACGCCACTCTTTATAATCCAAGGCACCACCGCGGTGCGACAGCCACCTCATTATTACTCTATTCTTGGCAATTACCTGTTGTCGGTATATACCCATATTTTGACGTGATTTAGTTGGCCCTTTTGTTATGACTAAGCCCCATGTTATTAAAGGTCCCGCGTCCCCTGGCCAACAAGTCTGAATCGGTAAGATTGACAGATCTACCTCTTTTCCTGTTTTGACAATTTCTTGGCATTTTGGGTTTTTTACAACTTTTGGTGACATATCGAGGATTTTTCGATAAATAGGCAAAGATTTAATAGCATCTATAAAACCTTTCGGGGGCTCTGGTTCTTTCAAGAATGCTAAAAGTTTACCGACATCGCGTAAAGCTTCTACTTGGTTTTCACCCATTGCTTTAGCGACACGTTGTTCTGTACCAAACAGGTTGGCTAATAGAGGAATTGTGCTATCACCTGCTCTCTCAAATAAAAGTGCTGGACCTCGTTTTCTTAGTGTTCGATCACTGACTTCTGTTATTTCAAGATTCGGATCAATTTTTTGTTTAATTCGCTTTAGATCACCCTCTTTTTCGAGTTGATCAATAAACTCTCTCAAGTCTTTGTATTGCATATTTTCAAATTCATTCGCTTTTAATAAAAATTACTCTTACTTACCAGACTTTAATACCTTGGAATTTATTTTTAATTCGAGCTTCCAATATTTTTTTGGCAATGATAAAGCCGATTAGGATAAGCCCTAAAGAAACTGAAAATACGTAGTACCAATAGGTTTGTACCAATTGAATGATAGTTTTTAATGGCTTACCTTGTTTATTACTATTTTCAATGACTAAAGCATGTTTTTCCTTTTCTGATTGTTGACGCTTCAAATTATTGATTTCCAATTGATTTAAGCTTTCAGCTTTTTTTAAATTTGCTAATTGATTATTGAGGATTCCAATTTCTTTCTTATATTGTTCAATTCCAATATTATTATTTTTCAATGTACTGAGTTGTAAACGTAATTTTTTGTTTGTCTCCTGTTCTTGCTGAAGAAGTTTGGGATTCGACTTTTTGTTTAGTTGGTTTTGTAGGATTTTGTTTTTTAACTGCGCCTCCTCAAGCAGTAATATACTTGGTAATTTAGCTACCAAATAACGTCTTTTCACCCATCCTTCTTTACCACTTTCAGTTATAACCGATGCATAAGGACCCGCATATTTTGTCACTCTTACTTTATCCCCTGATATTAAATATTCTATAAATTTCCCCCCTCGTTCTTCACCCTCATAGAGTGATAAACGTAGTTGATCAGAAACATACAGAACTTTATCTTCATTCGACTCTTTTTTATCCGTATCACTCGCACACAATTTTGTTGTAATCAACATTATTGTAAGGAATATAAATATTATCTTAATCATAGTATTTATTATGTGATACCACCATGACGGAGTAGTGCGTCAATATTAGGATTTCTTCCTCGAAAACAATTAAATGATTCAATTGAGGAACGTGAACCACCTTTCTCAAGGATACAATTCAAAAACCTTTGGCCAGTGTCTTGGTTAAAAATGCCTTCTTCTTCAAAAGCAGAAAAGACATCTGCAGACAAAACCTCGGCCCATTTATAACTATAATACCCAGCTGCGTAGCCACTTGCAAAAATATGGGTAAATCCATTTTGAAACCGGTCATTTTGCGTTGTTTTGACTACTGAAATTTCCTCTCTAACCTGATTTAAGACGGTCTGTATTTCTGAATATTTTTTCAGATCTGTGTTGCTATGAAGTTTGATATCAAATAGCGCTAGCTCAACTTGCCTTAGCATTTTTAGTCCACTTTGAAAGTTTTTTGTTTCGACTAATTTATCAAATAATTCATCCGGTAGATTTTCACCCGTTTTATAATGCTTTGCAAATATTTTAAGTGCTTCTTTTTGCCAACAGTAGTTCTCCATAAACTGGCTTGGCAATTCTACAGCGTCCCATTCAACTCCATTAATTCCGGCTACATCAGTTTCATCGACTTTTGTTAACAAATGATGTAATCCATGCCCAAACTCATGAAACAATGTTATTACTTCGTCATGAGTGAAAAGAGCTGGTTCTGAACCTATAGGTGGTGTTAGATTGCAGGTTAAAAAGGCAACTGGTATCTGTATTTCCCCATTGACCTGATATCGACAGATACACTCATCCATCCATGCCCCGCCACGTTTATTTTTTCGGGCATAAAGATCCAGATAAAATTGACCAATAACGTGACCTTTTTGATCTTTGATCTGATAGAAAAGAACCGAAGTATCCCATCGGTCTATATCCGAATTTATTTGTTCAATTTTAATATTATAAAGCGTATCAGCTATTTTGCAGAGTCCTGCTACGACACTTTTATCAGAAAAATAAGGTTTTAAATCATCATCACAAATATTGTGTCGAGCTTGTTTTAGTTTTTCACTGTAATAAATAAAATCCCACGGTTGAAGCTCACCTTTAAAACCTAAAGATTTGGCATATTGTTGACGATCATAGACTTCTTTTTTAGCTTTTTCGTTTGATTTTCGGGCTAAGTTTTTCAGAAATTCAATTACTTGCTCCGTAGACTCTGCCATTTTGGTTTCTAGAGAATAATCTGAATAATGTGAATATCCAAGTAAGTTGGCTTTTTCTTGTTTTATTCTCAATATTTTTTCCATTACAGCCGCATTATCAAATTTACTATTAGTAGCCCCTACCTCTGATGCTCTGCTGATGTAAGCTTTATAGATTTTTTCCCGTAATCTCCTATTTTCTGCATGTGTTATGACTGCTATGTAGCAAGGTATATCGAGCGTTAAGCTATAACCAGACAAGCCTTTTTCCTGCGCTTTTTGTTTCAGCATTGCCTTTGCATATTGGGGTAAACCTTCTAGATCTTTTTTTTCAACTACTCGATATTCCCAAGATTGAGTGGCGTCTAGTAGGTTGTTTTCGAATAAAGATTCTAATTCAGATAGTTCAGCTTGAATTCTTTGATATTGCACTTTGTTTTTTTTGTTTAAACCAACACCGCCTAATTTAAATTTTCTAATTGAATTATTAATCACTTTTTTTTGTGAACTGTTTAATTCATTAAAGCTGATTGAATCAGATATAGTAAGAAAACGTTCGAATAAGCCCCTGTTCTGACTCATTTCGCTAGAGTAGTCACTCAATAGAGGTAAACATTCATTATAGGCCTTTCGCAATGAGAGACTGCTCTTTACGGAGTTCAGATGTCGAATCGGAGACCAGGTTTTATTTAACGAGTCATCTAATAGCATAAGCGGCACTACAAAACTGTCCCAGGTAACTACTTCAATGTTCAATAATAGCTTTATCGCTGTTCTGTTACTGCCAAGCACCTTTTCAATTTCCTGTTTAATAGTATTCGTCTCTATTAAACTGAACTTAGGTAAGTGATTGCTTTGATAGGTTGGCTGATTCAATTGCTTTTTTAAGACTCAAATTAAAGCGCTAATCTATTTATTATTATAGTTTTTAAAAATTAATCTTTTTATAAACATCAACTCTCTAAACATCCAGATTATTCACATTTAACGCATTTGACTCTATAAAGATTCTGCGAGGCTCAACGTGGTCACCCATTAGTGTTGTGAAAACTTCATCGGCTGCTACAGCGTCTTCAATTCTAACTTGTAATAGTCTTCTATTTTCTGGATCCATAGTAGTTTCCCAAAGTTGATCTGGGTTCATTTCACCTAAACCTTTGTATCGTTGTATATTGAGTCCTTTGCGCGCTTCCTTCATTAGCCAAGTATAAACTTCGCTGAATTTTTGTACATTTTGTTTACGTTCCCCACGGCTTATAAATGATCCGTCTGTTAATAAATCGATAGATTGATCGACAAATTTTGCAATGATAGTGTAGTCAGCGCCATTAAAAAATTCTGATGAAAGCCTATACGTTGTATAAATGCCGTGCATCTTCTTTTTAATGGTCAATCCAAAACGATTACTATTTTCATCCATACTAACCGACACATCGTACGATAATGACGCGCCTGATTTTTCATTTAAACAAAACCCTAGTGAATCAGCCCAGGTTTGAAGTTTGTTAGAATCTAATAACATTTCAGTTTTGACCGCTGGTAAGTCAATGAGCTCTTCGACTATATCTGAGGGTATTGTTTTGCCTAATCTTTCAAATATAGCTTTAACTACAATGTATTGCCTAGCGAGATCTTCTAGAGCTAAATCTGTTAGTGCAGGTAAATTATCATCTAAATGTAAATGAGCACCTTCTATTGCCAATTGTAATAAATAAGCATTTAATTCCTTATCATCTTTTACATAACGTTCTTGCTTGCCCTTCTTAACCTTATAGAGTGGTGGTTGAGCAATATAGATGTAGCCTCTTTCAACCAATACTTTCATTTGTCGGTAAAAGAAAGTTAATAGTAATGTTCTTATATGAGAACCGTCCACATCGGCATCCGTCATAATTATAATATGATGATAGCGTAATTTATCTATATTAAACTCTTCTCTACCAATGCCACATCCCAATGCTGTAATTAATGTACCGACTTCGGCCGATTGAATCATTTTATCAAATCGTGCTTTTTCAACATTGAGAATCTTGCCCTTCAATGGCAAGATGGCTTGCGTCTTACGATTACGTCCCTGCTTAGCTGAACCACCGGCAGAATCACCCTCCACCAAATATATTTCTGATAGCGACGGATCTTTTTCTTGGCAGTCTGCTAGCTTTCCAGGAAGTCCGGCTATGTCTAAAGCGCCCTTGCGACGCGTCATTTCTCGCGCTTTACGCGCGGCTTCTCTGGCACGAGCTGCTTCTAAGATTTTAGATGTAATGGCTCTGGCTTCAGCAGGATTTTCTTGAAGGTAGTCTTTCAAACTGTCAGAGACAGCAGATTCCACTATACCTTTTATTTCGGATGAAACTAACTTGTCTTTTGTTTGCGATGAAAACTTTGGGTCAGGCACTTTAACTGACAAAACTGCAGTTAGGCCTTCTCTAGCATCGTCTCCAGCGGTCACCACTTTATCTTTTTTAACTTGAGACTCCATATATTGATTAAGAGTTCGGGTTAAAGCGGATCTATACCCTGATAAGTGCGTTCCTCCATCTCGTTGTGGAATATTATTAGTAAAGCAAAATATGTTTTCTTGATATGAATCATTCCATTGCATGGCAACTTCAACAACTACATCTTGCACTTCTACTTTAATTTCTATAACTTTGTCATTGATTGGTGTTTTATTTTTATTTAAGTGTTCTACAAAAGCCCTGATTCCACCTTCATATTCAAACAAATCTTCTTTATTAGTTCGCTCATCGTGAATGCGAATGCGAACACCAGAGTTAAGAAATGAAAGTTCTCTAAGCCGTTTAGCTAAAATTTCATAGTGAAATTCCACATTAGTAAATGTTTCTTTACTCGGCCAAAAGCGTAATTCTGTACCAGTTTGATCCGTATCTTTAATTGGCTCAAGATCACCCTGGGGTTCGCCCATGGCATATTCTTGCGCATATAGCTTTCCACCTCGCTTTATGCGAAGAGATAATTTTTCTGACAGCGCATTAACAACCGAAACACCCACACCATGAAGACCCCCTGACACTTTATACGAGTTATCGTCAAATTTTCCGCCTGCATGCAATACTGTCATTATAACTTCTGCTGCAGACCGCCCCTCTTCTTCATGTATATCAACTGGAATGCCACGGCCGTTATCTTTTACTGATACTGACCCATCAGCATAAATATTAACCATTATCTCTGAACAGTGACCGGCCAGAGCTTCATCTATTGAATTATCGACAGCCTCGAAAACCATATGGTGTAAACCAGTACCATCGTCTGTGTCTCCAATGTACATACCTGGCCGCTTTCTTACAGCATCTAGCCCTTTGAGGACTTGAATACTGGTTGAGTCGTAATTTGACATTGGATATTCTAGATCGTTTTTCGAGCTTTTATAATACCATGTTCCACGTGAAACATTTTGTATTCTTTATCCCTTAATGATGAAGAGGTCGATTTATCTATGTTGGTAATGAATAATTGAACCCCTGTTTTAGTTAGTAAATTAAGTATTAGTTTTTGCGAGCTGACATCTAACTCAGAACCTAAATCATCGACCAATAAAACCATTGTTTTATTAGTTTTTTCTTTCACGATTCCCAAAAGTATTATTTGCAACGCAATGCACAATCTTTTTAGTTCTCCTCTAGACAAGACCTGTGCTACCGGTAACCCTTTGGTCATAATATTAATATTATCTCGGTGAATACCTAAATTAGTGAAACCCATTTTTATATCTCTATCTCTGCATCTTTTAAGACTTTCCGCAAGCTCTTGATCTTTTTGCCATCCTTGTTCATATTCAAAGCTTAATTTCATCTGCCCTAATAAAATACTTAAATCCTCTTTGAGAATATTAGCGATAGTTTTAGCGTACTCATTACGTAGTCCTCTAATAATAAGAGAAGGTTTAACCATATAAGCATCCCAGTAATCAATTGTGTTTAAGTCTTTTCTTGATTTTAAGATTGCATTTCTTTGCTTAAGCGCATATTTAAACTGTGCATATAAAACAACAAATTCTGGTTCCACGTGAAACAAACACCAGTCTAAAAAATTTCTGCGTATTGATGGGGTTCCTGTTACTAAATTAAAACTATCGGTATTAATGATACTGGTAGGCGTCTTTTTAACTAAATCAGAACGTTTAGAGATAATCTCCCCATCAATTTTAATGTCGAGTTTTGATTGAGACTGAGCTAAACCAACTTTGTGTGAATCAAATCTAGCAAAAAGTAACAATTGATTGTGAGAATGGGATATACATTGTTTTAATCGATGTGTTCGAAACGAACACGCCTGTGAAATTACATTAATAGACTCTAATAAACTGGTTTTACCAGAACCGTTATCACCCGTAATAAAATTTAGCTGCGAATGAAAATCTAGGGTTGTGCTTTTTAGTCCTCTGAAATTAGTTAAACTTAATTGATTGATACCCACAATAAAAAAATACTACTTTACAACCGCATTGGCATGACAACGTACAAACTGGTTGGGTCGTTGGCGTCACTCATAATACAGCTGCTGTTAGAGTCCTTAAGCTTTATCTGAACATTTTCCGAAGTCAGTACATTTAAAACGTCAATAATATAAGTAACGTTAAAACCAATTTGCACCTCAGATTCATCGTAATTAACAGCCAACTCCTCCTCGGCTTCTTCCTGATCTGGATTATTAGCTTGAATAGCCAAGTTACCAGATGTCAGTGTTAATCGGATCCCCCTATACTTTTCATTGGATAGAATCGATATTCGGTTCATTGATTGTTTTAACAGAGACCGACTGACTGACATTAGCTTATTACTATCTGCGGGTATTACTCTATTATAATCAGGGAATTTGCCATCAATTAACTTAGAAATGAAAGATAATTCGTCTGTTTCTAATTTAATGTGATTTTGACTTAGGGTTAATTTAACCGGTGAATCAGATGAATTCAGCAACTTTGCTAATTCCATTATTCCTTTACGCGGAATAATTATTTGTTTATCTACTGACAATTCAATATCAACTTCATATTCACTAAGGGCTAATCGATGGCCATCCGTTGCCACTAATTTAATAACACCTGTTGAAAGCTCAACCAGTATACCGTTAAGGTAATAGCGAACATCCTGCTGCGCCATAGCAAAAGACGTTTTATCGATTAGAGATTTAAGCGCTTTTTGAGGGATAGTAAACTCATTTTGTGAATCAATATCGTCAAGGCCTGGAAAATCTTTCGCTGGTAACGTAAGAAGCGTAAAACGGCTACGCCCACATTCCAACAAAACCTTTGTATCATCAATAGATAGAGTTATGTCGGAACCATCGGGTAAAGCTTTACAAATATCAATGATTTTACGGGCAGGAATTGTAGTCTCAAAATTGGGCAACCTATCACTTTTAACAATACAGACCATTTCAATTTCTAAGTCTGTGGCGGTTAGAGATAATATGCCATTCACCGATCGAAACAAAACATTACCCAAAATAGGTAACGTTTGTCTTCTTTCGACAGCACCCATTACTAATTGTAAGGATTTAAGTAATTCGTCTCTTTTAATAATAGTTTTCATTTATATAGTACTTACTGTTGTTATTAGTAACTAGGCTAATTGTATAAAAGGTGAATTAATACAATAAAATCAACCGCTTGCCTTCCTATTTACTTTTTATTTTCTGTCTGTAATTTATTAGCAAACTGTTGATAAAAAGGTAAAGAAAAGGCAGTATTTATTTTTTCAAAACTTACCCACATGATAAACACTTAGTTATGATTAAAATAACATGTATTGTTATACACACCTAAAATCTTCACTTATTAAACGATTAAGATTAGTTTTTTAATAAGCGAATAATGTTTTCATAGTCTTCATTAAGTACATTGTCATCGCTACGAAGTTCAATAACTTTCCTACACGCATGGAGAACAGTCGTATGATCACGACCACCAAAAGCACCGCCAATTTCTGGAAGACTATGCCTTGTTAATTCCTTTGTAATACTCATGGCTAATTGGCGAGGTCTAGTAATTGAACGCGTTCTTCTGCTAGAGAGTAAATCCGCGACCCTTATTTTGAAATAAGCAGCCACTTGTTTTTGGATTTTTTCAATAGTGACTGGTTTATCCTGCACAGCCAATAATTCTTTTAGAGCTTGCTGGGCAAAACCTTGTGTTATTAATTGCCCAGTAAAGTGAGCATGGGCTATAACTCTTTTAAGAGCTCCTTCTAGTTCTCTAATATTAGACTTAAATCGTTCTGCAATAAAAAAAGCAACATCGTCTGGTACAAGCACTTTGGCTTGTTCGGCTTTACTTTTAAGTATGGCAACCCTTGTTTCAAGATCAGGAGGTTTAATGTCAACGGCAAGACCCCAACCTAGGCGAGATCGAATTCTATCTTCAAGGCCCTCTATTTCTTTAGGATAACGGTCACACGTAATAACCATTTGTGCTTTTGATTCGTACAGTGAGTTAAAAGTGTGAAAGAATTCTTCTTGTGAACGGTTTTTATCAGCAAGAAATTGAATGTCGTCTATTAAAAGCGCATCTAGGCTTCTATAGTAGTTTTTAAATTCATTCATCTTGCTGTGCTGAAGTGCTTTAACCATATCGGAAACAAAGCGCTCGCAATTGACATATAAGATATTGGACTCTGGGTTTCTGTGTCTTATTTGATTACCTATGGCGTGCATTAAATGTGTTTTACCTAACCCAACACCACCATAAATGTACAAAGGGTTATAATCAGAGCCTGGTGTATTACTAATTTGTATAGAAGCAGCTCGCGCTAACTGGTTTGATCTACCCTCAACAAAATTGCTAAAACGTTGTGTTTCACTAAATGTAGAAGCAACACGTGTGTTTAAAGGTGTTTTTTGGTTAGTTGTTACTGTCTTTGAGCTAATAGTGCTTGCGTGTGAACCAATAGATAAATTCACCCTAATAGACTTACTATCATCTAAATTAGAAACTAATTCATTAATACGTTCAAGAAAATGTTTTCGTACCCAGTCCATTACAAACCGATTGGGTGCCATTAATTCCAAAACTCCAAGTTCATGCTGAGCTTGTAAAGGCAAAATCCAAGTATTTAACTGTTGTTCACTAATTTCAGTTTCTAGATTTGAAATACATTGTTGCCAAATTGGAGTCAAAATTAAAGTTCCTTTCATCAATATGTTGTAAATATAAAACAGGAAATAAAAACAAAGAGGGCAATGTTTGCAATTTGAAGTTATCTATTACTGCCAATAGTATACTTATCCACAGGCATAGCAAAGCCGACAAGAAAAATAAATTAACTTTTATTTTATGCAAATAAAGCCCGTTTAAGTAGATCTATAGAAACAGTGATACAGGTTGACGTAGCCGGTTAGGCCAAGTATATTATCGCGCCTTGTTAAAACCAACAAGCAGAATCAGCAGAGACTTTAGAAATGAAACGCACTTTTCAACCAAGCAATTTAAAACGTGCTAGAACGCACGGTTTTCGAGCTCGTATGCAAACTAGTGGTGGCCAGAATGTCATCAAGGCTCGAAGAGCTAAAGGTAGGGCTCGTTTGACACCTTAGTAGTGGAAAACGGTACCGGTGAGTCGTTTCAAAGAAAAGCAAGATTAACAACGGCCGCTGATTTTAGGCACGTTTTTAGTAAGAACTTGCGGCTGGGTGACTCAGATATAACTATTTTAGTCGGAGCTCACACCGGTGAAAAGCCAAGGATTGGCTTTGCCATTGCAAAAAAACAAATTAAAAAAGCCGTTCAAAGAAACGGTTTAAAACGCATATTTAGAGAAAGCTTTCGTAAGAATCAGTACCGCTTGCCTGCTAGGGACATGGTAGTAATGGTTCGAAAACAAATTTTATTAAGCAACGGTATGCAATTAAGAGCGAGTCTAGATAAATACTGGAATAACATCATTAGTCGATGTAGTTAGTCGATAAAAGTCAAAGATGCTAATAGACTATGCAAAAAACTCTAATTATTTTAATTCGTGCCTACCAGTATTTGCTAAGTCCATTTTTAGCTAACAGTTGTCGATATATCCCTACCTGCTCTCAATTTGCAATTGAGGCGATTAAACAGCATGGCGTAATAAAAGGTCTTTTTCTGACAACCAAACGACTCTCGTGCTGCCACCCTTGGCATGTGGGTGGTTATGACCCTGTACCCCAATCTAAAACAACTAACGCCAAAATCTGACCAGAGTGATTTAATGGACAACACAAGACTATTCCTGTTCGCAGCAACCGCATTTGTTGGCATGTTAATTTGGCAACAGTGGCAAGTTGACTATGGCCCAAAACCAACTGTTGTTGTACAAAAAAACAATGGTGAGATCGCTATCAATTCATCTAATCTGGATGATTTACCAGAAATAGACAATCAAACAAGTGTGAGCACTACAGACTTACAGAATGATACATTGCAAGCAAGCGCGTCTCTTATAACTGTCGAAACGGATGTTATAATTGCCGTTATTGACACCCAAGGTGGCGTTATACGGTCAATTAAGCTAAAAAAATATCCGGTAACATTAGAAGATCCAAATGAGTATCTAGAATTAGTTCACAGTGATAAAGATACTGTGCATATATTGCAAAGTGGACTTAGAAATAAAGCCAATACTGCCCCAACTCATCACAGTCTTTTCATAACACAGAAGCAAAACTACACACTAGATGAAGGTGATAAAGAGCTGTTAGTCCCTTTAATCTGGCGCAAAGACGGTGTTGAGGTGGTAAAGACATTTCGTTTTACCCAAGGTAAATATTTGGTAGACGTTCAACATAAGGTTCTGAATAATTCTGGATCTGATTGGCAGGGTAGCGAATACCGTCAAATACAAAGAACGCGTCCATTGTCAGAATCAAAATTAATAAATACCTATACTGGGGCCGTATATTACAACGAAGTCGAAAAGTACACCAAGTATAGCTTTGACGACATGGAAGACGAACAATTAAAATTGAAGGCATCAGGTGGTTGGATAGCCATGATTCAACATTATTTCCTATCCGCTTGGGTTCCAGACCAAGATGGGAATAATTTGGTTTATAGTATTTCGAGTACAAAACGTTATCCATCAACGTATACAATCGGTATGCGCTCAGCTAATAAAGTCGTTAATAATGGTGCTAGTACAGAATTTAACAGCCAATTTTTTGTTGGTCCTAAACTGGTTGAACGACTTGAAGAAATTTCTCCAGGTCTCGACCTCACGGTCGATTACGGTGTACTAACATTTCTGTCTAAACCATTGTATTGGCTGCTGTCTTTTTACCATAGTTATGTGGGTAACTGGGGCTTAGCCATTATTTTACTAACGTTCACTATTAAAGCGGTATTTTATAAGCTTTCTGAAGCGAGTTACCGTTCAATGGCTAGAATGCGAAAAGTAGCCCCACGATTAAAGACTTTAAAAGAACGTCATGGTGATGATCGTCAAAAAATGAATCAGGCGATGATGGAGCTTTATAAAACAGAGAAAATTAACCCGATGGGTGGTTGCTTGCCGATGTTGGTTCAGATACCGGTATTTATAGCTTTGTATTGGGCTCTATTAGAAACGGTAGCATTGCGCCAAGCACCGTTTATTTTATGGATTCAAGATCTATCAGTAATGGACCCTTATTACGTTATGCCAGTCATTATGGGTATCAGTATGTTTATACAGCAGAGATTAAATCCTGCGCCACCTGATCCCATACAAGCCAAAGTAATGATGGCACTACCTTTTGTGTTTACTATTTTCTTTGCATTTTTTCCAGCGGGACTCGTGCTTTACTGGATAGTAAACAATACACTATCAATAGCTCAGCAGTATGTCATAACGAAGCGGATTGAAGCGGGTGGAAATTAAATGCATTTAGTTGAAACCTAGTTAATTCAATATAGTGAGATAATGGCAGTAACTGACACAATAGCCGCTGTTGCAACCCCCCCAGGTATTGGTGGTATTGGTATTATAAGAATATCAGGCCCAAGAGCGCTTGAAATTGCTCAAACCTTAACAGGCACGGATTTAGAAAAAGGTCGTGCCTTATTCAGAAAATTTTTTGATGAATTGTCCCACCCAATAGATCATGGTCTTTGTATCTATAGTCAATCACCCCGTTCATTTACAGGTGAAGATGTAGTTGAAATTCAAGGTCATGGGGGCCCAATATTATTAGATATGTTGCTGGAGCGAATTTGCGCTTTAGGTGCCCGACTGGCACGGGCGGGTGAATTTTCAGAACGCGCATTTCTTAATGGTAAATTAGATCTCGCACAAGCAGAGGCTGTAGCTGATCTAATTGAATCAGGCAGTCGCGCAGCAGCTAAAGCTGCCATACGCTCGCTCGAGGGCCTGTTTTCTTCACAAGTAAGGCACCTCGTATCTGAGTTAGTTAATTTAAGAGCTTATGTTGAAGCAGCGCTTGATTTTGCTGAAGAAGAAATAGATTTTCTAGCCGACAGCTCAATTCAAGATAAACTCAACAGTTGTCAAACATGTCTTGATAACCTCCTCAAACAAGCCGAACGTGGGCGAATTCTAAATGACGGACTCAATGTTGCTATTGTTGGTTTACCTAACGCAGGAAAATCAAGTTTACTGAATTATTTGGCTGGATATGAAGTTGCTATCGTGACTGAAATAGCCGGTACAACTCGTGATGTATTGAGGGAAAATATTTCGCTAAAGGGTGTTCCTGTGCGTATTAATGATACGGCTGGATTACGAGACTCTGATAACCCTGTCGAGCAGGAGGGTATCAAAAGAGCATGGTTAGAAATCGATAAAGCTGACACAATACTGTTACTGGTGGATGGTAGTATTGGTCTAACACCAGACGATGAAGCGATAGTGGATGCTTTAACATCAGCGAATTACTATTTGATCTTTAGCAAGTCAGATTTAGTTTCGAATCAGACAAAACACCCGATGAGTGACTATTTTATTTCAACTAGGACAGGTGCAGGAATCGATGCCTTAATTGATTTAATTGTAGGAAAAGATTCGGACTACAATATGGATAATCAAACAATTTTAGCTAGACGCCGGCATGTTGAAGCATTAATAAGTGCCCAGGAGAATCTCTATCAAGCGAGGACTATCTTTGATGATACTCACTCGGGTGAATTAATGGCGGAAGATTTGCGTATTACACAGCAGCACCTCAACGAAATAACAGGTGAATTTACCTCAGACGATTTACTTGGAACTATATTTTCAAGTTTTTGTATCGGTAAGTAAGGCAGCTTCATCTCTTCTTAACATTAACATTTTACTAAACTCGTTAGGATCTTTAACAAAGGTAAGCACTCCTTCAAGGGGAAAGTGCTTATCGTAGAGGCGGGATAGCCAAAAACGTAATGCCGCCATTTGAAGCATGATAGGTAGACCAATATGTTCACACGCGTGCATGACTCTAATGTCATTATAAGCGTTAAGAAAAGCTGACATTTTGTCAGGTAAAAGTTCACCTTCACTGTTAACGCACCAATCATTGACGGTAACAGCGACATCATAAATCAAGTAGTCGTGACAGGCATAATCAAAATCTATAATGCCACTTAATTTACCGTCATTAAATAAAACATTATCATGAAATAAGTCACCATGCAGTGAACCGACGGGTAAACGAGCTAAATCAAAAGATTCAAAATCTTTAATAACCAAATTAATTAGCTCAAGTTCAGTTTTTTCTAACACTGAAATTAAGTCTTGCGAAATTAATTTCAGCCAATTGAGCCCGCGATTGTTAGGGATCTTATTTTTGTAACTGAAACCAGCCAGATGAAACTTGGCCAATTCCAACCCAATTTGGTGACATTGATTAACCGAAGGGTTTTGATAGGCAGAGCCAGAAATACGATTAACTATCGCGGCAGGTCGATGATTTAAACTCGAAAATAAAGCACCTTGATTATCAATTATCGGCGCTATACATTTTACGCCTTTGTTAGCCAAGTGGTGTTGTAACCCGAGCACATAGTCAAGACCCAGACTGTCAAGATGCTCGAATAGCGTTAAAACATAATGCCCTGAATCGGTTTCTAACCAATAGTTAGTATTAGTAACACCAGCAGAAATGCCTGAAAAATTCACTAATTTGCCAATAGAGTAACGTTTAAGGAAAACTGTAAGTTCCTCAGATTGGACCTTAGTGTAGACAGACATTAAAGGCTCCAACAGCAGTTCATAGCTGTGATATTATCAGTGACTAAATTCAAAAATAAGCTCTCAAAAATTCAAATGTATTCTTCAGGGCGGCATTGTAGCGCAACAATATGAATCAAGAAAATCGTAAAAAACTAGTATTAGTGGATGGAAGCTCTTATTTATTTCGAGCGTTCCACGGTATGCCGCCATTGACTTTTGATGGTCACCCTACGGGAGCAATTTACGGCGTATTGAATATGCTTCGTAAGTTAATCATAGACGAACAACCCGACAATATTGGCGTTGTATTTGATGCAAAGGGTAAAACCTTTCGTAATGATATATATGATTTATACAAAGCAAATAGACCGCCAATGCCAGAAGAGCTAAGAGTACAAATTGAACCATTACATCAAATTATTAAGGCTCAAGGTTTACCACTAGTCAGTATTTCAGGTGTTGAAGCGGACGATGTTATTGGCACCCTAGCCGTAGCCGCAACTGAAGCCGGATATGACGTTTTAATATCAACGGGCGATAAAGATATGGCTCAATTGGTTAATGACAATGTTCGGCTCATTAATACAATGAATAATCAGTTAATGACCGTCGATACGGTTCCTGAAAAATTTCAAGTAAGGCCTGATCAGATAATTGATTACTTGGCATTAATGGGCGATACCTCAGATAATATTCCTGGTGTGCCCAAAGTTGGTCCTAAGACAGCGGCTAAATGGCTGGCACAGTACGAAAGCTTACAAGGGGTCATAGATCATGCCGACGAAATTAAAGGAAAGGTAGGGGAGTACTTACGGGATTCTCTCAAATTCTTACCGATGTCTTATGAATTGGCAACAATAAAACTAGATTGTGATACACAAGTTGAAATAGATGAGCTAGTTAAGTCAGAAGGTGACACTGGTATATTGGCAGCTTTTTATCAGCAATTTGGCTTTAATCGCTGGTGTGATGAACTGGGCCCTCAATCAGTTAAACTAGCAGGCCAAGTTAAATTAAAAAAAGCGAGTGAATATGAATGTATTTTAACTCAGGGTGCATTTGAAAATTGGCTAATGCTATTACAAGCCTGCCATCAGTTTGCAATCGATACAGAAACAACCAGTGTTGACTACATGGTGGCCGAACTGGTGGGTATTTCTATTTGCATTGAAGTAGGAAAAGCCTGTTATATTCCACTTTGCCATAGTTATGAGGGTGTTTCATTACAGCTCAAAAAAGAAGACGTTCTTGCTTCATTAAAGCCAATATTGGAGGACCCTAATATTGGTAAAATTGGGCAAAATATAAAATATGATGCGCACATTTTTATGGGTGTAAACATTCATCTAAAAGGCATAGCGCACGATACAATGTTGCAGTCTTATATTTTCAACTCAACAGCTAGTCGACATAATATGGATGCACTGGCCAAACACTATTTAAATCAGGATACGATTCACTTTGAAGACGTCGCTGGTAAAGGCGTAAAGCAAGTGACGTTTGATAAGATCAATTTAGTTGAAGCAACTAACTATGCGGCAGAAGACGCTGATATTACAGTGCAACTTTATAACCATTTTAATCAGCAATTAGAAGCTGAGCCTAGCTTAGAAAAAATTTATAAAACCATAGAGCTTCCATTGGTCAATGTCTTAGTAAAAATTGAACAAAATGGTGTGTTAATTGATCAAGAAAAACTTCAAGCACAGGGTATTGAGGTTGATGCACAATTGGCAATAATTGAAGCCTCTGTTTATGAAAAAGCGGGAGAGACGTTTAATTTAAGTTCGCCAAAACAAGTTCAAGCCATTCTTTATGATAAACTGGGGTTGCCCATTTTACGTAAGACACCCAAAGGGCAGCCTTCAACGGCTGAATCAGTATTAGAAGAGCTAGCTCGTGACTTCGAAATACCGGCTCTTATAATTGAACATCGTGGATTAAATAAGCTAAAAACGACCTATATTGATAAATTACCCAATGAGATAAACTTGTCAACAGGCAGAGTTCATACCTCTTATCAGCAAGCTGTAGCATCGACAGGGCGTCTATCGTCTACCAATCCAAATTTACAAAATATTCCAGTTCGATCACCACAAGGACGAAGAATAAGAGAAGCATTTGTTGCCAATGAAGGTAATAGCATTCTGGCACTTGATTATTCACAAATAGAACTTCGCATCATGGCGCATTTATCCTCAGATACGAGTCTCCTTGAAGCCTTTGATAAAGGGCTGGATGTTCATAGAGCTACGGCCTCTGAGGTTTTTGGCACCTCACTAGAAACAGTTGATGCTGATCAACGTCGTGCAGCCAAAGCAATCAATTTTGGCCTAATCTATGGTATGTCGGCATTTGGATTGGGTAATCAACTTAATATAGGTCGTAACGAAGCTCAGGCCTACATAAACACCTATTTTGAGCGTTATCCAGGTGTTCGGCGATACATGGATGAAACCAAGCAGCGAGCGCATGATGAAGGTTTTGTTGAAACTGTTTTTGGTCGACGGTTATATCTGCCAGATATTAATGCCAGTAAAGCCATGCTGCGTCAATATGCGGAAAGAACTGCTATTAATGCACCAATGCAAGGTACTGCTGCGGATATCATAAAACTAGCCATGATCTCGGTTCATCAATGGTTAGAAGCAGATGGAGACAAAACCAAAATGATAATGCAGGTGCACGATGAGTTAGTATTTGAAGTAGCCAATAACGATATTGAACGAACACAAATGGAAATATCGAGGCTAATGACCGGTGCAGCTGACCTAAATGTCAGATTAGAAGTCGATGCCGGTGTTGGTGCGAATTGGCACGAGGCTCACTGAGGATTGAAAATTTTCAAAAAGCAAAGAAACCCTAAAAAAATATAATACGCACTGTAGGAACTTAATGGTTAGCTCTGAGTCCATTAAATAGCGCTATTACCCCCCGCGCTATTGTTCGTAATCCCTCTTTACACGAACAAGGTTTCGATCTCCTAATCGAAACAATTATTTACCCTGGTATTTTTACCAGGGTTTTTTTATATTGAGCTACAAACGCTTTAGATTAAATTTAACCAATGGGCACATTTTGATTCAAGGTGGTCAAGTCCTTGGCGGTTTAAAATAGACAAGCTGGAAGCAGAATGGCGATCGTTACCCAGTGCTTGTTTAACGGATGAAATAGTTTTACTAATTGCCGCTTTAGACAACTTATCAGATTTAGTTAGCAAAATGTGTAAATCAACTTGATGCCCGACTAAGTCAATCAAAGCCTGATCGATGTTACTTATACCTCGACGTATATCAACCACGATTACAAGACCTGCAAGCGCTTTTCGCTCGAGTAAGAATGTTGATAAAACAGTGCCCCAATGCTCTCTTAATTTTGTGGGCACTTTAGCGAATCCATAACCGGGAAGATCAACGAGGCGCTTATCTTCTTCTATTTCAAAAAAGTTAATGAGTTGTGTTCGTCCCGGAGTTTTGCTGGTTTTACATAATTTTTTCTGGTGGGTAAGGCAATTAATAGCACTAGATTTACCTGCGTTAGAACGACCCGCAAAAGCAACTTCCCTACCCTCATCAGGTAAGATCTGTGATAATTCAAAGGCACTGGTTAAATACTGAGTTTGTTGGAACAAATTACTCATAAGATGGTCATTATACTCAAGTTGAATAGGGAGCTGGTGTATGATATATAGTCTGGCGCAAAATTTCTGTACCCGATTCATTAAAATTTAGGAGAAGTCATGAAACCGAGCTATATCGGAGCCATTGTAATTGTATTATTAAGTTTAATGTCAATTACCTCATATGCAGCAGATATTCAAGCTGGAAAAATTAAAAGTGCCGCTTGCGCGGGTTGCCATGGTTCAGACGGTAATAGTATCAGTGGTACATGGCCAAACTTGGCTGGACAACATGCTTCTTACCTAGTAAAACAATTGAAAAACTACAAATCAGGTGCGCGCATTAATGCAACAATGCAAGGCATGGTTGGCATTCTTGCAACTGAAGCTGATATGGAAAATGTTTCTGCTTATTACGAAAGTCAAAAACTAAAACCGGTTAAGTTTGATGACACCTTAATTGCTAAAGGAGAAAGTATCTTTCGTGGCGGCATAACGGGTATATCTGTACCTGCATGTATGGCATGCCATGGACCAAGTGGCTCAGGTAATGCGGCCGCAGTCTGGCCGTCACTAAAAGGCCAGTTACCTGAATATACAGTGACTCAATTGAAGATGTTCCGAGACGGTTCACGGGCCAATGATACGGGGAAAATGATGCGTAATGTTGCGGCTCGTATGTCTGATGCAGAAATAATGGCCGTTGCTGCCTACATTGCTGGAATTAAGTAAAGGTTAATGCTTTTAGGAGTAAAGGTTTAAGAAAACATTAATTAGATTTACAAATAATACTTTGTATATGCTAATTCGTATTTAAAATTTATTATTGAAAATAGAGACTCTCGTATAATGCAAAAATGGATATTAAGCCTAATTATGGCTTTATTAATTTCAACTCAAGTGTCGGCACAACAAGTTTATGTTGAGGGTGTTGACTACAAAGTAATTTCACCAGCGGTGAAAACAAGCGACTCAAGTAAAGTCGTTGTTACTGAAGTATTTTGGTATGGCTGTCCACATTGTTTTCGACTAGAACCTTATATTGAGCATTGGGCAAAAACAATTCCAGATGGAGTGATTTTTGAGCAAGTGCCATCAGTATTAAATGCTAGTTGGTCTCCTCATGCTCGAGCCTTCTACGCATTTGAACTAATGGGCGTACAAAAGCAGTTACACCAAACGCTATTTGACGCCATGCATGTAAAGCGAAAGCGTCTCAATAGCATTGATCAGTTGGCTGATTTTGTTGCTGAACAGGGCTTAGATGAACAGCTTTTTCGCGACAGCTACACTTCATTTCCAGTTGACGTGCAAACTCGAAAAAATAGTCAGAACGAAAAGCGCTATGGCCACAATGGTGTACCTGCAATAGTCGTTAATGGAAAATATCTGGCATCTGGATCAATGGCCGGCAGTAATGATCGCTTGATCAAAATCATTGATTACCTTGTTGCAATTGAGTTAGCAAATTAGAACCAATAAATATAATAAACCATTCAATCAGGTCATTGCAGCAAACGCCAGAAGAACAGCATTTCAGAAACTTATTTGAGTAGTTCCTAGCGCTATTACGGATTGATTTTAGTTTTTAGGCTCATGCAATAGTGCGTAGACCGTTACTTTACTATTTTGAAGGATTAACATTTAAGTCGTGCCCTAAAATCATGAACTAGTGATTAAGACCCAAAATCAATCGTCTATCCATCCTAGCTTTTGAGCCAACCCAGAGTGACGCTTTGTTATTATCTGGCAGCTAGAAATAATAGAGGCGGCTGTTGCGTGAATATATAGATTCTGTCGTGCTCTAGTCGCGCCGGTGTAAAACAACTCCCGACTGAGATAATGACTATGTTCGTCATTGGGCAACACCAGTAGTACTTTATCGAACTCCGAACCCTGTGACTTATGAACCGTCATTGCCCAAGCCGTTACATGCTCAGCTAAGTTTTGTAAATGTAATTCACGTAAACTACTATCCGAATTACGGAAATAAGCACGCAAATGACCTGAAGAATCTGGCCAAATCATACCAATGTCACCATTGAATAAATCGAGTTCATAATCATTTTGAATAATCAGTATGGGTTGCCCCTTGTGATAGTCAACTGGATTTAGATTGGTTTTTTTTATGTCGTTTTGATCTTCTCTATCTGAACCGTGACTAGCCCATCCTTTTTGAATTATTCTTGATGTAATACGGTTGTTAATTTCAGTTACACCAAACGGTCCTGAACGGATAGCACACAAGATACGAACTTTTTCAAACTCAAACAAAGCTGAGTCTGCAGACTCGGCTTGAATCACAGTTTGGTATTGTTTGAAAATCCACTCAAGTGCCTCAGTTGAAAGTACTTTATCGATGCTTTGATGCCAGAAAAGGTGTTCGCTACCATCAGCCAATAAGTCGACAGCTTGTTGACCCAAGCCCTGATTAATTAATAGTGCCAGTTGACCAATGCCGCTGTTAGTTTTAAAACGATAACTATGTTTCAGCAAAGCTATGGCGTTTACTATGGGCTGTTGCACAGGCACATCCATAGGGAGCTGGGTGTTTTGAGGAATTGGAGTTGAACTGTTCATAATTGAATCAATAAAATTAGCCTGTGATGGCGTGTAACCAACAGAAAGTCCGTGACCAGTAATGTCACCCAGAACATTCCCTGCCGAAACAGATGCTAGTTGATCGCGATCACCAAGCAGTATAACAATGGTATGTGAGGGTAAAGCATCCAGCAAATGGTGCATTAGGGTTAGGTCAATCATTGAGGCTTCATCAACGACAATACAATCAACATTTAGTGGGTGATCGTGGGAATGACGAAACGTTTGATTACTATATCCGAGTAACCGATGGATAGTGCTTGCGTGTGTAGGAATTAAGTTGCGGATTAAATCATTTGTAACGTTATTTCCATTAATTAGACTGTCATCACAGAGGTTAGTGATTTGGGCCTGAATAGAGCCCACTAAACGCATAGCAGCCTTACCTGTTGGGGCGGCAAGCTGAATGCGCATTTGAGGAGATTGCGATAGTAACAATGACAATAGTTTCACAACGGTAGTGGTTTTACCCGTCCCAGGACCACCAGAAATAACGGAAAACCGATGGCTAGCCGCAATTGCGACCGCAATCATTTGGCCCGCTGAATCACTTGTTTGGTCAACCTTTGGGAAAAGTTGTCTTAAGCAAGTTAGAAAGTGGGTGTGATCTATCAATATAGGGTTTTTGAGCCGGTCTAAAATAGATTGCGCAACTTGGGTTTCATAGAACCAAAATCGATTTAAATACAATCGATTATCTTCTAATATTAAAGGTGCAAGATCACCTGGAATTCCAACACAGACTGAACTTCTCAGTCGTTGTTGCCAATCTGAAACAGCAATACCTTTTGGTAAATTTACGCTTGTCGAAGTGCTCGCAAATAGAAACGCATCAACATATTGGTCTAAAACAATACAAACATCGCCCTGTTGATTTTTTTCACTGACTAAGGCGGCACTGATTGGAACTAAATCATCTATTTTGCAACTTGATTGATGGGCAATAAACTCAGCAAAATAATAACTCAGGTAAGAGATGTCTCTCGCTAGAGCCAATTGTTGTAAAACGGGCTTCATATTGATGCCCCCGTATCATTGGGCAAGAGTAATAACGCTTCAAGCGCACAAATGTGTTCGTAATGGGGCAAGTTAAAAAACACGCCGTAAGCAGAATTAAATTCAGCGCGCATCGCTCGAATAAATAAATAATAGACGCCACCAAAGTGTGTTCCATATTTATAATTAGGCACGCGGGTAGCTAAATATCGGTGGAGAGCAATAGAGTAGATTAAATACTGTAAGTCATAACGACGGTCAATAATGGCTTGGTTTAAAGCAACGGGTGTGTAATCTTCAAAACTATGGCCTAAATGGTTACTCTTATAATCAGCAATATAAAATTTACCTTCAAATTCAAAAATAAGGTCGATTACGCCGGTTATCAGGCCACAAAACTTGGTAGCTGAAATAGATACGATGTTAGATTGACCACCTGACTCTTGGAGAATTTTAATCAGCAAAGCGTTCAAAGCATCCATATCAAGATCACCCAAAGCAAAATCAAAAGGGAGTTCATTCAATCTTTTATTAGGGCTTAGTTTTGATAATGACAAGCTTTTATTATCGAGTGGTGTTGAAACAATTTGCTCAATCCAATGAACTAAAATTGTATGATACTCCGATGCATCAAGTCCAAATCTTGGCGCAAATTTAGGAATAAGAAGATCACATTGTTTAGAAATATTATCGTTAAAATCAAGTTCTTCAAGTAGGTGATGTAACAACAGGCCGACATGACTCCCAGCAGGAAATTGAAAAATGGGGTCGTCACCAGTGGAGCTGGATCCACGATGCGAAACTTGATGAACATCTCGAGTTAAACTAGAGAAACTTGCAATTCGCCAAGCGGTCCTTTTTTTGGCTTGATATGGTGCTATCTTGAGTAGCACATCTTTTTGACTACTGATCGTGTTAGTCATTGATACCTTTAGCTCAGGTAAAGATAAAACCTCTATCCGGCCTTTGCTTTTTGCGACTAGCTTGTCTAGGTCGCTGGCTATAATCAGCGGGTCTAAAAAGCCATTAGGCAGCTGCATTGTTAAGTCTTCAGGCGATTGTTCAGAATGAAGCAAATAAGCCAGAGCGGATTGATAAGGTTGTCCTTTACTTTTTGCATCACCAACGTCACCCCAAGCGAGATAAACCTTACTACGTGCCCGAGTTAAACCCACATAAAGAAGCCGTAAATCCTCAGCTAATCGTTCTTTTTCAGCAATACATTGGTGTTGTTCGCGACGATTGCTGCCAATGTCAATAACAGGGTTGAATTGATCATCATGAAACTTGATTAAATTATTAGATTTATAGTGACTTGTGCGACAACTCCAGAGAAAGGGTAAGAACACAACGGGATACTCTAACCCTTTGCTTTTATGAATTGTAACGATCTTAACCAATGCCGCATCACTTTCTAAACGGAGTTCTGCTTCATCGGAATCAGTTGATGACATTTGTTTTTGGTACCAGGCCAGCAGGCTATCAATACCAACACAAAGTCTGGATTGTTGTTGTAAAACTTCACCAAGATGTAATAAATTAGTGAGGCGCCGTTCAGCATTTTCAGACTTCGCAAGTGTTTGACTGATTTCTAGCCGATGAAGCATTGGCTGGAGCATGGCAATAAAGCCCCTGTCGACCCAAAGCTTATGTAAATCATGAAATAGGCTAATCCATTGTTGCCAGCTATCAGCATCATCAACGATAGTAGCGATACTTTGATAATCATGACCAAGCAATGGACTGGCTATTGCTTGGCGCAAAATTTGGCGGTCGTTATAGTGTCCAACAGCCTGGATCAGGTCATACAATGCGTGAGCTTCTTCGCTATCAAAAATTTTATCTTTTCCAATCGTAACTGACTTAATGCCTTTACTTGAAAGCACCTGACGAAGGTCATCACCCTCCTGAGAGGTGCGAACCAATACAGCAATATCACCACTGCGTAATAAACGGTCACCAAAACAAGCGCTTCCCTTTTGCCCAGCACGAACAAGCTTAAGTATTTCATTGGCTGTTGCCTCATTTAACTGTCTACGGACTTGCTTTTTGGGTAATGGTTTATTTTTTTCATCCAATGGTATGTGCCAAAGTGTCATTGGAGCTTCGAGCTTTCCGTCAAGGCTAAGCCCAGTAGCAGTTGATTGAAATGCTGGTTCAGCGGCTATAAATTTAATAGCATCATCATAAATAAAGGGTGCTTGACGATAGTTAAAAAAACAGTTTACGGCCTTAATCAAGTCTTGTTGTGACCGCCAATTGGTCTTTAATGACCAAAGACTGACTACGGGAGAATTTCGTGCTTTCATATAGGTAAAAATATCACCACCGCGAAAACTATAAATAGCCTGCTTTGGGTCACCAATCATGGTGAGACTTAAACTCTCTTGTGAAAAATAAAGCCGCTCAAATATTTCATACTGTGTTGCATCAGTATCTTGAAATTCGTCAATCATAGCGACTGGAAAATGTGTCCGAAGATCAGCTATCAAGTCGCTAGAATCTGGTTTTCTCAGCAAATCGAGTAAAAATTTTAATTGGTCATCATAAGCAAGTGAACGGCTTACCATTTTTTGTTGCTTAACATTATGGGTTGAATATTCAAAAGCCATCAATAAAGCAACTGATCTAAATGATGATTGTATTTGCGCTACTTGAGCAAAAAAGGCATCCATAGCTAAGAAGAATGCATGTTCTAGGCTGGCATCCGTTCCCTTTTGTTTAGGCTTTGAGTTTTCATATAATTGGGTAGCACTAAGATACACAGCATTGTTGGGTATAGAGACTGGTTTATCTGAATTAAGCCAACGGTCTATATTAGTCAGGAACCCCTCAAGATTGTCCTTGTGATATGGCAGTGCTGCTGCGCGTGCCAATGCTTTTGAATTAATCAAAATGTCAGTGACTGTATCGTAGTTGACATGCCACGCCAGTGATAACGTTTTAACAACACCATCAAGTGCCTGCCAGTCTAAATATAGCTCAGTTAAAGTTTTATCGACAACGGGTAACCACCTGGTGGCATGGCTATTTCGAATTTCTCGTTGAAGTTTAATAAAAGGTTCGATACCGCCTAGAGACGATTCAAACAGTCCCCAACCGGACGAGTCCAACGAGTAACTCTGTGTTCGCCACCAATCTTTTAATGCTTGTTCCCAAAGCAGCTGATCATCTGACAATAAATTAGTCTCAAAAAACTGGTTACTTTGCAGTGCGTGATCTTGCATCGCTGTTTGACAAAAACTATGAATTGTACAAATCGACGCTTCATCCATAGAGCGCAGTGACAAGCGTAATCGATCGAACCATAACGACTGTTTATCGGTATTAAAATCCTGCCATTGTTTGATAAGTTCAGACAAAAAAAGATCTGAGCAAGTGACCGGTGTGCCGTTTGAGTGTTTCTCAAATAACTGAAGGGTCTGAAATAATCGTGCACGAATGCGGCCTCGAAGTTCTTCTGTTGCTGCATTGGTAAAGGTTACAACTAAAACTTCCGATGGTGTGCGACCTTCTAGAATGTAACGCAAATAAAGGTTGGCAATAGTGTAAGTTTTACCCGTGCCAGCACTCGCCTCAATCAGCTTAATACCACTAAGATCAATGCTTAGCATCCTCTCGGCATTGAGCATTTCGGGTAAATGATGCGTCATGAAAAATCACCGTTATTCAAAGCTAGTCGATAGATTACTTGCGCATGATCCTGAAATTGATTTGAGGTAAGTGGGTCTTGCAGGTTGTTGCGTAAGGCCAATTTAACATAAGCATCATCAGCATCATCAGAAGAGTAGTTTCCCCAGCTATCGCTTTTCCACCCTTTATAAGCAGCATTCATGGATTTTTTGACATCGCCTTGCTTACTATAAGTTTTTGCAAAGGCATAACTCGCTGCAGGAAAAATAGCCAGAGGCGCTTGTGAACCTTGTTGAAATAAATCAACATATTGAGTCAGTTGAAGTTTCGCTTCATCAGCGGATATTGGCGTAAAAATCAATGTTTGATCGCTGCCAATTAAACAGCTTGTTTCGCCCTTATTAAATTGCTGAGTCGCACACATTGCAAGATGCTTAACCCAAAGGAATAAAAAATTTTTACCTTGCAATTTACTGCTGGTAAATTCCATTAGTCCTAGTTTTGGATAGTAATTTTCAACTGAACCAGTCAAGTGAAGATCAGAACCAAGCGAAAAGGCAAAGTGTTTAGTCTCAGTCTTTTCGTTATAGTAGGGTTGGAGCTGCAGGTTAAATCTTTTTTGGTCATCGGCTATGCCAGCAATACAACTCATCGCTGCTGGGCCATGTGGTAACAAACCTTCGGCGGATAAGTGTTGATGACTCGTTTCCACTTTGTTTAAATAATCGTTTAGAAACCGTTGCTTAAGGTTCCATTTCTCTAAACCAGCCAGCTCAAAAGCCTCTTCATCAATAGCAGGCTCTTTAGAGTTAAAATAAATTTTAAGTCGTTGGCGAAAAAAATATTCAATTGGATGTTTCAAGAAACGACAGAGCTGAAGTAAGTCAATGCTTGAGCATAGCGTGCTTTCAGGGATGGGAGTTAGCGGCCTTAACGACCAATCATGTTTTGGTTGAATTAATTTTGGCTGTGCCAACTGGTTTGCAATATCGCACCAGTACTGATTATAGCTTTGCTGTGGTAATTGAAAGTTTGATTCTGCAAATGCCTGCATTGGATGAGTCGTAGAAATCTGTTCACTCATGCTAACTTCATTCAGGGTATCGAATTTAAAACGGAGGTCAACAAAATCAAGAAACTCTCTCACTAATACGGAAGGCATGCATTCACCGTTATCTTTTAAACTGCGACCACAGTAACTCAGATAAAGTGCTTTGCGAGTGCATAATAAAGTTTCTAGCATTAAGTAACGATCTTCGTCTCCTTTTAACGGGTCACCTGGCTTCCAGCTATGATCCATAAGGTCGAAGTCAGCCCGACTATCTCGACGGGGGAAATCACCGTCATTCATCCCTAACAGGCAGATGACGCCAAATGGCAGACAGCGCATGGGGCGCATTCCACAAAAAGTCACCCCACCAGAAAATAATTTTCCTGGCTTCTCCTGAGAGGCAAGCTGTTGCTCCATCCAAAAGCTCACTAGTTCAGACGACAGGTTGTTCTCGTTACTATTGACACTAGAACTGAAGCTAGTAGTGCCAAGTTCGGTTATAACATCTCGAATGTGTTGAAGTCGACTATCACTACTATTGGACTCAAGGAAAAATTCATCGATTAAAGCCAATAGTGACGCTTGCCAGTCATTCGAACTTTGCGGTTGAGCTAATCGACGCCGCCAATGCTGTAAGCGTTCAAACAAGTGCCAAAACTTACCGATATGTAAAGCACGATCACCCTGAACTTGTGACAGTGCTGAAATACCGGCCCAGTAGTCGTTACCTGCCATTGCATATCCTGCGAAAAGCCGCTCCTTTGCTTGTTGCCAAGTATTTTCAATAGTTGAAGGCAAACCCAACTGCTGTTTGTGTTGAGCGTCAATTGCCCAACGAATTTGAGCGTCATTAAGTAAGTTGCGGATGCTGTGTAAAGCTTGCTCGTCGAGACTAAAACGATTTTTTATTTCGTCTACATCGAGCAATGATAGAACCTCAGACAATGAAAAACGGCTCTGTGGTAGTTTGAGTAATTGCAAAAAAGTGAGAATCAAAGGGTGTTCATCGGCTAACGAAATATCAGAAAGATTCCACGCTAATGTCGGTTGAGTTCTGTCATCACTGGTCTGGAACACGGCTTCGATATAAGGTGCATAGCGACTAATGTCAGGTACCATTACTAGAATATCTTCTAATATTAAAGTTGAGTCTTTTTGCAGCAGCCGAAGAAGCTCATCGTGTAGAACTTGGCATTCACGCATTGGGCTATGGCAAATATGTACTGACAGTGAATCATCTACAGTCATTTTGACTGCCGTATCATCTAGGTTGTAAATACTTTGCTGAATAGATTGCAATAGGGTCGAGCAATCGGGTGGCTGATAGGCATCGGCTTCATTGATGACCAGTCCATTATTATCAAGTAACAAATCCTGCATGGTTTGGCCCTGCCGGCCCCAGGAGGTAAGCAGTTCGTTGCCAGCTTCGTAGTATTGGGCTTGTTGTGGTTTTAAAAGGCGCAGTTTTAATTGCGATTTTTGATTTTTTAAGTCAGCCCAATATTGATCAGTTGGGCTGTGCAAATAAAGTGTTACCGTGATGTGTTTGGCAAGCGCATGTATTAGATCGATAAATCGTGGGGGCAAACTCGATAAAACAAACAGGCTGATTCTTTCAGGTAGGCAGATTTCTTTACAATCGTTACGCAAGGCTACCAGTAGTTGCTCGAGTACCGCACTATGGCATTGCTTAGCTTGGTTTTGAATCAAAAGCCGCCAAAGTATGGCCTGCCAGTGATTTTCTAAACCATCGGACCAGAGTCGAATCATATCGGGTCGGTAATGTTGGTAACGGTCAAAAATATCTGCAATTCGAGTCGACAATTGCCAGCATTTAACACCAGAAGCATCGTTTTTCAGGTAACGATTAATGGTTTCAAATTCAAGGCTGTTGATTAATGTAGGCAAACTCTGAAAAATTTTCCAACACATCGTGTCACGCGATAGGGGATCAGCTTTTGGTATGTCTTTGAGAACAGTGGTAGCCAGTTGCCAAATCCATACGGACGGTGAAGGGTATTCAATATTGGCTGCAATTCCTTGTTGTTGGGCAATTTTTAAATTAAGCCAGCGCGCCATTGCAAAAGTGGGAACAACAACAACGTCAGGGTCAAACGGATTACTCAACATTTGTGAGCAAATATGATGAGACAGGCTTTGTTGAAGAATCTCTACGCGATTAGAGCTAACAATGGATAAAGCCATGACTAACAATGCTCCTGAACTATTTTGAGTGGTCTAAAAAATGAAATTATAGGCCGATTAAAGCTCACAGCATGAGCTTGTAAAATTCATATCGGCACTTTTAATATGAAAGATTACGATATGGAAGGTTAAAAAAATAAACAGTATATCCAAAAGGTGGCTACATGTGATAACTGCAGGCTGAATGATCAAACTAATTGCTACGTTGTTAAACACACGCTCAAAAAAGCAAAGCGACTAATTTTATAATAATGTGTATTTGGTAGGATCATTTTATGGATGATTCTATGTGTTTGTTTTATGATGTAAATAAAGTTTTTAAATAATTGTATTAATCTGATGTTTGCCTTTTTAGTATTGATCACATGAATAAAACTCCCTCGAACGGTACGCGTTTAATCATCGATGAAACCGACTATATTTACTATTACGGTTACTGGATACGTTACTATCAACCTTTGACCGATACTTTAAGCAATCGAAAACTCCTCATCGACAGTCTAACTCGTCGCGCATTCCACCATACTGAGGCGGGTATTAGTACCCCTGGTAAAAGCCTTGATCAGGCTAGAATCGCTTACGAATCTGAAACTAATCCAGCCCGAAAGCGAGTGAATGCTGCAATGCTCGCTGGCTCATTGTTCCATCGAGCAACAGACTTGTTTACATCGATAGTAGATCTAGGTGAACTGGGTGTTCAAGTGAGTCGAGATAATGAATTGATGCGCCAATGCAGTGCCTGCTTTCAAGAAGCGCTGAAACTAGGTAAGCAAGTCAAACATTATTCTGGCTGTGAAGGCATTGACGAAATTTGGGGTGAACCTTTTAAAGCTTTCACGATGACGCCCTCAGACTTCTATGAATCGCGATTTATTAAAATAGCGCAAAGTAAGCGAGATATTGACATGATTCGTGACCAAATGGTTAAGACATTCAATGCGAATGAATTATTTACCGCTTGTGAACATGTGATACAGAACTATGCCGATGCATCAAAACAAGTCGCAGAAACAATGAAAAAAGATGACATTATTTTTCGGATTTGGCCGAATTTTGTAGCGCTAGCCGAAGCACTGGATACTTTTGAGCCTGATTTGCCGGATGATGCAGATCAATTATTGCTCATGCACACGGGAAAGGGTCAGGCACTTTTACGAGAAGGAAAGCGGTTACTCAATTATATTGCGAATGCGCGTGTCCCAATACCGCTTGGTACACAAAACTATATCGATAAATGTAAGCAGTACAAACCACTGTAGCGCATGTAATTAAGGGAAAAATGATGGCAAAGAAAAGCAAGAATAAGACAAACTCCAATATCATAAAGCTTTGGCCAACTTCTATATTGGTCAAACGGTTTGCGCATTATCAAAAAGTAAACCCGGTATTAATTGAATTGTTTTATAAACATCGTGAAAAGGAAAATCGAGCCCCTAATCAAGCCTATACGAGTCGAGATGATTTGCTTAACCAGTATCCGTTGCACAAAGAACTTGATGAGTTAGCTGCGTTTATTCGCGATGGTATTTATGAAGTGGCCAAAGAGGCAAATAAACAGGAATGGGGTGAGAGTGGAAATATATCTGTCAATATTACGGGCTTGTGGTTTCAAATTGCCAATGGGCACGCTTTCCACGAAACTCACGTGCATGGCAATTGTTCCTGGTCAGGCGTTTATTATGTTCAGTCAGGTGAAGCAAGTATTTCTAGGGAGTCACATCAAGGACGCCAACCAAACGGCAATACGCGTTTTTATGGTCCAAACATGGAATATATGGCGGGTGGTCATGGTGATTATGGCAATCAGTATTTGCAAAATAGTTCTTGGGATTCCTATGCACAGGATGGCAAGGTTGCTATATTTCCAGCACATATTAAACACATGGCATTCCCGTATAGCGGTGAGAGTGATCGAGTGATTGTGTCTTTCCATGCGCAAGTATTTAACAGTAATAGCAAAGGTCAAAGTTACGATTACAGCATGAATAATTAAGAAATTTTTGAAGATGCCATTAGAAAGCTTTAAAAGACATCCTCTGGTTACCTCGAAAAAGTGCTTCAACTAAAGTGAATTGTGAATCATTAAAAATGCCATCGAATACCAGGAAGACATTCGATGGCATCATGAACTACTTTATTTTAAAACGGGTAAGGAGAACTCGGCATCAAGGCCTTTTTCTTGCCAGCGAGCGGTGACAGTCTTAACTTTGGTATAAAAACGTAACCCTTCCATGCCATATTGATTATGGTCACCAAAAGCTGAAGCCTTCCAACCACCAAAGCTATAGAAAGCCATAGGTACAGGGATTGGCACATTAATACCAACCATGCCAACTTCAACTTTATCAGCATAAGTTCTAGCCGCTGAACCACTCTTAGTAAAGATAGAAGTACCGTTACCATAAGGATGGTCGCTGGCAAGTGACATGCCTTCTTCGAATGAACCAACGCGCATGATTTGTAACACAGGCCCAAAAATTTCTTCTTGGTAAGAAGTCATATCAGATTTAACATTGTCAATTAGTGAGCCGCCAAGAAAATAACCATGCTTACTACGTTCACAAACAAAATCACGACCATCAACCACTAAGGTTGACCCTTCGTCTTCTGCCATCTGAATATAATTTATGACTTTTTCACGATGTTCTTTGGTAATTAATGCGCCCATTTCAAGACCTGTTTCCGTGCTTGGTCCAATACGCAGGGCTTCTACGCGGGGCTTTAAAATTGCGATTAACTTATCAGCAACTTCGTCACCAACACAAACGCCAACTGAAATAGCCATGCAGCGCTCCCCAGCTGAACCATAAGCGGCTCCCATTAACGCATTAGCAACATCTTCCAAGTCTGCATCTGGCATAATTAACATGTGGTTTTTAGCGCCACCCATTGCCTGACAACGCTTACCATTAGCCGTTGCAGTTTCATAAACATATTGCGCAATTGGAGTTGAACCAACAAAACTAACAGCTTTAATACGTTCATCGTTCAACAAAGTGTCGACGGCTTCTTTATCGCCATTCACTATGTTAAACACACCGGCTGGACCGCCCGCTTCATGGAATAACTCGGCAATTCGTAATGGACAAGATGGATCTTTTTCAGATGGTTTCATAACAACGGTGTTGCCAGTAACCAAAGCCATGCCTGCCATCCACAGAGGAATCATTGCTGGAAAATTAAATGGTGTAATGCCAGCAACAACACCGAGCGGCTTTCTCATCGAATAAATATCTATTCCAGTTGCGACATTGTCCGAAAATTCACCTTTTTGGGCATGCGGTGCGCCACAAGCGAATTCAGCCACTTCGATACCACGAAGTACAGAACCCATAGCATCTTCAATAACTTTACCGTGCTCTTTACAAACTAATTCGCCCAACTCATGCTGGTGCTTGTAAAGTAAATGAACAAACTTTGTCATGATGCGTGAACGCGCTAAAACAGACATACCAGACCAAGCTGGAAATGCCGCTTGTGCAACTGTAATGGCAGACTCAACCTCAGCCTGAGAGGCCAAAGGTACTTCAGCAGCTTTGGTACCTAGGCTCGGGTTGAAAACATCACCGACCCGCCCTCCACTGATACCGGCAACTTTCTCGCCATTAACAAAATGATAAAGCTCGTAAAGATCAGGTGTTGCTTGGCTCATATTAGAACTCCAAATAAATTATAGTTGTAGATAGATACACTTAAAGAGTATAGACCTGATATTTATGCATATCTATAATGTATAATCCAGAATCATTCTGCAAAAAAACACAGAGCAAGCCATGTACGATTGGAATGATTTGCGCTATTTCCTCGAATTATCACGTCAAGGTAAGCTAGTAAAAGCAGCGCTACGCCTGCAGGTAGATCATACAACGGTCAGTCGTCGAATAGCATCGTTAGAAAAACAACTTCAGGCCCGTCTATTTGATAAGTCACCAACTGGTTACCAACTTACTGATGCCGGCATGCGTCTACTGCCAATGGCGGAAAAAATTGAATCCCAGTCGAATCATCTATACCAAACTTTATCAGGTAAGGATGCGAGGTTGAGTGGAACGGTTCGAATATCAACTTCAGAAGGTATTGGCGCACAGGTTATAGCGCGCCATATTGGCGAATTTCGGTTAGAGCATCCCGACATTGAAATTGAATTGATGGCAGACACTCGTCGAACCAGTTTGTCAAAACGGGAGGCCGATATTGCTATTACGTTTTCGCGACCCGAAAGTGGTCGTTTAAAAGGTTGGAAGTTGTGTGACTATAGGCTCAAACTATATGGGTCTAGTGAATATCTCGCTAATCACATTAAAATAACAAGTATCGATGATCTTACACAACATGAATTTGTCAGCTACATTGACGATCTGATTGAAATGCCCGAACTACGTTATTTTGAAAGCACTTTTAAAAATGCGCATGTGGTGTTTCGTAGCACCAATTTAAATGCACAATATAATGCAATTCGAAGTGGTGTTGGGCTTGGATTGGTTCATTGCTTTATGGCTGCGAATGACCCGCAGATGGTGGCGGTGCTACCTGATCAAATATTAGTACAGCGTAGTTTTTGGCTGATGGTACACGAGGACTTAAGAGATGTGGCGCGGGTGGACGCTGTTTGCCGTTTTATTACTCAGCTATTACGAGATAATGAACCTTTGATGATGGGATGAAGATGTAACAACGTGAATTTGAAAATCAGCCGCCTTGTAATTAGACGAAGGTGGCTAAAAATTTATTCATTTGGTTGGTATTTGACTAATTCTTCAGTAGCAGGAACCGAGTAGTTGGGTTTGGACTATACCAATTACTCGTGTATCGCTTAAAACTGAAAAACATCGAATCTTATGCCCGGTAATCCACACCAGGAAATACGCAAAGCATTTCAAATAACAAATTGGCTGCAGTCAGCGCGGTATTTCCAGTCGTATCATAAGCTGGTGCGACTTCAACCAAATCCCCTCCTACAACATCAAGTCCGCGACAACCGCGAATAATTTCTAATCCTTGGTGAATTGACAGACCACCAATTTCGGGCGTACCCGTACCTGCTGCATAAGCGGGATCAAGCCCATCAATGTCAAAGGTTATATAAACTGCTCCTTCACCCAACTGTTCACGGACTTCTGCCATTAATGGTTTCAGTGATTGATACCAGCAGTCTTCTGCTGGAACAACTCGCACGCCCTGCTCTCTAGGCCAATCAAAATCGTCAGCTTCGTATCCGGTTGCGCGTAGCCCAATTTGTACCATGCGTTTGGGATCGACTAATTTTTCTTCAATGGCACGCCGAAACGGTGTGCCGTGAGCAATACGTTCACCGAACATGGTGTCGTTGATATCAGCATGAGCATCAACATGGACGATTCCAACAGGGCCATATTTTTTGGCAATAGAGCGCAGAATGGGTAATGCAATGGTGTGATCACCGCCCATGGTAAGTGGTTTGCAATCCTGAGCCAGGATGTTGTCGTAGGCAGATTCAATAATGCCCATCGATTTCTCTAGGTTAAAAGTATTAATGGCGACATCACCAATATCGGCGACTTGTAAAGAATCAAACGGTGCGGCTCGGGTTGCCATGTTGTATGGACGAATTAAGCACGATTCGCTCCGAATTTGGCGAGGACCAAATCTCGCGCCTGAACGGTTTGATGTGCCGATATCAAAGGGTACACCAACAAAAGCAACATCAAGTCCCCGTGCATCAGGGACATGGGGTAATCTCATCATAGTGGCGATACCACCAAAACGAGGCATGTCGTTACCCCCGAGTGGTTGATTAAATTTAGTGGTCATATGGTTACCTTTTCAATGGTTTTTACTATCAAGCCAATTGCGAATGAGGCTACGGTGACGATCGGCACCAAAACTTGCAAAGTGTCCGCCGTGTACGATATTAACGGGTAATTCAAGCAGGCGCTTCATTGAATTTTGATAGTCAGATGGGTTCGAGTGATACGTATCTTCGATTAACAATCCATCATAGTGTAAGTCACCAGAAAATAGGATGCCTGTTTTGTGTTCAAATAATGCGATACCACCTGGAGAATGACCAGGGGTATGAATAACCTCAAACTGTCGATTGCCCAAGTCAATAACATGACCGTCCTCAACTATTTCAGCCTGCGAAGTCTTCTTGACTGCATAAGTTTCTGATACGTAGGGTTGTGGTGGCAATTGAGTAAAAATATCATCCGTAACGTACGGTTCCACCAACGTGCTTTCTCGCGTTGGATTTGCCAATAGATCGGCTTCTGCCGAATGAACAATGCAGTGTTTAAATTCATGATGACAACCGATATGGTCAAAATGTGTATGACTTGCCACGGCGGCGATATCTTTTTCAGTAACAATTGAAACCCAATCAGTGAGTGATACCACGCCCATGCCACTATCCACTAACAGGTCACTTTGGCTGCCGCGAACATGCCAGATATTACAGCGATAAAATTCCTTGATATAAGGTTCGCAAATGTGGGTGACGTCATCGTCTATTTTTTTAGTTTGATACCAGTTCTCTGGGGCTATACGGTCCATAGTAAGTTCCACGTTAGGCGCTAAGTAAAACAGTCATATTAGCGGTATCAAACACTAAGTCTACAACACTGCCTTGTAGCATTTCACTTGACTGAGGTAGGTGAGCAATTAGTCTTAATTCTGGTGCTAAATCTGGCGCCAGCAAACAACGAAAATGCGTTCCAAAGAATGCACTGCTTAGGATTTTTGCGGGAATTAATGGTTTGAGATTTCTACCAGCGTCTGATCTTGCACTAATCTGTTCAGGCCGTATGCAAAGAGTAACGTCTTTACCAACTTGAGGTTCGCTGTTGACGAACGCGTCAGCCAACAGCTCGAAGGATCCTATCTTTGTTTTGATAGTGTATTGCTGTTTGTTAATGGTTGTTACTGTGCCGCTGATCAGATTAACTTCACCCATAAAACCAGCTGAAAATAGCGACTGTGGCCGCATATAAATATCAGACGGCTTACCCAAGCCTTCGATAGCACCTTGATTCATTACTACGATTCTGTCCGCAATGGCCATGGCTTCTTCTTGATCATGAGTAACGTGAATAAAAGTCGTGCCAATTTCTTTTTGTATGGCCTTTAACTCATCTTGCATTTGGCGTCTAAGCTTCATATCAAGTGCACCTAGCGGTTCATCCAGCAATAGCAAGTCGGGACTAACGGAAAGAGCTCTGGCTAGTGCCACCCGTTGTCTCTGGCCGCCAGAAAGTTCGTGCGGCTTGCGGTTGGCTGATGCTTTCAACCCAACCATATCTAGAAATGTATCGGCTGTATGATTCCTTTCTTTGCGACCTACTTTTCGCATTTTCAGGCCAAATGCCACATTGTCACGCAAGGACATGTGGGGAAATAATGCATAGTCCTGAAACATAGTTGTGGTTGGTCTAACGGATGGAGGAACAGAGGTCATATCCTTACCACCAATGAAAACTTTGCCAGAACTGGCGGCTAAAAACCCACCAATAATTGATAACAGGGTGGATTTTCCACAACCTGATGGGCCTAGCAAAACAATAAATTCGCCGGCATTAATCTCAAGAGACACATCATTTAATGCAGCAACGCCATTAAAAGCCTTTGATAGATTGAGCAATGAGACATCGGCGGTCATTTTGGGGATCTCTGGCGAAAAACAAATAATTCAAGAATGATTAGTAAGCCAACTGAAAGGAGAAAGACGAGACTACCGATAGCATTTGTCTTTGGATTAAGTCCTGAACGTAACAAACTCCAAATTTCAACGGGTAGAGTGACATCAAAACGAGACAGTAGAAACGAGATGATAAATTCATCCCAGCTAAATGTTATTGACAAAAATAACGCAGCGAGAATAGAAGGCATAAGCATAGGCGCTGTAATTAACAGCATAACTTGAAAATTATTAGCACCTAAATCACGAGCAGCGCGCTCAATGTTTTTCTGATGATCACCCATTGAAGCATAAATGATTGCAAAGCAAAGAGGCAGGTTGATCACAACATGGCCTACGCCAACCGTCCATAAAGATAGTCGAATCCCCATCCAATTAAATAAGACTAACAACCCTAAAGCAATGATGAGATAGCTCACTGTCATGGGTGCAGTGATTAAAATTCGTTGAAATGCACTACCGGGAAGGCGATAACGAGATAGGGCGTAAGCTGCACAAAAACCAAGCAAACAAGCAATAATAGAGGACAAAACCGCCACAATAATCGAGTTAGCTAATGCTGACATTAATTTCGAATCAGCAAAAACCTCTGAATACCATTTAAAAGTAACGCCGTTAAAGGGAGGGATAGGCAAGGTACCATCTTGAAACGAATACAAAACCAAGACGGCAACGGGTAGGAATATAAAGCCATAAATGGCAATAAAATAGGTCCCGCAGAGAACATTTGATAATCGAGAGTACATAATTTAGGTACGCTCCATTTTTAGCCAACGAAGGCAAGACAGGTAAGCGACAGTCACGACACCCATTAGGATAATAGAAAGAGCCGCTGCGGTTGGAATATCTGCACGGCGACCTAGTTGCATCATGATAATTTGTGGCAAGGTTAGTTCATTATTACCACCAAGAATTTGCGGCGTAATATAGTCGCCTATACACAATACAAAGGTCAGGAATGCACCTACCATAATTCCTGGTAACGTCAACGGCAGAATTACGTGCCAAAATGTTTGAAAAGCATTGGCGCCTAAGTCCGCACTGGCGCGTTTATAATTGGGTGATAACTGGATTAGGTTAGAATAAATAGTTAAGGTCAATAGCATAACGAAAAAGTGTACAAAGCCTATTACTGTGGCAGTTGTTGTGTTTGATAAGGGTAATGGTTCTGAAATTATGCCGATTTGAAGAAGCGATTTGTTGATAACACCATCTGTAGATAAAACCAGCAGCCAGGAATAAGACCGAACAACATAAGATGTCCAGAATGGCAAAATAGCCATAATTAGTGCAATGCGTTGCCATTTTTTTGGTACACGCTCGGCAATGATCCAAGCGAGAGGATACGCCAGCAGTGTCGACAGTATGGTCACTAGGAAGGTAATTTCTAGAGATACAAATAAGCCTTTTAATAAATATGACTTACTAAAAAAATTAATATAATTGTCCAGATCCCAAGAGTAAACAATTTGTCGCCCCACTCGTGATGCTAGGCTTACTGATACCATGAAGGCAAAAGGAATAACAAAAAATGCGATCGTCCAAGCTATTGCTGGCGTAACAAAATACCAAGCTTTTCGTAATGAATGATCTGAATCCACACTCATATCAACTTGCTCAGGCTAGAAAACCAATGCGCCCAATTTTTGAGAGCATTGGTGTTAGCATAACTAAAACGAATTAATTCTGAAGCATTTCTGTCCAGTTATCCTGCATTAAATCATCCAGCGTTGCATCTGGAATGGGGTAAAGCTGAGAATTGGCAAGATAATCTGCCTGATTATCCCAACGTAACGCCTTTTTTTGAGCACTAGTTAAAAGTGGTTCTGTCTTTTTATTAGCCGGCATCCCCCAAAAACACGAAGAAGTGGCTAATTTTGCCTGTCCTTCTGGACTCGTAATATATTGAACAAATTTAAGAGCTAGGTCTTTTTTGCCAGAATCAGCCATAACACCGATAGATTGTGACCACCGTAAGCCGCCCTGCTCTGGAATAACCCAATCCAAGTTGGGTTTTTCAGCTGATAAAACAGCCGTCACCCATTCACCACCGCCAACCAAAATATCAACTTCACCAGTAGCAAGTGCTGTTTGAGAAGAAACCACGTCGCCCACTAATTTTGATGCCTTCTTTAAGGACAACAGCTTGTCTTTTATGACGGACATATTGCTTGTATTGACCTTGTTGGTGTCAATTCCTTCACTCAGCCCTACCAAACCAATGACTGGCAGGTAATAGTCGTAGATTGCAATTCGACCATCATATTTGCCTGACCAAAGCATACTCATGTCTTTCATGTCGGATATATCAACTTTCGACTTGTCGAAAGAAATGGTGTTGTAGCCATACTTTTCAGTCACAGCATAAGTTTTACCGTTTCTAGTATTGTTATCTTCCATAACAACTTCTGGAAAAAAGTCAGCGGTTGGTAATGCGTTGTTGGGGATTTCGCCAAGAATTCCTTCATCAATTGCTCTGGGAACATCAACACCATCAATAACCAGCACATCCCAGTCACCAGGACGAGATTGAGAAATAATGGAAAGTGCCGCACCGGTACCCTCATATTCCTTAAGATTGACTTTTACGTTGTTCTTTTTTTCAAAAGGTTCGATCAACGCTGCATCCGTATGATCACACCAGACCAAAGCGTTAAGTTCTTCCTGTGCAAGTACAGACGTCGAATTCAATCCGGCTATAGCAATGGTGAAAGCGACCGAAGCCGTGGTTGGAAAAAACCGATATTGGGAGTAACCATCTCGTTTTTTAAATATCATATTATCCTCGTTATCCAGCGATAGAGTTAACTAGTATTGCAATTATTATTAGAATTATAATACTGAACGGAGTAGTATTTGTTGTCAACTATAAAAATGAACGCACTCATTTAGTGCTCATATAGGAGGATCCATATGGCAGGACTTCGCGAAAGACAGAAAGTCGCGCGTGAAAAGCGCATTCTAGAGTCTGCATCAATGCTGTTTAAGCGTGATGGGTATGACAAAACTAGAATGGAAGATATTGCCGAGCTAGCAGAGGTCTCTACTGGAACTACCTATAACTACTATCAGAGTAAAGCAGACATCTTGATAGCTGTTGTTTCAATGGAGGTTGAAGAAATTTTAATTGCAGGGGAACGTTTGATAGAAGGTCCTCTGTCCTCTGTAGATGAAGCATTGAATGCTCTTATTGGGTCCTATTATGAGCATTCTCAAGTTTATTTGAACAAAGAGATGTGGCGCATGGCAATGGCATTCTCAATACAACGACCTCAAACCCCTTTTAGTCAGCGATATGCAGAACTTGACCAGCGTATTAGTATGCAAGTAGTGTGCTTGATAGAAACATTTAAAGTGAAAAACATGATTATTAGCTATTTAGATCATCAGGCATTGGGAGAAACCATTTTTAATAACTTGAATTCAATGTTTACTGAATTTGTAAAGAGCAATGAGATGACGATAGATGAGTTGAAGCTCACTGTTGCTCGACAAATGACACCATTAACGTCACTCATTACCAAAAACAAGCCAAGCTTATTAAAGCCGATACATAATCATGCCTGAACAAGATGACCGACAGGCCGTTATGACTGCCGCCAATAAATTAATCACTGCATTCTCAAATAATGACACGGAAAATTATTTTGCGGCTTTTTCAGCGCAAGCAACATTCCTCTTTCATAATCTTGATCGTGTACTAATGAGTCGAGCCGAATATCAAGCCGAATGGCAATCATGGGAAGATCAGCATCAATTCCGTATTATTAATTGTGAGTCCAGCGCTGTCCATCTGCAGATGTTAGGCGAGGTTGCAGTGTTTACTCATCAAGTACTTACTAATATAAACTTTGATTCTGACGTAGTAACAAATAGAGAGCGGGAAACAATCGTGTTTTCACGACATGATTCAGAGGTTTGGTTGGGTGTTCATGAACATTTGTCAGTGTTTGGATTATAACAATTGGAATAAGTAATTAACTCGCATCTATTTAGCTCATATCAATAATTCTCGAGATTCTCCAGGTAGTAAATCGTTTAAAGACCAATCAGCTACTTTTGTGCGTATCAAGCGTAAAGTTGGGTGACCTACAGCAGCGGTCATTCGCCTTACCTGTCGATTTTTGCCTTCTTTGATTTCAAGCTGAAGCCATTGTGTTGGAATCTCCTTTCGTTGCCGAATGGCAGGTTCACGAGGCCACAGCCAATCAGGCTGCTCGATTAATGTTACGTTGGCTGGGCGAGTTATGCCGTCTTTTAGTTTTAAGCCTTGGCTTAGGCTGAGTAGTGCTTTTTTATTAGGAACGTTCTCAACTTGGGCTAGATAAAATTTCGATTGTTTGTAATTGGGATTAGCTATATGGGTTTGTAATTTTCCATCGTCAGTTAATATCATTAACCCTTCACTATCATAATCGAGCCGGCCAGCTGGATAGACGTTTGGGATGTTGATGAAGTCAGCCAGTGTACTTTTGTCGCCAGATTCAGAAAACTGACTGAGTACTCTGAAAGGTTTGTTGAATAATATAACAATAGCCATGGTTTAGCCTACTTGTAAGTAGTCGTGCCACTTTTCGTAGCGGGCAGAATCCATTTGATGAAAATTCATCAGTCTCTGAAGCTGCTCAGTATTAGCAGGTCGGCGTAATATTGACACATCTTGCATTGTTTCAACGGTACAATTGATTTGGGTTAATGCGCTCGAAATGTCGAGTATAGATTCATTATCGATGAGTGAACGCTGAACTTGGGCTGCATAGCGAAATTTCATTTTACTAACCTCATGCAGATTAGCTCGAAGTGTCTTCAAGTCACCATATTTTCTCAATAAGTTGGCAGCTGTTTTTAGTCCAACTAGAGGTATGCCGGGAATGTTATCAACTTTGTCGCCGGTAAGGGCTAATTGATCCGCAATTTGTTCTGGTTTCACTTTAAATTTTTTCTTGATGCCGTTGTAATCAAGTTTTTTGTCATCAAAAAAAGCCCAACAAATATCGCCTTCGCGAACCAGTTGGGTTAAATCTTTATCCGCACTCAGGATAACGATGGATAGTTCTGGTGAACGGTGTAGTTGAGCGAGTGTGCCAATTAAGTCATCAGCTTCCCATTCAGGATCACTGACTTTAGATATTCCTAGTTCCTCAACCCATTGTTGACACCACTCAAATTGACGTCTTAAATTAGTGGGTGTTGGGTTTCTATTGGCCTTGTATTCACTATAAAGGGTCTTGCGCTGAGATTTTTGACCACCGTGATCAAAAGCGAATACAAGTTTTTGTGGTGCTGACTCGGTTAATAGTCGATAGACAAAATCGGTGAAACCAATGAAAGCCTGATTTGGTTGTTTATTAACATTGAGCATTTCATATTTTGCACCAAACCAGGCTTTATAGATAAAAATACTGGAGTCAACTAGAAATAATTGCATGAATTCATTCCGTAAATGGTAAGTTTTGGCAATAAATAATCATTTAGTTTACACCTGACTGCCAATACGGACATGAATCCAGACACGTTTTTAAGAATATTTGATATACTCTACATTGATTAAAAATCATCTTTCTATCTGATATAAAAATATGTATCGACTTATTGCTCTACTCCTGTCCAACCTATGCGTTAACTCCGTATTTTCGGCAACGCCAATAGAAGAGCTTCAGCGTTTGATAGGCCAAAATTCATTTTCCTTGGCCGCAAACTCGGGCGATCAATTTTTAGTTGAGCGCCCTAATAATGCTAAAATCCAATTCTTAACCGCCTATGCCTATCAGATGGATCAACAGACGGATCGGGCAAAAGAGCTCTACGAGGGTCTAATTCGAGAATATCCAGAATTGCCTGAGCCAAGGAATAATTTGGCGATGATTTATCTTGATAAGGGTGATTCTGATAAAGCCAGTCAACTTCTCATCGATGCGCTAAATACTCATTCTAGCTATTCAATGGCATATAATAACCTAGGCCGAATATATCGCAGTATAGCGAGCGCAACTTATCGCCAGGCCGTCAGTGAATCGAATCAACCGGTAGAATCACCCAGAATTGAATTAGTTGCATTGAGCAATTTGAGCTTGCCTGACCCACCACCAAGAGTGACACAACCAGGTATCAGTTCGGTGGTAAATAGTGCTAATGTTCAGACTTTGCTAATAGAACAAATTAAACAGTGGGCAAAGTCTTGGAACAATAAGGATTTCCCTACCTATATCAGTTATTATTCTGCCAACCATAGCCCTAGTTTTAATACGCATATAGCTTGGGTTGAACATCGTCGTAATCGTATTATGCGCCCTGGTACAATTAATGTGGTAGTGAGTGATATTGAGATCAGTGCACAAGATGAAAACAGCGCAATTATTAACTTCAAACAAGTTTATGATTCTGCTAATTACAGTGACAAGGTACTAAAACAAATCACTTTTCGCCGAATTGGATCGACATGGAAAATTTCTGATGAGCGTGTAATATCGGCTTTATGAAAGCAATATTAGTCATTTTCCTATGGATATTATTTCAATCGCTCCACGCTGTAGAGACAGTCGATGTGAAAATTGACTTTAACTTTTATAAGCCGGATCTATATGAGCAAGAAATACTTCAAACGATTAAAAAAATCCAGAACCAAGATTTTGAACATGCACTTAATAGTACTCGAGATCTCTTAGCTCAATATCCTAAAAGCCGACTGGGGCAAATGATTTATGCTGATTTGTTGCTAGCAAAAGCTGCGCCTCTTCATAAGATTGGTGATGGTATATCAACTGTTAAAGCACAATATGACTTTAAACACGAGATCCAACAGCGCTGGCAGCATGAGAGTAATACTGAGCATCTGAGATTAATACCTGAAAATATTCTTTTCCTTGCAAAAAATCAGCCCTACGTTATTTTAGTCGATCAAGAAAAATCGCGCATTTATGTTTTTCGAAATGAACAGGGTACGCCCGTGTTAGTAGAAGACTATTTTATCTCCATTGGGTTAAAAGGTTACGGGAAACAAAAGCGAGGCGATCAAAAAACACCGGTCGGTATTTATCATGTCACTAAAACCATCGACGGTGAGGAGTTGCCCGATCTTTATGGATTGGGCGCATTCCCCATCAGCTATCCAAATGTCTGGGATGATCGCAAAAACCGGACAGGTGACGGTATCTGGATTCATGGCACACCGTCAGACACTTATAATCGTTCACCTTGGGCTAGCAACGGCTGTATCGTGGTCAGTAATCCAGATTTTACGCGTATTAATAAATACATAAATTCCAGCATTCATACCCCTGTCATCGTTGCTCAACAGGTTAAATGGCTGAAGCCGGGCGAATGGCAACAACAGCGTAAAGAGATGATAAATGTGTTAACGAGTTGGATCGCTGACTGGGAAAATAACCAGCATGATATTTACCGTGAACACTATTCAAAACAAGATTATTTTGCTTATAATCGCGATTTTAAAAGTTGGGATGGATACAAAAAATGGGTAACTAGGGATAGAAAAGACATTAAAGTTGAATATAGTAATTTGAATATATTTAATTATCCTGGAGAAGAAAACCTAGTCTTAATGCAATTTGCTCAATCCTACACCAGCAATAATTTAGATTTAGAGACAGACAAGGACGTGTATTGGCGTAAGGCAGATAATCGATGGCAGATTGTTTACGAGGGCGCGCGTACTTTCCCAAAAACTGAAACTCAACTAGTACAGAATTAAATAAAAAACCTTCAACAAAAAATGCTCTTCAACGTTAGAAGTGCGCAACTAAAATCAAAAATGGCTTACACCAGTGAATGTCATTATCAAAAAATATTAATATCAACATTGAACCCTGTGTTTAAACGAAGTAGTTGCCGTGGAAAAATTTACTGTTTGACTGCCTTTAGTACAACAAACTTCTGATTACTGGTGATCATTTCACAATTGCCAAATACTTTTTTCACTTTAGTGTGATAGCCCAAGTGACGGTTACCCACAACGTATAGAGCCGCATCTTTTCTTAACACTCGGCGTGCATCAATGAACATTTGCCAAGCAATCGCGTCACCAATCGCATTGAGTTGATGAAATGGAGGGTTGTTTAACACGAGATCGATGCTTTCGTCTTCAACCCCGTGTAAACAATCAGTGACTTTAAAGTGCGCTTTGATAGATTTCCCAAAGGCTTCACCAAAATTTTGTTTAGCAGAACTCACTGCCATGTAGGACTCATCTGCAAATATAATGCTCGAAGGTTTATTTAGTGATGATGCAATAATACCCAGTACACCATTGCCACAACCGAGGTCGGCAATATCTCGATATTGCTCATTAATAGGCATATGCTCGATCAGTAACTGGCTACCCTCGTCGAGTCTACCGCGGCTGAATACATTAGCATGGCTGCTAATATTAAAGCTCCGATTTGTCTCGAGTACAAAACGATCAGAGGAATTGGCAAAAGGTACCTCTAGAGATAAATTGGGTGTTGCAAATATAAGACGCGACTTTTTCCATGCTAGTGACGTTGTGGTTGGACCAACTATGGTCTCAAATAGCTGCAATGTTTTGTTATGAATCGAACGGGACATGCCAGAAGCAATAATGATTGTATTAGCACCAATAGAGGGCTTCAGTAGGCGTAATTGGAATTCTAATAACGCATGTGACTTGGGTGTTTTGATTAACACCAGGTCAAAGGCTTTTGCTGGCAGGCTTAACCCATTGTTAAATTTAAGCGCAGCAGGGTCTAATTCATTAGCTGATAAATTCTCCATCATCGCTTGTTGAGCGAGGTATGAATCTGACATTGTTGTGGGCTTATACGCTGCTAAAGCAACGGTCAAGGCACCAAAAGCATCATTGATAATAAGCAGGCTCAACGGTTCTGCTAACAAATTTTGCTCATCTACATACTTCAATAGATATTCATCTGCGGCCTCCCAGGCCTGTAACTTCACATCTATTGGCTTGCGATTGAGCGTAAATTGACCTTGCGAAACAGACATTTCAGTTAATTTTTTTGACGAGGATTCAATGTTACCAGTGGGTTTTTTCATAGATCAGGTCGCAAGATTTTAATTTGAGCGAAGGCTACCACAATATCATCTGATATGATTGAAACGATCATAAACAAATAGTCGCTTTAAATGAGTCAAAGTACAGAGCACGAACTAACACAAAGAATTGCGTTAATTTGACCCATGTTTACCGATCCCTAGGAGCCGTAATGGAATCTGCGATTTATAAAGTTATTATTTATGCTGGTCTGGCAGCCACTGGTAATGCAATATTTGTATTTGGACAACGTTCTTCGACTATTTCGTCAAACCCTTTTTTGTTTATGACCGCCGCCGTTAGTTTGTGTGCTGCAATGTTTATTGTTGCAGCCATATTCTCAGATAATAGTGGGAATGTTGTTTATTTAAAGCAAAATATTGGACCAATAGTAATATCAGCAATCGGTTTCTTTGTTACTTTCATAGGTTTCTATCTAATGTACAGCCGAGTTGGCGCACATGCTTACACGGTCTATGCGGTGCTATCAATATTAACAACATCTGTTTTTGTTGGGATGGTCATTTTTCGCGAATTATTTAATGGTTATCATGTTAGTTCGATTGGTCTGGCAGTTTTGGCTGTGTTTTTCTATGGTTACGGACAGCTTAAAATGACAAGCTAAATGAGAAATTTTTAGACTTCCCTCGGCATTAATGGTCAACAAAAGTCCAGCTTTTATGATGTAAAAGCCGTTATCTGATGTATCCTTATTGTTTATAAATCAAATAGAGAAATATGTGTCCAATGGCTTTCTTGCATGAAGAATTAATTACCTGCCCATATTGCGGAGAATCAATTACTGTCCTGATTGATCCGGAAGACATTGGTCAGGAATATATCGAAGATTGTCAGGTCTGTTGTAAGCCTATTAATTTTTCAGTGTCGTCTGAAACAGATGAAGAGCCGGTGGTATTTGTCCGGGCTGAAAATGATATCGTTTATTAAAGCAGTGTCAGTAAGGCCTCAAGTACTGCAGTTCTTACAATAAGTCATTACTTTTATTATATGGCTAGTAACTTAAACGCCAGATTTTGATTTGCAATACTATCTAGTGGGTGCTTCAACTTTAATTAAATGTAAACCTTTCGCTTTTGCTTTAGGACATAACTTACGGGCCTCATTTTGCTGAAGATAACGTTGAATGTCTTCTATTGCGATACGACCCTTCGCCAGTTCAAATAATGCGCCCATTAAGTAACGAATCATGTACTTCAAAAAACCATCACCAATAATTTTAAGATAATACATGTTGTTGGCTAAGGGTGAAAATCCGGCCTGATGAATGTCACAATAAAAAACTTCTCTAACACTTGTGGTAACACTTTTGTCACGGCTACTAAAATTATAAAAATCATGTTGACCTGCAAATAATTGACAGGCAGCTTTGAGTAATGCCAGTGTTTCGGGGGCTAGGCTATGCACGGGCAGATGCACAGCAATATCAGAAGTGATGGCATTGTCCAGCGGGGCAGCAATAAAGTAATAGTGATATTCCTTGCTAGTGCTTGCCCTATTAGGCTGGTAACTTTTGGTTGATGGCGAGCACTCAAGAATACGAATATCTCTTGGCATTAAAGAATTGAGACCCATTAAAAGATGTTCAGGAGTGATCTCTATGGGCAAAGTAATTTTTGCTATTTGGCCTTGCGCATGAACACCTGCATCAGTTCGACTGGCTGCTGATATGGTACAGGGCTGATAGTTAGTTATTTTTTTTAGCGCATTAAGGATGGTGCCTTCTACAGTAGGCCTTTCTTCATTTAAAGTGTCCATTGATTGAGCTTGCCATCCAAAGTACTGAGTTCCCTTATAGGCGAGCGTAACTCGAAAGTAATACATACTTGGTTATATATCCTTGAGGCTTTTCAAGCTCGTCTGAGACCAGATTGAAGCAACCCGGCCGGTTGAGCCCTAGTTAAAAGTGTGACTAAAATGGACAAGGGCAAATGCCTTCCACTCTTTGTCCTGTTACGGGATGGTCAAAGGCTAGCGTTGTTGCATGTAGCATTAATCGTGGTTTCATTAAAAAAGCTTCATCCGTCGCATATAAGTCGCAGCCCAAAATAGGGTGCCCCATTTGCTGGCTGTGAATGCGCAATTGGTGTGTGCGCCCCGTTGCAGGGGTAAAGTTCACTTTTGTTGCAAAGAGATCAGAGGGGCGTTCAACAACTTGGTAATTGGTCAGAGCAATCTTGCCCGTCTCGAAACAAATTTTTTGAAGTGGAAAGTTGGGTTTATCCTTAGCGATAGGATATTCAATCAGGCCGTTATCATGAGCAAGATGTCCGTGCAGTAAGGCGTTGTAGCATTTTACAACACTGCGTGACTGAAACTGTTTGGTGATGTGCGCGTTGACTTTTTTATTCAGCGCTAAGACCATGATACCTGATGTGCCAAAATCCAAACGATGGAGCATAGTTGCCGTTGGAAAATCCTGAACTAAACGAAAATGAACGGAATCCTTATTGAGCGGGTGCTTGCCCGATAGACTAAGCAATCGAGTTGGCTTATTGATTAGCAACAAATGCGGATCTTGAAACAGGATTTCAATCTCTTCATAACAGGCAGGTACTATGAACGGATCAGCTTGTGGTTGCATCGAAGGCTTAATTACTCAATGTGAAAGTTTGTTGGCTTAAGGAAGTTTACGTAATCGACCTACTCTGTTCATAAAGATAGTTAATATCGCTCACTAACAAAGAAAGTCAGCAGCCTAAGTCTTTATTATCGATGGTGACTTCCAGAATCTTACTGTTATCAGCAAACCACTGCTTTACATACAATGTACCAACGACAGCCGTTTTATCCTCATCTGGATCTTCCTTGAAAAGCACGCTGTTCTAAGGTTTTTTTTCGTATCTAAACGCTCTAATTCTCCTCGACATGTTTTCTAACCCTTACTGAATATCGTTTTATTTGTTAATGCCTAAAAGATTCACTTCAAAAATCAGTGTTGAACCGCCAGGGATATCACTACCAGCACCCTCATTACCATAAGCCATCTCTGCAGGAATAAAGAAACGAGTCTTCTCACCTACCACCATCAACTGTACACCTTCCGTCCAGCCCTTGATCACTTGATTTAAGCCAAATGAAATGGGCTGCCCACGTTTTACAGAACTATCAAATACTGTGCCATCTAAAAGGCTACCTTGATAGTGTACTTCCACTTGGTCTGTTGCCGAAGGATGCTTGGTACCGGTACCTTTTTCTAAAACTAAGTACTGCAAACCAGTACTGGTGGTCTTAACACCATCGATGGTTCTATTCGATTCCATAAAATCTGCGCCGATTTTTTTGTTTATAGCGATTGCTTCGGAACTAACACCACCTGATTTTATGAAGTAGTAGCCAATTAAAACAATAGCAATAATTAAAATAATAATTTTGGTCACAGTAAAGCCCTAAAAATAAAAAGTCAGATTAAATTGAAATCGATTACTAAGTATCGAGCAATTTAGACAAGGTGAATTGTCATTCACTTTAATGCAAAGTACAAATATTAAAGTGTAATAATACCAACCCAGATAAGCGTTAGAACTTAAGTGGTGTTCCCTAAACGATAGACACCTACTAAAATGTTAGAAATTTAATATTAAATGGCTTGCTTGAGTTCTATAAACCTTAATAGATCAAGCGCAAATGGAGCGGTGCTTGGCTAGTTCTGCTTGAACTCTAGCTTGACTGATCTAAAAAGCGTTACTTTTTATTAAAATCACCTTCTACGTTAATGGCCGTGCTGAGCCAGTGTTATTTTTCCCGTCACTTCTATTTGAAAACGCTGAAAATGTAGCTATTCTCTTATACATATACTTTATACAACGTAAACTAATAAAAGTATGCTGTAGACTTATTCATTTAGGTAGCCTAAATATATAGTGTCTTAAAATGGTTTTATTACGAGTAAAAATCGATAAAAAATGTCTAATCTACCCCTAAATAAAAATCACTCCGTCCTGGTTGATGCCGTAGAAAATATGGTGGAGGGTATGGTTACTTACGACTCTAACGGATGTTTACTGACATCAAACCAGGCCTTTCGAGATATGTATAGTTATACTGAATTGCAGGCGGCTCCGGGTGTTCATTGCGATCAGCTGGGTATTATAGATGTACTGTTGGGTAATGCGATTGTAGGTGATGAAAACGGTGGATTTGGTAATGATTTTTTTAAACGAAAATGGGCTTACCGCGAGAAACTAGAGGGTTCATTAACGGTAAAAATGCAAGATGGACGCTGGATTCGAACTACTGATCGATTGATGCCGAATGATTCAATTGTATCGGTCCATGTTGATGTGACTGACTTAAAACATGCCCAAGAAAAAATACAGAAAACGCAAAAAGAGCTAGCTGATTTAAATGTTAATCTTGAGCATCAAATAGCAGAAAGAACGATGGCGCTTATACAAGCTAAAAAACTAGCTGAGCAGCAAGCGCGAACAGATGCATTAACGGGAATCAATAACCGCAGGGCCTTCTTTGAGTCTGCGACGGTTATCCATCAAAAGGCACTCAACTTAGGTATGGAATATGCCCTCTTAGTCATTGACGTTGATAATTTTAAATGTGTAAACGATAGTTATGGGCATTTACTAGGTGATCAGGTGCTTATTTTATTAGCGAATGCCATAGAGTCAATAACTGGGCCAAGCCATATAATTGGCAGAATAGGAGGTGATGAATTTGCGATTTTACTACCCGAATTATCCTCAAGAGAAGCAAAAGTTCGAGCAGAACAGTTATCAGTTTGTTTTATTGAAAAAATCAATACTTTAGGCCTTTTAATATTAAAGCCAACGTTGAGTATTGGAATTGAGCAATATAGGTACGGGGACAAAGATGCTAAAAGTGTTATGACTCGTGCTGATGAGGCCTTATATAGTGCAAAGATAAATGGTCGGGGTCGTATTATGTTATCGACTAATTAGAGTTTTTAAGCCATGTTTGAAGCAGCAGGAGGTGTCATAGTTTAGCCGTGGTTGTGAAATTAGACCGAGTTAAATTAGTTCTTTAAATAAGAGAACTTAGTTGAGTAGATGGAATGTCAGAATTAATCTGATACAGTCCTTTAAAATAAGGAGAATGAAGTGACCAATAACTTAAATATAGATCGGAGAGTGATTGATACCCGTAAGAGTAAATATGATGTTTATGCGTTTGGTGGGCCAAAGCTTGACAATATTGGCCAACTTGATCTTACCTATGACCATAAAACTGGCCATGGGGCGTATATGGTTCGAATGGAACCAGGTGCCGAAACAACGGCACATAAGCATACGACTCGAGAGGAATACTTGATATTAGAAGGCGATTTGGTCGAACCTGACGGGTTGGTACTGGGAGTAGGTGACTATGTTATTTATGAGCCAGGCACAGAGCACAGTAGCCGGACGGTTAATGGCTGCTTACTAGTTGGGTTTGACTCTAAAGCATAAGGGCCTAATTACTATTCGTTATGTCAATTTAATGATGTGTTGAGCTCAATGGCAGATTGTCACCTTCAACAAATAGCTGTTCTAGTTCCACCTTATCAAACGTGTAGTTTGCATTACAAAACTCGCAGGTAATGGCAACTTCGTTTTGTTCTTCAATGAGACTATGAATTTCTGTCTTCCCCAATGAAACGATCATATCGAGAGTTCTTTGTTGAGAGCAGGTACAGGAGAATTTAATGGGTTTAGCATCAAAAATCTCTAGCTCTTCTTGATGGAATAAGCGGTGTAATAATACTTCGGCTTTTAGTTTTATTAACTCATTCTGCTGGGTGGTCTCTGCTAGATGCAAGATTCGATTCCAAGCATCTTTATCGTTCTCTTCAGCAGGTAGTTTTTGTAATAATAGTCCAGTAGCGGATTGCTCATCACAGGCAAGCCATATTCGGGTTGGTAGCTGTTCAGATTGTTCAAAGTAGGCTTGCAGCGCCTCTGAAATGCTATTTCCATTAAGGGGTACAATACCTTGGTGAGGGAGCCCAGCTTTATTTTTAATCGTAATCACAAGTTTGTCAGTTTCAAATATTTTCTGCAGGCTAACTTCCTTGTCCAGCTCACGTGATTGACGCACTATTCCGCGAATGGTATGTGATGAGGTTGCCTCAGCGAGTAACAAATGGATTGGGCCCGTACCACGAATTTGAAGGCTGACGCTACCTTCAATTTTTAGGGTCTCCACCAGTAAAGTAGCCGCGGTCAAAGCGTGCCCAAGCAAGGTCAATGCCGCACCTTTTATGTCTGACTGGGCGACAATTTTACGCCAGCTTGCGTCCAAAGAAACATGCTCGCCACGAATTGGGTTGTGAGCAAATAGAAAGCGTTTCAGCTGGTCAGAATCTTTCATTAGGCTTTCAGTTTATCTCGCAGCATTTGATTGACTTGGCCTGGGTTCGCTTTGCCTTTGGACTGTTTCATGATTTGTCCAACGAAGAAACCAAGCATTTTCTCTTTGCCGGCTTGAAATTCTGCGACTTGATTTGGGTTGGCAGCAATCACTTCATCAATCAAACCTTCAATGGCACTGCTATCGGTGATTTGCTTTAAGCCGCGGCTTTCAATAATCGAATCAGCACTGCCTTCGCCTTGCCACATAGCTTCGAATACTTCTTTTGCTATTTTGCCTGAAATTGTATTATCAGAAATGCGCTGTAGCAAAGTAACAAGCATGGCAGCGTTTATAGGTGATGATTGAATATCCAAATCAGACCGATTAAGTGCACCAGATAAATCCCCCAGTATCCAATTAACTAACAGTTTAGATTGATCCGGCGCTAATGCTAAAGCGGTTTCAAAATAATCTGCGAGTTCACGACTACTCGTCAGAAGTTCTGCGTTGTAATCGGACAAGCCAAGGTCGCTGATAAAACGCTGGCACTTTTGCTCAGGTAATTCTGGCAGATTATTCCTGATAATTTCAATGTCTTCATCTGTCACTATCACTGGCAATAAATCAGGGTCTGGAAAATATCGGTAATCGTTGGCTTCTTCCTTACTTCGCATTGAGCGAGTTTCGTGCTTGTCAGAATCGTAAAGCCGCGTCTCTTGTGCAACTGTACCGCCATCTTCAATGAGTTCAATTTGTCGTTCGACTTCATAATTAATGGCACGTTCTAGAAATCGGAATGAGTTTATGTTTTTAAGTTCGGCACGAGTCCCCAGTTCTGTCTGACCCATGGGCCGAACAGACACATTAGCGTCACAACGAAACGAACCTTCTTGCATATTGCCATCACATATCTCGAGATAACGAACTAATGAATGAATTTTTCGAGCATAGGCAACAGCTTCTTTTGCTGAACGCATATCAGGATCTGATACGATTTCAAGCAACGGTGTGCCTGCACGATTTAAATCAATACCAGTATGACTGGGAAATGCTTCATGCAATGACTTGCCTGCATCCTCTTCAAGGTGTGCGCGAGTAATGCCAATAGTTTTAGGCTGGCCTTCATTAGGACCGTCTTGAAGAGTAATATTGATACTTCCAACCCCCACTATTGGCAGTTCAAGTTGAGATATTTGATAACCTTTAGGTGAGTCAGGGTAAAAATAATTTTTGCGATCAAACACAGAGCGCTTACCAATCTCAGCACCAATTGAGACACCAAACTTGATCGCCATATTGACTACTTCAGTATTCAATACGGGTAATACACCAGGCAAGCCAAGGTCAACTGCACAGGCTTGCGTATTGGGTTCAGCACCATAGGCAGTCGAAGCGCCAGAGAATATTTTGCTCGAAGTGGCCAATTGCGCGTGAATTTCGAGCCCAATTACAGTTTCCCAACGGGACATTATTTCACCTCCGGAGCTTTTAGGTGCCAATCAGTTACTTGTTGAAATTTGTGTGCAGTGTTCAAAATTCTGGACTCTTCGAAGTAGTTACCAATTAACTGAAGCCCAACAGGCATCGATTGAGAAAACCCAGCTGGAATCGACATACCAGGCAAACCAGCTAAATTAAGCGACAGTGTATAAATGTCTTGCAGGTACATATTGATGGGGTCATCTGTTTTTTCACCACGCTTAAAAGCAACTTCAGGTGTCGTTGGGCAAAGAATGACGTCGACCTGCTCGAAGGCTTTAACGTAATCTTGTTTTATTAGGCGCCGCAGTCGCTGAGCCTTCAAATAATAAGCGTCATAATAGCCAGCAGATAGGGCGTAAGTGCCAATCATAATTCGTCGTTTGACTTCTTCGCCAAAACCTTCTGAGCGAGAACGTTTATATAAGTCCTCGAGATCAATAGGGTTTTCACACTGATGGCCAAAACGAACACCATCCATACGAGAGAGATTAGAAGAGCACTCGGCGGGTGCAACCACATAATAAACTGGAATTGACAAGCCCATGTTGGGTAAGCTGATGTCGACTATTTCAGCGCCCAGTTTGTGAAACTCACTTATAGCCGTTTCAATTACTGTTGCAACATCTGAATCTAGTCCGTCGGCAAAAAACTCTTTTGGCAAACCAATTTTAAGGCCAGCAATATCCTTATTAAGATCGACTGAGAAATTAGGTACTGCTTGATCAACTGAGGTTGAATCACGCGGATCAAATCCAGACATTGATTGGAGTAATAACGCACAATCTTCTGCGGTATGCGCAAAAGGGCCGGCTTGTTCTAAACTCGAGCCAAAAGCGACAATACCATAACGTGATACGCGGCCATAAGTAGGTTTAATGCCAGTAATACCGCACAGTGCTGCAGGTTGGCGAATCGATCCACCGGTATCAGTGCCAGTCGCACCTGGTGCAAGCCGAGCAGCAACGGCGGCGGCGGAACCACCTGATGATCCACCAGGAACCCGACTTGTATCCCACGGGTTGCCAACCGAGCCATAAAAACTGTTCTCATTCGAAGAGCCCATTGCAAACTCATCAAGATTTGTTTTACCGAGCATCACGGTACCGCTTCGATTAAATTTTTCAATAACAGTTGCGTCATAGGGCGCTATAAAGTTGTCGAGCATTTTAGACCCACAGGAAGTTTTCACGCCATCAGTGCAAAAAATATCTTTGTGTGCCATTGGGATTCCTGTCAAGACCGACCCCTTGCCACTGGCAATTACAGCGTCGGCGCTGGCTGCCTGTTTTAACGCTAGCTCACCAGTCACACTGATAAAGCAGTTAAGATCTATATTTTTCTGATTGATTTTATTGAGATAATCTTGCGTAATCTCGACACTGGAAAATTGCTTATCTGCAAGACCTTTTTGTAATTGCTTGATAGTTATTGTCATACTTGATCTCACTCAATCACTTTTGGTACGCGGTAAAGATGTTGTTCAACATCAGGCGCAACGGCTTGAAATTTTTCACGTTGATTCGTTTCACTCACGACATCAGGACGCAGACGCTGAGTGGCGTCCATCGGATGTGCCATGGGTAAAATATTAGTGGTATCATGTAGCTTCATTTGTTTGAATACGTTAAGAATATTCGATAAATCGTTGGTATATTGTTCAACATTAGAATCGTTGATTTGAAGGCGGGCCAGATGTGCAATGTTTCGCACTTCTTCAGTTTTCAGTGTCATTGGGTCTATTTTCCAAGGCTATATTCAAAAAGCAGGCAAATTTAACATAATTTCACGGGTAGTATAAGCAAAACGCAACCATTTAGGGCTTTCTTCCTTGCCCAAAGCCTGTCCCATTGCTAAAGTATGCATTATCTTGGCCAATTCCATGAATGCTCCTGGTTATCCGGGTTCTAATGGGCACATAAAACACAAATCAGGTTTAAAAAAACGTATGTTTTCAGCTATTAGGGGATTGCTATCTAACGATCTATCGATTGATTTAGGAACTGCGAACACTCTCATTTATTCTCGAGGTCAAGGTATTGTCCTTAATGAGCCATCAGTGGTTGCGATAAGACAGAACCGTGGTCCTGGCGGCCCAAAGTCTATTGAAGCGGTGGGCACTGACGCTAAGAAAATGCTTGGCAGAACCCCAGCAAACATTACTGCTAAACGACCCATGAAAGATGGCGTTATAGCAGACTTCACTTATACCGAAAAAATGTTGCAGCATTTCATTCGTAAAGTACATGAAAACCAGTTTTTGCGTCCAAGTCCCCGGGTCTTGATTTGTGTACCTTGTGGCGCGACACAGGTTGAACGAAGGGCCATCAGGGAGTCAGCGCTTGGTGCTGGTGCACGTAAGGTTTACTTAATAGAAGAGCCAATGGCCGCCGCAATTGGTGCCGGTATGCCAGTGGATGAAGCGCAGGGTTCAATGGTGCTTGATATTGGTGGTGGTACTTCTGAAGTTGCTGTTATGTCATTAAATGGAATTGTTTATTCTGCTTCCGTCAGAATTGGTGGTGACCGTTTTGACGATGCCATTATTAATTATGTTCGTCGTAACTATGGCATTTTAATTGGTGAAGCCACGGCTGAGAGAATTAAAGTAGAAATTGCGGCGGCTTACCCCGGAAAAGACTTGCGAGAAATTGAAGTAAAAGGACGCAATCTATCTGAAGGTGTACCTCGGAGTTTTACGCTCAACAGCAATGAGATACTCGAAGCTCTACAAGAGCCACTTTATGGGATCATCAGTGCGGTTAAAAATGCGTTAGAACAAACCCCACCAGAACTCGGTTCGGATATCGCCGAACGTGGAATTGTTCTTACCGGTGGCGGTGCACTTTTACGCGATCTTGACCGACTTATTATGGAAGAGACTGGCTTGCCTGTGATTATTGCTGAAGATCCGCTGACTTGCGTAGCGCGTGGTGGTGGTCGTGTGCTTGAAATGATTGATCAGCATGGATTAGACTTTCTAGCGGTCGAATAATTTAGGCCTCATCCGCATGACTCATTTACAGAAGCAGGCGCGAGGGGCTACAATTCAGGCGTTATTGCTTATCAGCATTTGCATTGGAATGATGTTTGTTGATCATCGATATAACCACTTAGAGGTTGTACGCTCAAACATATCGTTGGCTCTGTCACCCCTGAGATATCTAGTCAACTTGCCAGAATTAGGTAGCCACTGGGTGAGTGAATGGTTTAAGTCGCATAATGAACTGTTAAACGATAATAAAACCCTCCAGACTCGGGGGCGAATTCTAAATGCTCAGCTTCAACGCATGCAGGTATTACAAGCAGAGAACACTCGGCTTAGAAATTTACTCAGTTCTTCTCGCAAGTTGACAGATGAAGTGATCGTGGCTGAGCTTCTGTCTGTTGATCAAAATCCCTATCGACAGTTAGTTGAAATCAATAAAGGTACGAATGATGGTGTAGAAATTGGTCAGGCAATCATTGATGATTTTGGTGTAATGGGTCAGGTGATCCATACCAATCGTTTTTCTTCTACCATCATCCTGATATCTGATCCAGATCATGCAATTCCAGTTCAGTTTATTCGAAGTGGTGTTCGGTCAGTTGCGTTTGGCAATGGTAATACTGACCATCTTGAATTACGTTTTTTACCCGCAACGGCAGATATTCAAATTGGAGACGAGCTGGTGACATCGGGTTTGGGAGGACGTTTCCCCACCGGTTACCCCGTTGCGACAGTTGCGTCGATTAGCGAAGATTTAGCCCACGGGTTTTTGTCAGTTCTGGCAGCCCCAAAAGCCAGGCTGGATAGCAGCCGAGAAGTATTGGTGATTAAAATTGGTACTTTTAGTAAAGGCGAATAGAACATCTTATACATGTTAAAATTAAAACATCTAGTTATTTATCTAAGCTTCATTGTTGGTCTGTTATTATTGATACTGCCCTTGCCGGACTGGGTTTGGCATTACCGCCCTGACTGGCTGGCTTTAATACTAATTTATTGGTCAATGGCGTTACCCAAATATGTTGGCTTATGGACAGCACTTATTATTGGGTTACTCGCTGACAGCTTACTAGGCACTTTGCTCGGTCAACACTCACTAGCGCTGGTGATCATTACTTATTTAAATTTAAATCTCTATCAACGCATAAGAGTTTTATCTTTAGTTCAACAGAGCGTTTATGTTTTTGGTTTGCTGTTGATAAACCAAATTATTGTTTTTTGGATGGATGGTGTTATGGGGTTGACAATACCAGTTCAGGCTGTTTTTGTGGCGCCTTTTATTGGGGCGCTATTGTGGCCATTCGTTTTTATTATATTACGTGATATTCGACGTAAAGCCATGTTAAATTAGTCCTTATTTGCTACAGAAAAAATCTCTATTTAATCAGGCCCAGCAACAATCAAGATAGGTGCCTTAATGGTGGTTATCGAGAATACTTATAAAGGTTTTAACCGCTCATTGAGAATAAATATGGACTACATCTATATCGACAGTAGTGAAAAGCTGGCCAATTTTTGTTCAAGCATCGAAGCAGCTGATTATTGCGTCATTGATACAGAATTTGTTCGCGAAAAAACATATTATCCAATACTGGCCCTAATTCAAATAGCAACAGACCAACACATGGGTTGTATTGATCCACTTGCCTTTGATTGCTTTGAACCCTTCATAAAGCTATTACAAAACCCTGATTTAATTAAAGTATTTCACTCCTCTAGTCAAGATCTTGAAATATTATTTCAAAACTATGATCAAATTCCAACGCCAGTATTTGATACTCAGCTCGCCGCTGCAGTATTGGGGTATAACCATCAGATAAGTTATGCAGACTTGGTTCAAAATGTAACGGGGGTTCATCTTGAAAAAAAGTATACTCGAGCGAACTGGGTTCACCGACCTTTGACCGAAGGCGAACTCGATTATGCGATGGATGACGTTCGCTACCTCATGCCAGTGTATCGACATTTAAAATCTGAATTGGAAGTAAAACAGCGGGGTCCCTGGATAGAGAAAGAGTTTCAAAAGATGAGTGCAGAATCGAGTTACGAACTCGATTCCAGCAAGTTATGGAAAAAGCTGAAAGGTGTTCAAAAGCTTAAGGGCATTCAGTTACAGATTGCTAGTTTACTTTGTGAGTGGCGCGAACAGTTGGCACAGAAAAAGAACCTACCGAAACGTTGGGTCATAAAAGACGAGCTGATTATTGATATTGCACGATTAAAGCCAAGCTCAGCCACAGAGTTAGCTTCCATTAGAGACGTGAATCAAAAGTTTGTTGAACAGAATGCTATGACAGTGCTCGATGCTATCAATAAAGCGCAGGCAATGGATTCCAGTGAATGGCCAAAACACGAAAAATCAAGGGCATTAACCTCGGGCCAACAGTCAGTTGGCGATTGCTTAATGGCGCTGTGCAGAGAAATAGCGGAAGAAAACAACATTGCATTGGCAACTTTGGCGACCCGTAAAGATATCGATAATCTTATTATCAATCGTAAAAATAGCGAGCTCTCTCAAGGATGGCGTTTTGAGATGGCGGGTGAAAAGCTACTCAAATTTATTCATGGCCAGACAGGTATTGCGGCTGGGGAAAGCGGTATAAAGCTAATAGTTGCATCCTGAGTCTTTGCGCTTTTACTGAACTAAGAAGCTTGAAAACAAAACATCACCAACATCTTCATTGTTAGACAGCTCTGCAATTAAGGCCTGAATTTTTAATTTGGCTGATTGCCTGATTTCTTCACGTTTGTTGGGCGCTTTCATATCGTTTGCGGGTTGCTCGCTGAGTAGTACTATAAGTTGATGGCGCATTGCAGGAATGTGGGCTTTGATAATGGTTTCAGATTCAACGTTTGTTATCAATATGTTTGCAGTTATTTGTAGGTAAGTATTGCGGCTGCGCTGACTACTTAGATTTAATACTAGGGGCTCCCCAAGAGAAATATAAGCGGTTTCATTTTTTACTCCTTCACTTTCACTTTCAGCTGACAAGGCCTGATTACCCACCTGTAGGGTAAGAAGTAAAAACATTAGGTTAGCGCTTAACAGTATTTTTTTCATGGTATTTTTCCAACTATTTAGTAGTATGGTTTATAGACTAGTTTCAATTTTTAACTAAACCTTTATCGGCAATTAACCTTAATATATGAATTCTGAAATTATCCAAAAGCTAATAGAAAACGGTATGCCATCTGCTTCAATCGCTGTATCGGGTGGGGAGGGTAAGTATGTTGCCGAAGTAACCAGTGACGCCTTTGAAGGTTTGATGTTGATCAAACGCCACAAGTTGGTATACGCCTGTGTTAACGCTGAGATTACCTCGGGTGAATTGCATGCATTAACAATTGTTGCAAAAACACCAGCAGAGCTTGCCAAGGCCTAGCTTTTATTCTAACAATAATGTGCTTTAGTTGGTGTCCTGAATCTAAGCCTGACTAACTGGCGGTTCTGACTTTTTTAAACTCGATAAAGAGTAGTGTCAGCTCATCTGTAAATATTTTCGACGTCATTATTTGTGTTTGATTCTGTCGTATCTGTAGATAAGGTTATAACCATACACTTTTGTTTGAAATGGAAGTTCCTGCCTACGACGCCTTTCATAAGTTTGTAATGAAGGCTTCCCGTAAAACCGCCTGCCACTCCCTTTCCTCTGCATCAAAAACTTTTATATTGGTTTGCTATTTATTTTTCTAGTTACTCGTTGTAAGTTATTTAATAACTGTTCACCCGTAAGAATACAGATGTTAATTTGTAAGTTTTGTGTGATAGTTTTTATTTATAGCGCAGCCAATAATATAAAAAATGAATGATATTGATTTAACCTTCATATGTAGTGACTCGGAGTTGTCTGATCCTGCCTCATTTGGCTTTAGTGTCGAGAAAAATGGTGAAGTGATTGAATGTTTCCTAATTAAAAATGATGGTCAGTACTTTGCCTACATGAATGCCTGCCCACATACAGGTTCGCCATTAGATTGGCGAGAACACCAGTTTTTAGATTTGGACGGTTCGCATATCCAGTGTGCGGTACACGATGCTCGTTTTGTGATAGAAACAGGTAAATGTGTCGTTGGTCCCTGTCATGGTGAGAGTCTAAAAAGGCTTGACATTGAAATTAGAAAAAGTGGTATTTACTTGCAGGGTTGACCAGCAAAGTCTTGAACTGATGCTGTTTGAAACTTCGAATGGAATAGCCTTATGCTGAGTTGTTTTAAATGGGGTATTGTTTAACGTTGTCTAACGTCCAATTGCCCTATTCCATATGTTGATGGTCTTTATTCGTTAAAAGCGCTAAAATATTTCTCTTTTTTAAGACCAGCAACATTAATGGACTATTCTCAACATTTTGACGTTATTGTCATAGGTGGCGGACATGCTGGCACCGAAGCTGCACTGGCATCAGCCCGTATGGGTGTTAAAACTCTGTTGCTCACCCATAACATCGATACCCTTGGACAAATGAGCTGTAACCCAGCAATTGGGGGTATTGGAAAGGGGCATCTAGTGAAAGAAATCGATGCGCTTGGTGGCGAAATGGCTCTTGCTGCGGATAAGGCTGGAATTCAATTTCGCACTCTCAATCGTCGCAAAGGGCCTGCCGTTCGAGCGACTAGAGCACAAGCCGATCGACAGCTTTACCGAACTGCAATTCGTGAAAAACTGGAAAATCAGCCAAAATTATCCATCTTTCAACAGCCTGTGGTTGATTTAATCGAAAATGGTGAGCGTGTTGAAGGTGTAAAGACGCAAATGGGATTGTCTTTTTTTGCGCCACAAGTTGTTTTAACCGTTGGAACCTTTCTCGACGGTAAAATTCATATTGGGGATGCTAACTACAGTGGCGGTCGTGCAGGAGACCCGCCTGCCTCTGTGCTAGCACAACGCCTGCGTGAGCGGCCTTTCCGTATTGGGCGACTGAAAACAGGCACGCCGCCACGAATCGATCGTAAAACTATTGATTATAGCCAACTAGAAGAACAGCCTGGTGATAGCCCGTTGCCTATTTTTTCTTCAATGGGGTCGCTCGATCTACACCCCCGCCAAATCAGTTGTCACATCACGCATACCAATGAGAAAACGCACGATATAATTCGGAACAGTTTGCATCGATCACCCTTATTTAGTGGTGACATTGAGGGTGTTGGACCTCGTTATTGCCCTTCTATTGAAGATAAGATCGTGCGCTTTGCGGATAAAAAATCACACCAGATTTTTGTTGAGCCAGAAGGATTAATGTTGTCTGAGGTCTACCCAAATGGAATCTCAACAAGCTTACCGTTTGACGTTCAGCTTGATTTTGTCCACAGTATGGTTGGATTCGAACAGGCGCATATTACGCGTCCTGGCTATGCGATTGAATATGATTACTTCGATCCACGAGACCTTCTCCCAACGTTAGAGACACGCTTTATAGAGGGTCTATATTTTGCTGGACAAATCAACGGCACGACGGGTTATGAAGAGGCTGCGGCGCAAGGCTTATTGGCTGGGGCTAATGCTGCTGCAGTGGTTCAAGGCAAGCAGAGTCTGTCTTTGGCTCGGTCACAGGCCTATATGGGGGTTTTGGTTGACGATTTGATTACTCGTGGCACCAAAGAGCCTTATCGTATGTTTACTTCGCGTGCCGAGTATCGGCTTATATTACGGGAAGATAACGCCGATTTACGTCTTACAGAAATTGGTCGCAAGATTGGGCTTGTTGGAGACGATCGTTGGAGGGCGTTTGAGCATTATCAGGAGAATCTAGTGCGCCTTCAACAAAATTTACAGGAAACTTGGCTTCGTCCTAACACACCTCAGGCCGATCAGATATCCAGCGTTTTGCAAAAACCATTGAGCCGTGAATATCGATTGGCTGACCTATTGAAGCGCCCCGAGGTATTAATGGAAAACTTGGTACCTTTACTTAATGAAGCAAGATCAAGTGATGAGAGTGAAGTTGAGCCTTGTATACTAGACCCACGTGTATTAGAGCAAGCTGAAATTAATGCCAAATATGCGGGATACTTATCTCGACAGCAGGATGAAATTGATAAGGTCAGTAAGCATGAGTCAACTCATTTACCCAGTGACATGAATTTTGCTCATGTGAGAGGCCTTTCAAATGAAGCGTGTGAAAAATTACAAGATCATCACCCATCAACGATTGGTCAGGCAAGCCGCATATCAGGTATTACACCAGCGGCTATTTCGTTATTGTTGGTGCATCTAAAGCGACATCCATCTTCAATGCAAAAAACAGCTTGAACCCACTAAAACAGCTCTTGCTAGAGGGGCTGTCTGACATCAAGATAGTGCTGGATGATAATCAAATTGAACGGCTGCTTAGCTACTTAATATTGCTTGAAAAGTGGAATAAAAGTTATAACTTAACTGCAATCCACGGTCTAGAAAAAATGATGAGCTATCATTTGCTCGACAGTTTGGCCACCTATCCAATATTACAGCATTATAAAAGGGCGCTCGATGTTGGCAGTGGTGCCGGTTTGCCAGGTGTGCCTTTAGCGATAGCAATGCCAAATTCTAATTGGACTCTGCTTGACAGTAATGGCAAGAAAACTCGCTTTATTCAGCAAGCGCTAGCCGTGTGCAAGGTTAGCAATGCGAAGGTTGTGAAGTCACGAGTTCAAGATTACACTGCAACCCAGTCTTTTGATATTATTGTTAGTCGTGCCTATGCTTCATTGGGAGACTTTGCAGACAGTGTGGCGCATTTAAGGCAAGCAGATACCTTGCTAGTGACCATGAAAACAGGCCTTGATCCTCAAGAATTGAAGTCATTGGATACTATAAAGCACCAAATACAGGCCTCTTCTATTAATGAGATCGAATTATGCGTTCCAGGTATTGCGGAAAAGCGCAGCTTGGTTATCGTGAAGTAATCATAATATGACTAAAATAATTACTATAGCCAATCAAAAAGGTGGTGTTGGAAAAACGACAACGACAGTCAATTTGGCTGCTGCCCTTGCGGCCACAAAACGGCGAATTTTACTTATCGATATGGATCCTCAGGGCAATGCGACAATGGGTAGTGGTGTTGATAAGCAGAGTCTTAAGCTCAGTGTGTGTGATGTCTTGCTGGGTGATGCAACAGTTGAAGAAGCAGTAATTCATGCGTCTGATAGTGGTTTTGATGTATTGCCTGCGAATGCCGACTTAACGGCTGCAGAAGTGCAGTTAGTTACTCGCATTGGTCGAGAAAAACAATTAGAACGCGCCTTAGAGAAAGTACAAAACGGTTATGACTATATTTTAATCGACTGTCCGCCCTCCCTTAACATGTTAACCGTTAACGCGTTGGTTGCGTCTAGTGGCGTGTTAATTCCCATGCAGTGTGAATACTATGCACTTGAAGGATTGTCTTCGTTACTCGATACAATTGAGCAAATCAGAGTCAGCGTTAACCCGAATATAAAGTTAGAAGGCTTGTTGAGGACCATGTATGACCCCCGCAACAATCTGTCAAATGATGTGTCTAGCGAATTAGTAGAGCATTTTGGTGACCGGGTCTATCGAACCATAATTCCGCGTAATGTCAGGCTCGCTGAAGCACCAAGTTACGGTCAGCCGATCATGCAGTATGATAAAACTTCTCGTGGTTCTATGGCTTATTTGGCTTTGGCAGGCGAAGTCTTACGTCGGGATGCCAAGCAAAGCCACTATGTCAATTAGTAGTATAAATTAATAATGACTATGAAAAAAAAGAGATTAGGCCGTGGCCTAGGTTCGTTAATTGGCAATTTCGAACAGGTAACTGAAGTCAGTGATGAAGACAGGGCGACTGGCTTGAGTGAGTTAGATGTTGATCAAATTAAGCGTGGAAAATATCAACCTCGACAATATTTTGACCCGCAGGCATTACAGGAGTTGGCAGACTCAATCAGTGCTCAAGGCGTTATTCAGCCAATAGTCGTTCGCCCTGATGGAAACCATTACGAGTTGATAGCAGGAGAGCGACGTTGGCGCGCAGCGCAATTAGCGGGCTTGCAAAAAATACCAGTTGTTATTCGTGATCTCGATAGTAAATCAGCTGCAGCCATTGCGTTGATCGAAAACATTCAACGCGAAGACTTGAATCCACTCGAAGAATCACAAGCATTAATGCGTTTGATTGAAGAGTTTGATCTTACGCATCAGCAGGTTGCAGATTCTGTTGGGCGCTCAAGAGCAACGGTCAGTAATTTGTTACGGTTGCTAGATTTGGCTGATCCGGTCAAAGATCTAGTTAATCGTGGCTTACTAGATATGGGTCATGCGCGGGCCTTACTGGCGCTCATTCAGCAAGACCAAATTGAGATTGCGACTATCGTTGTCAACCGAGGTTTGTCTGTTCGTGAGACTGAGGCGCTGGTCAAAAAGACGCTCAGTAGCCAAGATCAAAATTCGATAGGCTTATCTCAAGTCAAAGATCCAGATATTGTTAGGCTGGAAGTTCAAATCAGTGAGAAGTTGGGTGCAGGGGTGCAGGTAAAGACAAGAAAGAAAGGTGCAGGCGATCTCATTATTAGTTTTCACAACAGTGATGAGCTAGAGGGTATTCTTAGTCATTTTGATCTTTAACCATTAGACTAGAATATAAATCAATTTGTCGATTGATTGTTGTGAGTGTTCTCCCTATAATCACGACCGATTTAAAGGCTAGCACAGCATATAAAATTCTGGGTTTTGGAAAATCATGAGAAACCAAGTTTATAAAGCTCTAGCCACTCAGTATATTGTTGGTTGTCTATTTTTAGTTGTGCTTAGTGTCTGGAACTCAGATAGTTTTTTTTCTGGCTTCGTTGGATGTTTGGCGGCTTTACTACCTGCGAGCTATGTCAGTAGTCGTATGGCGAGAAAGACAGATGAATATTCTGCCCAACAATGGTTAGCCTACGCTTATAAAACTCAGCTAGGTAAATGGATAATGACCGTTATGATATTCGCCTTGATTTTAAGTGCTGAATATAACTGGAGTTTTGTAGTTTTGTTTGCTGGTTTTTGTTTAATACAAATAACCAGTTGTATTGTACCGTTAATGATAAAAGGCGATTGATCAAAGATGTCTGGTTACGCAAATTCAAGCGAATACATCAAGCACCACCTGACCAACCTTGTGTATGGCCAGAAGGCTAACGGCGACTGGGGCATTGCTCATAGTGCCGAAGAAATCAAAGAAATGGGTTTCTGGTCAATTAATGTTGACTCAATGGTATTTTCTATTGGTCTTGGTGTTTTGTTTCTGTGGATTTTTCGTCAAGCGGCGAAAAAAGCGTCAGCCGGTGGAACTATTGGTGTTGCACCAACTGGCTTGCAAAACTTTATTGAAATGATAATCGAGTTTGTCGATGGATCTGTGCGCGGTTCATTTACGGGTAAAAACCCCTTAATTGCGCCATTAGCACTGACTATATTTGTCTGGATTTTCCTTCTGAACCTGATGGATTTGATCCCCATTGATATTATTCCCTGGCTTGCGAGCCTGATGGGTGTATCTTATTTGAAGATAGTCCCCACTACCGACCCCAACATAACTTTTGGTCTGTCGCTTTCAGTGTTTGCGCTTATTCTATATTACAGCATTAAAATGAAGGGCCCTGGTGGTTTCTTCGCGGAACTGGCCTTTCACCCGTTTCCTAAATTCATGATGCCAATTAACCTTGTTCTAGAAGGCGTTACATTGATTGCTAAACCCGTTTCACTGGCACTGCGTTTGTTCGGCAATCTCTATGCTGGTGAAATGATATTCATCCTGATCGCCTTAATGTATAGCGGTGGCTGGGTCTTGGGTATTTCGGGTGGATTAATGCAAATAGGTTGGGCGTTATTCCATATTTTGATTATTACTTTGCAGGCGTTCATTTTTATGACGTTAACTATTGTATATCTTGATATGGCATCACAAACAGAAGAACACTAAATTTTTAACTTTAAATAAATATCATATCGATCGTAGGAGATTATTATGGAAATGAGTACAGCAGTTGTCTACATTGCCGGTGCATTAATGATGAGTTTTGGCGCGTTGGGCGCAGCATTGGGGATAGGTATTCTTGGTGGTCGTTTTCTTGAAGGCGCAGCTCGTCAGCCAGAACTAATTCCAATGCTTCGAACACAGTTCTTCATCGTCATGGGTCTTGTTGACGCAGTACCAATGATTTCTGTTGGTCTGTCTATGTACGTCATGTTCGCTGTAGTTGGTGGTTAATTGGTCCTTGGCCTGTTATTAAACTAGAACGAGGATAGCAATATGAATTTCAATGCAACATTGATAGGACAGAGCATCGCCTTTGCGGTTTTCGTCTGGTTCTGCATGAAATATATATGGCCGCAGTTAATTGCAGCATTAGAAGAGCGTAATGCTCGAATTTCAGAAGGATTGGCTGCTGCACAGCGTGGTCAGAAAGATTTGGAAGAAGCGCAGTCAAAAGTAAGCGATAACTTGAAAGATGCTAAGCAGCAAGCTCAGGAAATAATCAATCAGGCGCAAAAACGTGCAACTGAAATTGTTGATGAAGCGAAGGATACTGCACGAGAAGAAGGCGATCGAATCAAGTCGATGGCGACTGCCGATATAGAGCAACAGGTTAACAGTGCTAAAAGTGAGCTTCGTAAAGAAGTATCCTTGATTGCGTTAGCTGGCGTCGAAAAGATACTGGGTCGCGAAGTCAATGCTGAAGCGCATGATGCAGTGCTGAAAGAGCTGGTTGCCCAGGTTTAGGCTTTAAGATTATGAGTGCTATAAAATGAGCGACTTTGAGACAATTGCACGACCTTACGCCAAAGCAATATTTGAACTGGCTTCTGAAGAAGGCAGTTTGCACGCATGGTTAGATAGACTGACAATAGCAGCAACAATATCGGATGATTCAGGCATGCAAACCATGCTTGATATGCCTTCGGTGTTACCGTCTGAGCATGTTGAGTTGTTTTTATCGGTTTACGCTGGTATTAACGATGCTGAAAAAGCCAGTACAGATTTCAAAAACTTTATTGGTTTGCTAGCTGAGAATGGCCGTTTATCTGCTTTATCCGCAATTGCTACTGGGTATGAAATTCTCAAGCAAGAAGCTGATGGTCAAGTTGAAGTGCAGGTAACATCAGCACAGGCACTGACACAGCAGCAGAAAGACGAAATTGCCAAGAGTTTGGAAAAAAAGCTGGGTAAGGAAGTTAGTATTACTTCCGAAGTTGATGAGAGATTAATCGCTGGTGCGATAATACGAGCAGGTGACCTAGTCATCGATGGCTCGGTATTAGCGCGTCTTGGCAAGCTCTCAACTGCACTCAATAAATAACAGAACTATTATGATTATGGGATCCCGTGATGCAACTTAATCCGTCAGAAATTAGCGAACTTATTAAAGATCGCATTAAGAACTTTGAAGGCACTGCCGAGGCCAGAACAGAAGGGACTGTTGTCAGCTTGATGGACGGTATTGCACGTATCCACGGCTTGGCTGACGTCATGTCTGGTGAAATGATTGAATTTCCAGGTAATACCTTCGGCATGGCGTTGAACCTCGAAAGAGACTCAGTGGGTGTGGTAATTCTCGGAAGTTATAAGCATATTTCCGAAGGTGATACAGCCAAGTGTACTGGACGTATTCTTGAGGTCCCGGTTGGTGAGCAGTTGCTGGGTCGAGTCGTTAACTCGCTGGGTGAAGTAATTGACGGCAAAGGTGCTATTGAATCTTCACAATTTATGCCAATCGAGCGAATTGCGCCTGGCGTTATCGAACGTCAATCAGTTGATCAGCCAATGCAAACTGGTTTGAAAGCAATCGACGCGATGGTGCCAGTGGGTCGTGGACAACGCGAATTGATCATCGGTGACCGCCAGACAGGCAAGTCAGCTGTTGCAATCGACGCCATAATCAACCAGAAAGGTACAGGGATTAAATGTATTTATGTGGCCATTGGCCAAAAAGCCTCGACTATCGCTAACGTAGTACGCAAGCTCGAAGAGCATGATGCACTTGCACACACAATCGTCGTTGCGGCGAGTGCTTCTGACTCAGCAGCACTTCAATATATTGCACCCTACTCTGGCTGCACCATGGGAGAGTATTTTCGTGATAAAGGTGAAGACGCCTTGATTGTATATGATGATTTGACCAAGCAAGCTTGGGCTTATCGTCAAGTGTCATTGTTATTACGCCGTCCACCGGGACGCGAAGCTTACCCAGGCGATGTTTTTTACTTGCATTCGCGTCTGCTTGAACGTGCATCTAGAATTAACGAGGCCTGTGTAGAAAAATACTCAAACGGTGCGGTTAAAGGTAAAACAGGATCATTAACTGCATTGCCAATTATTGAGACTCAAGGTGGTGATGTATCAGCATTTGTTCCGACTAACGTTATTTCAATTACAGATGGGCAGATCTTCCTTGAATCTGATTTATTCAATGCTGGCATCCGTCCAGCGATTAATGCTGGACTTTCTGTATCCCGTGTTGGTGGTGCTGCACAAACTAAAATCATTAAGAAATTAGGTGGAGGTGTTCGTTTAGCCTTGGCCCAGTATCGTGAATTGGCTGCTTTTTCTCAGTTCGCATCAGATCTTGACGAAGCAACTCGTAAACAGCTAGAACGTGGCCAACGAGTAACCGAACTAATGAAGCAAAAGCAATATGCACCTTTGAATGTTGCAGAAATGGGTGTTGTACTTTACGCCGCTAACGAAGGTTACCTTGATGACGTCGAGGTCAATAAAATTGTTGCTTTTGAAGACGCCCTGTTAGCTCATGTTAAGTCCAACAATGCTGATCTGTTAGAATCAATTAACGCAAGTGGCGATTACAATCCCGAAATTGCTGGCAAAATTGGAGCCGCAATCGCAGATTTCAAAACCAACGGCGTTTATTAATTAAACGACCTCAAGTTAGAGAGATAATGAGAGAGATCTGATATGGCTGGCGGCAAAGAAATAAAAACTAAGATCACGAGTGTTCAAAACACTCAAAAGATCACAAAAGCCATGGAAATGGTAGCGGCCAGTAAAATGCGTCGTGCTCAGGACCAAATGTTTGCCACTCGGCCTTACGCGCAGAAGATTGCCACGGTCGTAAGTCATATTGCAAATGCACATTCTGAATATAAACATCCATTTCTAATTGAAAGAAAGTTGAAACGGGCCGGTGTTATTGCTATTTCAACTGATCGTGGTCTGTGTGGAGGTTTGAACACTAACTTGTTTAAGAAGGCATTAGGTAAGATAGCTGAACTTGATGACCAGAACGTTGAAATTGAAGTTGTAACCTTTGGTTCTAAAGCTTTAAGCTTTTTCAAACGAATTGGTGCCAAGGTAACTGCTGAAGCGAGTCATCTTGGTGATCGGCCTGAAATGTCAGCCGTAATTGGTCCTGTACAAGCAATGCTAAGTAGCTATGTCAAAGGTGAAATAGACGCCATTTTTCTAGTAGGAAATGCATTTGTTAATACAATGACTCAAGATCCAGTAGTCACTCAGCTTGTGCCTGTTGTACCTTCCGTCAAGTCGGAGTTGTCGCATCATTGGGATTATATTTACGAGCCAGATGCAAAAGAAGTATTGGACCATGTACTAGAGCGATATATTGAATCACTTGTCTATCAAGGCGTTGTTGAAAACGTAGCCTGTGAAATGGCTGCCCGTATGTTGGCGATGAAAAATGCCACCGACAATGCTGGCGATATGATCAGCGAATTACAGCTTATTTACAATCGCGAACGTCAAGCCAGTATCACACAAGAAATCAGCGAGATTGTCGGTGGCGCAGCCGCAGTTTAAATTTTAGACAATTATTTAAGTTAAACGCAGAACATTAGTTTTTAAGAGGATATGCACATGAGTACAGGTAATATCGTGGAAGTAATCGGCGCCGTCATCGACGTAGAGTTTCCTCGTGACTCTGTCCCAAAAGTTTACGACGCACTTACTATCACTGAAGGAAATCTGACACTTGAAGTTCAGCAGCAGTTAGGTGACGGTATCGTGCGTACCATTGCTATGGGTGCTTCAGAAGGGTTACGTCGTGGGCTTGAAGTATCAAATACTGGGCAACCAATCACAGTACCCGTAGGTCAACAAACTTTGGGTCGTATTATGGACGTATTGGGCGAACCTATTGATGAGAAGGGACCCATCGGTGAAGAAAAACGAATGCCCATTCACCGGGAACCACCAAGTTACGACGAGCAGGCAACTGCGACAGAAATTCTCGAAACTGGCATTAAGGTTATCGACCTTGTTATGCCGATTGTTAAGGGTGGTAAAATTGGTCTGTTTGGTGGTGCGGGTGTTGGTAAAACTGTAACGCTGATGGAGCTTATACGTAACATCGCGGTTGAGCACTCAGGTTTTTCGGTATTTGCCGGTGTTGGTGAGCGTACTCGTGAAGGAAATGACTTCTATCACGAAATGACAGATGGTAATGTTATTGACAAAGTAGCGCTGGTATATGGTCAGATGAATGAGCCTCCAGGTAATAGATTGCGGGTTGCATTGTCGGGACTGACTATGGCAGAGCATTTCCGTGATGAAGGCCGTGATGTTTTGATGTTTGTAGACAATATTTATCGTTACACATTAGCGGGAACAGAAGTATCAGCCTTATTGGGCCGTATGCCTTCTGCCGTTGGTTATCAGCCAACACTTGCAGAAGAAATGGGCGTACTCCAAGAACGCATCACATCAACTAAGACTGGTTCAATAACTTCTTTCCAAGCAGTCTATGTACCTGCGGACGATTTAACTGATCCGTCGCCTGCAACCACGTTTGCTCATCTTGATGCAACACTCGTATTGTCTCGTCAAATTGCAGAACTGGGTATCTATCCAGCGGTTGATCCACTGGATTCAACCTCGCGGATCCTTGACCCTAATGTTGTTGGTAATGAGCACTATGAAGTTGCTCGTGAAGTTCAGGGTACATTACAGCGTTATAAAGAATTAAAAGATATTATTGCTATATTGGGAATGGATGAATTATCAGAAGAAGACAAACTGGTGGTAAATCGTGCTCGTAAAATGCAACGTTTCCTATCACAGCCTTTCTTCGTAGCTGAGGTATTCACCGGGGCAGCAGGCAAGTATGTTTCACTAAAAGAAACTATAGCGGGTTTTAAGTCAATTATTGATGGCGAAATGGATCAATACCCTGAGCAGGCTTTTTATATGGTCGGTGGTATTGACGAAGTTGCTGAAAGAGCGAAGACGCTTTAAGGAGCAATCGCATGGCGAATACCATACAAGTTGAAATTGTTAGTGCTAAAGAAATTATATTCTCTGGTGTAGCTGAAATGGTCTACGCACCCGCAGTTTTAGGTGAAGTGGGTGTGGCTCCTGGCCACACGCCATTAATATCTCCACTGAAAGCGGGTGAAGTAAGACTTGATATTGGGAATAAAGAGGAAGAGTTCTTTTTTATAACGGGTGGAATTTTAGAGGTTCAACCACACGTAGTAACAGTCCTATCTGACGCTGCAATTAGAGCAGATGACTTAAATGAAGCGGCAGCTATCGAAGCAAAACAAAGAGCTGAGGCAGCCTTAGCGGATCAGCAATCAGAATTTGATATTGCTAAGGCGAGAGCTGAAATAGCCATTGCAGCAGCTCAAATTGCCGCGATTCAAAAGCTCAGAAAGAGATAATCAATTTAAACCCCCTATTATTTCTTTGGATATACAAAAAGGAGGCCTATGGCCTCCTTTTTTTTTGCGTTTGGCATACAATAAGCACTGATTAATAGCATGGAATCAAACTATGGCATTGAGTATTATTATTCTTGCAGCTGGACAGGGTACTCGGATGATGTCCAATCGCCCGAAGGTGCTCCATAATCTGGCTGGAAAACCTATGCTTCAGCATGTTGTTGACACCAGTAAATCCCTAAATCCCGAACAAATTTTTGTCGTAGTTGGCTATAAATCTGAGCTAGTTGAAGACGTCATGTCTGGTCAGTTACTGCATTTTATTAAACAAAAAGACTTACTTGGAACGGGTCATGCCGTAGCCCAATGCATATCATCAGTAAAGTCCGGTAATGACATTCTGGTTTTAACAGGAGACGTGCCCTTAGTATCACGAGGAACCATTAGTTCATTTCTTTCAGCTTCGAAAGAAACTGACGTCAATGTATTAAGTTTTATGCCTTCCAACCCGTATGGCTACGGGCGCATTGTTCGAAATAGTGAGCAAGCAGTTTGCGCAATACTGGAGCAAAAAGATGCTGGCGAATTAGAACAAGAAATAATTGAATCTAACTCCGGCATTATTTTTATAACGGGACGTCATGTTAAACACTTGATTGGTTTACTCGATAACAATAATGCGCAATCTGAATACTATCTAACTGATGTCATCAAACATGCCTCGTCAGGTGGATTCAAAGTTGATGCAATGATTTGTAGCGAGGCTGATGAAGTTAATGGCGTTAATAACCAACTCCAATTATCTATGGTAGAAAGAATTTATCAAAAAAAACTTGCGTACCGATTAATGTCTGAAGGGGTTAAGGTATATGACCCTGCAAGAATTGATATCAGAGGACAATTAACAGTGGGCAAAGACGTCGTTATAGATATTAACTGTGTTTTCGAGGGTGTTGTCCATCTTGCTGACAGAGTTCATATTGGGGCAGGCTGCATTATTAAAAATTCCCAAATCGCTACAAATACCAAAATATTACCCATGACGATGATAGATGATTCAAACATTGGTCAAAATGCAGTAATAGGCCCTTTTTCAAGATTGCGTCCAGGTACAGAGTGCGCTGATAATACAAAAATTGGTAATTTTGTCGAAACTAAAAAAGCTTCGATTGGGGCAGGTAGTAAGGTTAACCACTTAAGTTATATTGGTGATGCGATCCTTGGCAAAGATGTGAATATTGGTGCAGGTACCATTACGTGTAACTACGACGGAGCTAATAAGTTTCAAACTATAATTGAAGATGATGTTTTTATAGGGTCTGATACACAGCTAGTAGCACCCGTTACGATAGGTCAAGGTGCTACGATTGGTGCTGGTTCAACCATTACTCGAAATACAGCTGCGCATCAACTGACGTTTTCGCGCTCAAAACAAGTATCGATAAGTAGTTGGCAAAGACCAACAAAAATAAAGGAAGTATAAACTTATGTGTGGAATAGTCGGTGCTTTAGCCCAAAGGGACGTTAGTTCAATCTTATTGGAAGGCTTAAGACGTTTAGAATATAGAGGTTACGATTCAGCTGGCATTGCCGTCGTTAACGAAGGAAAGTTAGAACGTTTTAGAGCTGTAGGCAAAGTGCAGCAGCTAGCAAATAAAATAAATAATAACCAGCCTGGTAAAGTAGGTATAGCACACACCCGTTGGGCAACGCATGGTGCCCCATCAGAAAGCAATGCACACCCGCACTTTTCAAAAAACCGAATCGCAGTAGTGCACAATGGTATTATCGAAAACTATAAGGAGATTCGACAGAAGCTGACTGCTGATGGTTATGTATTTACCTCGGAAACTGATACCGAAGTCATTGCGCACCTAATCGAAAGTTTTTATAAAACTGATCTTTTCAGTGCGGTCAAAAAAGCAGTTAAAACACTCAAAGGCGCTTTTGCGCTAGGTATAATCGCGTTGAATGAACCCGATACCCTAGTCGCCTGCCGAAAAGGAAGTCCATTAGTATTGGGCGTTGGCTTTCAGGAGCATTTTATTGCATCAGATATCTCCGCTTTACTCCCTGTAACAAGTCGGTTTATTTATCTAGAAGAAGGTGATTTTGCCGTATTACACCATAAAAGCTTCAAAATTTATAACGTGGATGGCAAAGAAAAAGAACGAGAAGTACATCAAACAGAAATGACGAGTGACTCTGTAACAAAGGGCAAATTTCGACATTACATGCTCAAAGAAATTTATGAACAGTCAAAGTCAATTACTGACTGTTTAGAAGGACGAATAACGGCAGATGATATTTTAGATTCAATATTTGGGCCAAGCGCTGCCGACATTTTTTCACGAGTCGAAAACATCCAAATAATTGCCTGCGGCACAAGCTACCATGCGGGTTACGTAGCAAAGTATTGGATAGAAGCATTATTAGAATTGCCTTGCCAAATAGAAGTTGCTAGTGAATTTCGTTATCGAAAAGCTGTAGTGCCGAAAAACACCTTATTTGTAACCTTGTCTCAATCAGGTGAAACAGCCGATACGCTGGCTGCACTGCGCAATCTATCATCAGACAATTACTGTGGATCTTTAAGTATTTGTAACGTGCCTGAATCATCATTAGTACGCGAATCAAATTTAGTCCTAATGACTCGAGCGGGACCAGAAATTGGTGTGGCATCAACTAAAGCCTTTGTTACTCAGTTAGTGTCCATGTTGTTACTGACCTTATCTATTGGAAAGGTTCAAAACCTTGAATCATCAGTAATAGCAGCCATCGTTAAAGAGTTAGTGGAATTGCCAAGGCAGGTCGAAAAATTACTCGAATTAGATTTAAAAATAAAAATAATCGCCGAAGACTTCATCGACAAAAAAGATGCATTATTTTTAGGGAGAGGCGAACACTACCCTATCGCCATGGAAGGCGCACTAAAGCTCAAAGAAATTTCATACATTCATGCTGAGGCTTACCCCGCAGGTGAACTAAAGCATGGTCCGCTTGCATTAGTCGATAGTGACATGCCAGTCGTAGTAGTCACTCCAAATGATGAATTAATGGAAAAATTACATTCCAATATGCAGGAAGTAAAAGCACGCGGTGGAAAGCTCTATATATTTGCACATCAAGGAGTAGAATTAGAGGCAACCAGTGACGATGTCGTAATAGAAATGGCGGGTGAAACACAGTGGACAACGCCAATATTATCAACTATTCCACTACAATTATTAAGCTACCACGTTGCGGTATTGCGCGGAACAGACGTAGATCAACCTAGGAATTTAGCAAAATCTGTCACGGTTGAATAAATCTGTAATTTCATTGATTAATTTTCACAAATTCAATGATTAGAGGCCTATTGTATTTTAGTTAAGTATTTCTGATAGGTAATATTCAACCATTACTTGCCGTGATTATTTTTTTAGACTGAGGTAATAATTATGGCTCTTGTTGGAATGTTTCATTTTGCCATGGTTATTTTCAAAATATTTAGTTTTTTATTCTAAGTAAGATGCAAGTTTGGTATGGGTTAATAAACAAAGAAACGCGATAGATTCAAAAGAATAAATATATAATTTATACATGACTTAGTTCGTTATAAAGTTTCTATAACTTCTCCGTTTGCTACAAGCACTTCACCATGAGCTCCTAATAGTTCAAGAAAACTTGGTATGCCCTCCCAATTCATTGCTGCCTTCATGTGTTGTTCAATTCCATCGGGATAAACATAAACTTCATTAATAGTAAAAAGTATATTGCCTGTTGTCCCTTCATTTGGGTTAGCAATATTATAAACTCTTCTGATTTTGACACATAATAATGAACCAGCTGAATTTTACTTTCATCAAAACTATGATTTTTTTTCATAAACTCAGCATGCTCTTTAATAAGAGGCTCAACCTTTTCAACATTATTTTTAGTTGTTTTTAAAGCAAAGTTAAAAGTTCTTTGTCCTGTTTTAATACTCATTTTAATGATCTCATTTGAAATTTTGTTTAACATCTAAAGTAAAACGATTATTCCAAAGTTCTATTTATTAAAGTCAGGTTTAAAAAATGTTTAAAACCCAACAATAATGACCATATAGAAAATCAGTTATTCTTTAATTCTAATTAATCTTGTCCTCTAACATCTAGATAACTCTACTTACTCTGACTACCACGAGTTTTTCAACATAAAATTTTTTTTGTAAAGAAATTGATATGAATATTTTCATCTGTCTCTTATACACATCTGACGCTGCC
>CAJXUC010000007.1 GCA_913061315.1 uncultured Gammaproteobacteria bacterium | reverse complement strand
TCTACACGTAAGGAGTCGTCGGCAGCGTCAGATGTGTATAAGAGACAGTTATTAGGTATCACGGTCCAGCGAGCAAAATGAATAAATGAAAGGCTATGTAAATCTTTTTGGAGTACTTTTAAAGTAAGTATCTTGAATAGGATATTCAAAATCTTAGTTTTCCAGTTCTTTACCGGCGTAATGACATTAATGCCATAAGCCTTCCCTCTAATATTTGGCATTGGACCCATCTCTTGATTTTACGTGAACAACGTAGTGATTAACTGCAGGATTTCAAACAATCTCACGATTGTAATTGACCCTAATTATAAATATTCTGCTCATATGTGTCAACGTTTGTTTTGCCGTGCCCATCAGTAATTCAAATTATGGCTAAAATAGTGCATTTCCAGCAATACGCGGTTTTCTGAATCTTGTAAAACAACGACTTGTATTTGTCAGTTGAGAAAGTATCACCTTATATTCCATAATTAGAATGGTGATACCAAAATCAAGGAATACTCAAGTTTCTTTCGATGCGACCCCCTATTACTATTACAACTCACGCTTTGTCCGTCTCTTTTATGTGTGGTAAAGATGCATTAACTAGTCAATCCTTCGAGCATTAACCTGGAGCATTGGTGCTATCTGAGTCAAAAATTTGAAAGTCATTTTAAGTCTTTAGTGGGTGCGCCATATAATACAAAGCAAGTTTGGGAAAAACTAGGGAAGCAGTGGGTACATGGCATTTGAGCGAGTGAAGGGTTTTTCTCTATTAAATAGAATCCAGGTAATTCAAAAATGCTAACGATGGTATGACCAAATAACGTATTGAAGGACTGTTATGCCCTAGGTTTGATCAAAAGGCCGTAGATAAATTTGGAGCTTCTAAAGCGTGGATGCCCTATTGATTGTACTGATGCGGTAGGAGGTAGTTAGCCTGTATCAAAATTAAATAGTACGTACTGGCTGACGACTTGCCTGTTATATGGCTTCGGGCTTTGGTTAATGGTATGCATTCGTTTGCTACTCATCTATTCTAACGCGGTGCTGATATTCGTACTGTTCAAGCACAATGGTGGCATAGCGATGTTAAAACCACTGAAATTTACACACATGTTTTAGGCCGCGGTGGTGACGCAGTTATTAGCCCACTTGAAATTATTTAAGATTCTAGCAAATTCTAATTTCCTCAATTTTAAGTGCCAACGCAGGCTATAATCCACATCATTTTTTTAGGTTTAACCAATATGTCCGATTCCCCTCTTATTGTCGAAACAGGATCAAACCCACCCGATAGCTGTGTTATTTGGTTACATGGCCTGGGTGCCGATGGGCATGACTTTGAGCCTATTGTGCCGGAGTTGGGTTTAAGCCCTGATTTGAACGTCCGGTTTGTTTTCCCCCATGCGCCGATGATTCCGGTGACGATTAACCAAGGCTTTGTAATGCGTGCGTGGTATGACATTGCTGCGTCTGATATTGCCGAACGGCAGGATGAAAGCGGTATTCGATCATCGCAAGCTGTGTTGATTGAGCTGATTGAAGCCCAGATTGCTGAGGGTATCGATAGTACTCGAATTGTGTTGGCTGGGTTCTCTCAGGGTGGGGTGATTGCGCTGCAAACGGGGCTTCGCTTTAACAAGCCACTGGCTGGTATTATGGCTCTGTCGACTTATTTGCCGTTGGCTGAAACGTTGGCGGCTGAAAAGAGTGATGAGAATCTCACGATTCCAGTTTTTCTGGCGCATGGCTCTGCTGATCCGGTGATTGCGGTCGATTTGGCTTATAGCACGCGTGGACACCTAGAAAAGCAGGGTTATCAACCCAGTTGGCATGAGTATGATGCAATGCAGCACAGTGTTTGTGCCGAAGAAATTGAGCACATGAGCCAATGGTTTGGTACTGTTTTAGCCTAATGGTTAGGGGGCTATTGCCCCCTAACGAAAGACGCACTTGATTATCGCTGTTTTGTTCTGTGTTACTTGAACTCGGTTTATGCGGTGGCGATTTTCATTTCGACTGCGGCTTGTAATAAACCCGTGATCAGTGGGTGTATTTGGCCCTTGAGTGCCGACCTTTCGGGTTGAAAGGCGGTGCCGATAAAGAAACGATGGTGTGGGATTTCGAATATTTTAGGGGCAGACGATTCATCTTGCCCACTAAAGTACAGCTCAGACCCATCAAAAATAAACAGATAGTCTGGGTTAACAACGAAGCTGGAGGAATAGTCTTCGGTGATCTTTTCAGGTTGGTTCTTTTTTGATTGGTAATAAGTCGCTACCTGAGAATCGGCCGCTAGTGTAATGCAGGCTGATTTTTCGACTGGGGCACTGGGCAGGACTGAAATCAGTGGCATTTCTGTCTCTGGGTTGTGTGCGGTTCCATCACTTTTTTGGAACATGGCTTTTTCGAACCCCAGCACGTGTCGGGCAAATTCTACGATGGCCTGTTGGTAACCACTGCCCGTCGCTAAAAAAGGTATGTCGTTACGGCGTGCAAACTGTATTGCGCTTAAAGCGTCCTCGGGGTTGTTATACGGGCTGTCAGGCACGCACCAAATGGCGTGAAATTGGCTGAGCCTTTCGTTACTCACGGCTTTGGTTGAAACCCATTCTATAGTGGTGTCGATTTGCAGCGCGTCGGTAGCTAGGCCAATGGCTAAGGGTATAGCCTGATGCGCTGTGACTGACTCGTCTTGATCACCTATTAATGCGATAGAAATTTTCATAATTACAACCTATTGTAGTGTATGGATAAAATTCCAGTTTTTTCTAATGACGCTTTCTCTATATAAACACTTGCCTCTTTAGTTTTATCACTTTCTCACGATCATTTTACGGCAGGCAGCGACTTGAAATAAGACTTGTGCGGGTGCCGTGCCACCGAGAATATTTCGGGCATTGACTGAGCCTTCGAGTGATAGCAGATCAAACACGTCGTTTTCAATTCGGCTATCGAAGGCTTTCATTTCATCGAGGCTAAACTCGCTGAGATCTTTACCTTGCTCGATGCCAGAGGCTACGGCGTTGCCGACAACTTCGTGTGCATCCCGAAAAGGCAGGCCTTTATTGACCAGGTAATCGGCCAGGTCGGTGGCGGTGGCATAGCCTTGTTTGGCGGCGGCGTACATGCTGTCGCGGTTTACTTTCAAGTTTGGCACCATATCGGCAAATGCGCGTAGGCTGCCTTGTAGTGTGTCGAGCGTATCAAACAGGGGCTCTTTGTCTTCTTGGTTGTCTTTGTTGTAAGCCAGTGGCTGCGACTTCATGAGCGTTAGTAAGCAGACCAGATGGCCATTGACGCGGCCTGTTTTACCGCGAACCAGTTCGGGTACGTCGGGGTTTTTCTTTTGCGGCATGATCGACGAGCCGGTGCAATAACGGTCGGGTAGTTGAACAAAATTAAACTGTGCAGTTGACCAGGTCACCATTTCTTCTGCCATACGGGACATGTGAGTCATACAAATAGCAGCAGCGGCGCAGAATTCGATGGCGAAGTCTCGGTCACTGACGGCATCTAAGGAGTTCCTACTTGGTGCGTCAAAGCCTAACAGTTCGGCAGTGTAGTGACGGTCCAATGGGTATGAGGTGCCAGCTAAGGCGGCTGAACCGAGTGGCATGACATTCATTCGGGTTAGGCAGTCTTGCAGCCGGCTATGGTCGCGGTCGAGCATTTCGAACCAGGCCAGCATGTGATGACCAAAGGTGATTGGTTGGGCGACTTGCATGTGGGTGAAACCAGGCAATATGGTGCCGGCTTCGCGTTCGGCCAAGTCAAGCAAACCGGATTGAAAACCGCGAAGCTGCAACAGGCATTGATTGATCTCAGTGCGCAGATAAAGCCGAATATCGGTCGCGACCTGGTCGTTCCGCGATCGGCCTGTGTGTAACTTTTTGCCGGCATCACCAATGATTTGGGTAAGACGCGATTCGATATTCATGTGGACGTCTTCTAGGCTGACCGACCATTCGAACGCTCCGGCTTTAATTTCTAGCTGAATTTTTGCCATACCATTTTCGATAGCGGCGTGCTCTTCATCATTTAATAAGCCAATTTTATGCAACATTTTAGCGTGGGCGAGTGAACCTTCAATATCAACCATAGCCATACGCTGGTCAAAACCAACCGAAGCGGTGAAGGCTTCTACGAAAGCGTCGGTGGGTTCATTAAATCGACCACCCCACATGCGGGAATCTTGTTTGCTCATAATTAATGTCGTTTGTTTGGTTAGTTTTTAATGGAGAGCGTCAGCACGCTTTTCCAAATGTTACCTATACTACTTAAGGTTGCATGCTTGCAGTGCAGGAAAAACAAATCAACTCTTTATGCTGAATTCACAGGAAAATAATTAATTGCGTTGGCAAAAAGGTCATTATTTGCCTAATTTTTGCCATGCGGATGTGTTTTTGCGCGTGCTGCTAATGATCGAGTTGGTGGCGATCGTGTTTGCACTGGTGAGTTACAAAAATCACAGTCTCTATGTTCACATTGCTTTACTGTCTATTTTCATGCAATGCATTGGCTTATTCTCGGCGATGGCGTTGTGCCAGCTCGCGCGCTGGGGGCTTGTGCGCCATATTGTGCCAACTACGCTGATGGCGTTTGGTGTTGTATTGTCGATCACGCTGATTATCACAGTGCTGAGCGTAACCATTGACGATATGATGTGGTTGTCTACAAGTCACAGTTTAGGCAGTCCAAACATGACATTTGAAATTATTCGCAACTTATCTGTTGCGGCTATTTTGATGGGTCTAGCGCTGCGTTATTTTTATTTCCAATATCAATCTAGAATCATACTCGAGGCGAAAGCTCAGGCGCGCCTGCAAGTATTGCAGGCGCGAATCATGCCGCATTTTTTATTCAACAGCATGAATACAATTGCGAGTCTAACCCACGACGAGCCTGACCTTGCCGAACAAGCAATCGAAAACTTATCGGACTTATTTCGTGCAAGTTTGTCTTCTGATGACAGCATCTCTTTACAGCAAGAACTCGAATTAACCCGGAGTTATATTCAACTTGAGGCATTGCGTTTGGGCGATAGGCTAAAAATCAACTGGATGCTATCAGATGATCACATACCACTTTGGTTGCCCGCCTTAATATTACAGCCACTAGTTGAGAATGCTATTTTTCACGGTGTGGAGCCACTATCTAAAGGCGGTGTTATTAATATTACGATCAAATGGGTTGGAGATGCAGTGCGCATCGTCATATCTAACCCGTTGCCTGAAAACCGAACGCAGAAACACCGCGAGGGGAACCAAATGGCAGTCGATAATATTCGCGAACGCCTTCAAATTACCTATGCGGGTGCAGCCACTATGCAGCAATTTGAAGAGAATAACCGGTTCAAGGTAACACTCTTATTGCCGATGCTGGCAAACAATCTAGTGAGGGACACCTGATGAAAATTTTGATTGTTGATGATGAGAAATTGGCGCGCGACAGACTCAATCGAATGATCGCAAAATTACCCAATTATGAGGTGATTGCGCAGGCAAGCACTGGAAAAGAAGCACTTGAAATAATGGCATCTAGGTCGCCAGATATTGTGTTAATGGATATTCGAATGCCTGATATGGATGGCATTCAGGCGGCACGTTATTTGTCTGAGATGGCGCTGCCACCCGCCGTGATTTTTACCACCGCCTATGATGACCGCACCTTGGATGCTTTCGAAACTCATGCCGTGGACTACCTGCTTAAACCAGTCAAAAAAGAACGCTTACTGGCCGCAATGGACGCAGCAAGCAAACTCCATACGGCTCTGGCATTACAAGTTAGCCAGTTGGAAGAAAGCATTGAACCACGCCGGCATATTTGTGCTCGTGTCCGCGGCAGCTTGGTACTGGTATCGGTTGATGATATTTATTATTTTAATGCGGATCAAAAGTATCTTACCGTGGGCCATACGGGTGGTGAAATATTAATTGAGGGTGCGCTGAAAGCACTCGAAATTGAATTTGGGGATCGTTTCTACCGTATTCACCGAAATGCACTCATTAGCCTGTCTCGGGTGAATGGTTTAATTCCTAAGAATAATGGTCACCATGTCTGTTTCAACGGCACCGACAAGACTCTTGAAGTGAGTCGTCGGCATTTAGCTAATGTCCGAAAAATAATTAAAAGCCTGTAAAGTTTTATGGACAAACCAATAACCACTATTACGTGTTGCGCTTTATGGCAACAAAAATTTATAATTGGCTTATGAAAACATCGCTAACCGAATTACGTATTGCAACTCGCAGTAGCTTGCTTGCACTGTGGCAAGCTGAAGAAGTATCACGTCGCTTGGGTTTGTTGTATCCCAGCCTTAAAGTCACGCTGGTCAAAATGGTTTCCAGAGGTGATGTTTTGCTTGATTCGCCACTCGCCAAAATTGGTGGGAAAGGTTTGTTTGTCAAGGAACTAGAAGCGGGTATGCTTGAAGGCATTGCTGATATTGCGGTTCATTCGATGAAAGATGTGCCGGTTACTTTTCCACCGGGTTTAGAACTTGCGGTCATCATGGAACGTGAAGACCCGCGTGATGCTTTCGTCTCTAATCAATTTGACTCATTGGCCGAAATGCCTGCCGGTAGTATTGTTGGTACGTCTAGTTTACGTCGCCAATGCCAAATTCTAGAGGTCTATCCAAAGCTTAAAATTAACTGGATACGCGGCAACGTCAACACGCGCTTAAGCAAGCTGGACACGGGTGAGTATGATGCGCTTATTCTCGCCAGCGCGGGCTTGAAACGACTGGGTTTCGAAGCAAGGATTAAAACGGCTATTGAACCCGAAGATTGCCTACCATCGATTGGGCAGGGTGCTGTTGGCATCGAAGTGCGTAGCGACGATGATGCAGTAAAAGAATTATTAGCACCGTTAGCCGATGTCGACACTACCAGCCGAATAACCGCTGAGCGTGCTTTGAATGAAGCGCTTAATGGTGGTTGTCAAGTACCTATAGCTGGTTTTGCATTGCTCAACAATGGTGAACTCTATTTACGAGCCTTGGTTGGAGAGCCTGACGGCAGTGTCATACTGCGAGCCGAAAAAACGGGACCTGTCGAACAGGCTGCCAGCCTTGGCATTCAAGTTGCTGAAGATTTGCTGGCACAGGGTGCGGGTAGAATACTGACTAAATTGCACGAATAGTTGTGGTGGTACCAACGCCTTTCTTGTCAAACATATCTAAGTCACAGCAACTTAGCCGGCAGGTTGTTCTTAACACGCGCCCAGTCCATCAACAGGCCGTTTTAAATCAGTTATTGCAATCGCAGGGCGCGACAATTCTGAGCTTCCCCAGCATTGAGATAGTCGGATGTGACCCAACTGAATTTCACCTAAACCTCAGCCAAAATATCAATCATTATGACATTGCGCTATTTGTCAGTCGTAATGCGGTTGATGGTGCCTTTAAGTTTATGCGAGCAGATGAATTATTGTCGCATTTAGAATTTGGTGTCATTGGTGAGAGTACCTACCAAGCATTGGCAGCTCAGGTAAGCCATTTGACACCTCGGCTCATTCACAGTCCCAATCAGAGCCAGACTTTATACAATAGTGAGGGCTTATTGGCCGCGGCTAAGCTGCAACAGGTAGCGGGTAAAAATATTATCATCTTCCGGGGGCAACAGGGCCGTAATTTACTGGGTGATGAACTCCGGTCCCGTCACGCCAGTGTCGATTATTGCGAAGTTTATCGTCGCCAGTTGCCTTATTATGAGGCTAATCATTATCAGGAACTATGCCACCAAGGCTCCCCTACGATCGTTGTATTCACCAGTACTGAAGGCATGCAAAACACAATGGAAGCAGTCGATCGCTACTCATATCGCCAACTATTAAAGACACCGTGGCTTTTAATCAGTGAAAGAATGCGTGAATCAGCTGTAAATCTGGGACATAATGGATCCATTATTATTGCCAAAAATGCGAGTGATGAAGGCATTCAACTGGCGATTACCAAATGGATAAGCGAGCAAACAGTCTGAACCTATGAGCAATAAAAATAAATCACCCAATAAAGCCAATTCACCCTCTGATGAGATTAAGGTTGATGACGTTAAGACCGATGTCGCCCAGGCGGATACTGCTAAAGATAAATTCATTGTAGATAGCAATGTTGATGAGGCTTCTGCCAACCAATCATCTGACAGTAAAACACCAGTTCAATCAAAGAGTGACAGCCAAAAACAACAACCTTCCAAGAAAGCAACTGCCCGGCTCGACAAAAATAAACCGTCCGACACCCCGCAGGTGGACAACCAGCCGGCTAAAACACCCCAAGTAAAGCGTGGTTTTCCTTTTTTTGGGGTGTTTAATTTATTGTTAATTATTGGGCTTATGGCTGCCGCCTTTTACTACTGGCAAATGCAGCAAAAAAACGAATCTGAAAAGCGAGGCTTGTTGCTCGAGCTGCGCACTCAAATTGATAAAAAAGCTAATTTAGAACAGGTGCAAACACGGGTAAAAAAGCAGGTCAATGAACAATTCTCTTTGTTGGAATCAGGCATTGGTAACTCTGAGACACGTATTGATGAGTTACAAAAACAGCAGCAAGAACTGAAAGATTCAACCGAAAAACTATTTGACCTTTATGGGCGTAGTGACAGTGACTGGCAATTGTCTGAAGTGGTTTACTTGTTACGCATTGCACAACATAAATTGGCCCTTGAAAACGACTTTGAGGGTGCCGCGTTAACCTTACAAGCGGCCAGTGATAAAATAGCTGTAACCGCTGACCCTGGACTATTACCTGTTCGAGTATTAATAAGTGAGGAGGTAGCGAACTTAAAAACGCGTGCCAGACCTGACTTAGTTGGTATGACGTTATTGTTGTCTCAACTAAGTCAGCAAATTCTGGCAATCAAACCAGGCTATCAGGCGGGTATAAAAGCCATCAATACCCAAATGGCACCGACCGAATTAGGGTTATCTGATTCTGTTGATGCTACCATCAAGCAAAAAATAACGGCATTTATTACTTCTCTAGTGACGATTAAACGCAGCACAGCTGAGCCAATCAATACGGCAGTGCTGACTGTTAATATACAAGAAATTATGGAAAGTAATCTGAAGCTTACCCGATGGACTGTTTTAGAAAGAAACGACTTTCAGTACCGTCAGTTAATGGCGGAAAACATTCGCTTATTCAAACAATATTATGATCTGGATGACGCTGCTAATAATGATTTTTATGCGCAATTATTGCAGCTTCAAAAATCAGTGATTAAACCCAGTAAACCTGCAATCAACGGATCACTCCAGTTGCTAAATAATATTATAAGTCAACGCCAGAATGCACCGAGTGCGAACAACAATTTACCAGAAGTAGTCGCACCAAAACCAGCATCAACCGATGCAGTTAATGAGGCAGCTGACAATGTTTAAATTTTTGACTGGATTGCTCATACTCATTATCACCATGTTGGGCGCTATTTTATTCATTAAGGAAGACCCCGGTTTTTTACTGGTTAAATATCGTGATTACTCGATAGAGACCAGTCTGGCGGTTGGTATTATTGTGGTCGCTATAATTGCATTATTGGTCTATTTCCTGCTTAGAATCATGGTTGGAATTTTTCGCTTACCTCTGTCGGTCAAACGCCAGTCGCAGAGCCGCCGGTTTACAAAAAGCCGAAAGTTGCTCAGTCAGGGATTGATCGACCTCGCTGAAGGTCGGTTTGCACTGGCTGAAAAAAATCTGATCAAGCTGGTTGATTATAGTGAAAACCCGCTGCTTCATTATCTTGCTGCAGCAAGATCTGCCCAGCAACAGGGCAAGTATGACTTGCGTGACAGTTACCTAAAAGTGGCTATTGAAGTAAGTCCAGAAGCTGAAATTGCAATTGGCGTGACAAAAGCCGAGCTTCAGTTATCGCACCATCAAAATGAGCAGGCACTGGTGACACTCATTCATTTACGCAGCCTTGCCCCAAGGCACGATCACTTAACTCGGCTCATGGCTAAAGTTTATTTTCAATTAGAAGACTGGCGCGCGTTGACAGAATTACTTCCCGATATCCACAAGAAAAAATTGTTTAAAGAGGACGAATTAAAAGTGATGGAAAGGGTCGCTTATAAAGGCTACCTTGATATTAACGCGAATACTGATAATTCGTCTCTTCTTGATTTGGCCTGGGAAAAAGTGCCGAGACTTTTACGAGCTGAAGCCGATATTTTAATTCACTGTGTCAGTCTCTATCATAAGGCAAACTGGCATCTTGCCGATTCAGAGGAACTGATTTCTACATCACTCGACCGACAATGGCATGATGGACTAATTGATATTTATGGTGAACTTAACCCCATTGATGGCGCTAACCAATTGCAACAAGCAGAGAAATGGTTGACCAATTATGGTGAAAACGAACACTTGTTGCTCGCACTGGGTCGGATCTGCATCCGTGCAAAATTATGGGGTAAGGCTCAGGGTTATCTCGAAGCTAGTTTGGGTATCAAGGCAACGCCTGCCGCCTATTTTGTCTTAGCTGAATTGTTTAGAGAGCAGTTAAAAAAACAAGATAAAGCCGCTGATTACTACAGGCAGGGGCTTGAACTAAGCCTTTAAGGTGATTATTCGAACACATAAAACTAATGATTTGATTGGGTGATCAAGCGAATAACCCAGCCTAGTACTAACTGAATTGATCAAGTTTGATACCCACAGCGAGTGAACCGATGATCATCTATGATAAAAAAGCGGCTCAAAACATTGAACTTAGCTACCAAACACCTGAAATAGTGCGACAAAGAAATCAAACTCTTGAGGCACTCGCATTGCGCGCAGGCGAACAGGTGCTTGATGTTGGCTGTGGTACAGGGCTGTTGGTACACGACATGTCCAGTACAATTGGTTTGCAAGGTCGAATTGTTGGCGTTGATTTTAGTAATGACATGCTTGAACTGGCAAAAAAACGCTGCTCTGAAATGACAAACGTTCAGTTACAGCAGGGCTCGATTACTCAGCTTGACTTCGCTGACAACAGTTTTGATGCTGCCAGCTGTATTCAAACGCTACTGTATGTCGATGAGATTGAAGTTGCACTGTCTGAATTGCGCCGTGTAATGAAGCCCGGTGGGCGTGTTGCTATCATTGAAACTGATTGGCGAGGCGTGGTCCTCAATAGCCCAGATGAAGTCATGACGCGTAAAATTCTTGATGCTTGGGACGCTACAGTGTCCAGCCCCAACCTGCCCGTTAAGCTTATTCCCCTGCTTAAAAAGTTAAACTTCAGTGCGATTAAAACAACCGCTATACCGATTTTGAATACCAGCTATTCAGAGGTCAATTTTTCGTCCGGCATGCTGGCGTATTTTTCAAGTTATGCAGTAAAAAACAACGTTATTTCTAATGAAGAAGCAGCGTTGTGGATGAAACAAATCCAAGACCTATCAAAAACAGAGAGTTTCTTTTTTTGCGTCAATCGCTTTTTATTTACAGCGGTAAAAGTTGATGTTTAAATTAATCCAGTGTTTTAAAAATTTGAGGGGCAACTATGACACATCACTATGAAGGCAATTGCCATTGTGGGGCTATAAAATTTTCATACGAAGGCGAAGACATTCAAAAAGGTTTGCGTTGCACATGTTCTATCTGTTCCCGCAAAGGTGCGATTATGTCGGCTGAGGTCATCCCCGCAGAAGCCCTCAAAATTGAAGCTCATGCCATCGATATTGGCCTTTACCAATTTGATAATAAAGTAGCGAAACATTATTTTTGTAAAACCTGCGGAATATACACTCACAACGAAACACTTCGGTCACCTGGACAGATGCGAGTCAACCTAGCCTGTATTGAAGAAGTTGATATTTCAGCCCTAGAAATTTTAATATTTGACGGTAAAAAATTATTATAAAATCAGACTCTACTATTTCAGTGTGAATAGTGATTGCTGCGCAAAATATGAAGTAAAAAATCCTCATCGTTATGGTTGACGGACAGACTGCTTTAGCGCTGGGCTGTTTCGCTAATCCGACCGTAAAACCCCAAAATATTGATTGCTGCCCAGCGCAGAGCGTTCCCTTTTAATCTGTTTATAGCAGTAGCCCTTTGTGGAAATTTTTTTGTTATGCTTTTATGACCAAGCAAAACATATCGTAATGCGGTAGTTACGACCACGCCGCCTAAATGCCAAACTTTGCGTACTATTAATCTATCTTTAGTTTAAAAGGTAAACCGATCAATAAGGGTTCAATTTTTTATTATCTTTTAAAATTAACCGCCTGTAGTCTTGCCATATAAATTGTGTGACCCTTTATGAATAACTCAAGTTTTCGATCCCTGTGATGGTCATTTAATTTTTTTGTTAAATAATTACTATTATCTAGTTATCGAGTGGAGTATTATTATTAGGGTTTAGAGTGTTATAAATAGGTAAAAAAGACGTAATTTTCCAAGTGTTTTTTATATGAGAAGTAATAAAAACACTTGCTTATATATATCAGTCAAACAGTCGTGATTCACTTTGCTGTTAATTATAGTGGTCAGTGAAAATTAATTTTATAAACCCAAGAGACAATCATGCGTTCAAATGAGAACTTAACAATTTTAAATCGTTACTATACAAATTTAACATTACTTAAAACACAAATGAAACCGAAATTTGGTTTCATTAAAGCAGCCGCAGTACTTATGGGCTCGATGATACTGTTTGCTTGTGGGGGCAGCGGTTCGAGTGGTACTGGAAGTAGTGCTGGTTTAGCGCTGACCAAGTCGGATCTTATCGGCAATTGGGTTTTCTGTGTTGCAGCTGACGGCGTGTCTTTAGGTTTATCAAGCACTTTTAATGAAGATAGTACAATAACCAATGTTCTATCGGCCTATGGAAATACAAACTGCGATGCGTTAGATATGTTAACTCAAGACCCAACAGAAACGGATTCGTTTGAACTGGGAGCCCATTTGCCAAATCAGACGGTCACGGTAGATGGTGTCGTTATTACGCTTACTAACGTGACAGAGATAGATCTTACCAACACGACGGCGGGTGCAGAAGAGTTTGGACAAGTCGAATATACTATAATTGGAATTCAAGATGGTGCTAAGTTATTTATGGGTGACACCGGTGGTGAACAAACTGGTGCTACCGAAGCGCTTCGTCCTACGACTTTCGCTAATGTGGAATATGTTAAAACAGTAGATTTATAAACGCAATTATCTACTTTTTATGGCTGATAACATTAAACCCCGAACTGTTCGGGGTTTTCGTCTCCACAGAGAGTATTTAATTTATTGTTTCAGCCCTACTTTTCACCTCGGTAAAACTAATTCCTGTAATAGTCCCCGTAATTTATATCTGTGACAGTTGTGTAAAACATACATCAACGGATGAGGAGGCTTAAGACATTGCTGCTATCCATTATACGATTTTATACGCAACCCACACACTCGTTCACAGGTGTCACAACATTGCGACCTCACAGGGGTCTCGATGTGGTAGCGTAGCTCACGACAGCATTGAGAAAAAATGACATCTTCAGAGAGAGAAAAAGCTCAAACGTTGGCAGGTAAATTTTTTGCAAACGAGTATGAATGAACAGAGGCATGATAACAGTTAGGCTGCAGGAGTTTTTTTCTGTCGAGCGTTTTCGAATTCTTGTCTATAAAAATCTCGGGTTGCGGCTGGATCAAAATTAAACAGTGTCCCTCCGCTCTCATAGTGTTGGATGAATACCACGCCGGTGGCATGCGTGGTTGCTCCTGCTAAGATTGAAACTGCCGCTATACTGATGCCCCATCCCAACACGGGTATTGATTTCCCCAACAGACTGGCCAACCCGGCACCTGCCATGTAGGGAAGCAATCCACCAATTAGCGCCATGACTATGGCGTGAGCACGATTTCGATGAAATGGGACGTTATAAAGGGCACTTAATTTTTTCACCATTGACAATTGAACCCCGATTATAATGGCGGCATCAATCATTGGGATTGGTAACATCCCCCCTGCCATGGCCCAGTTACTGCGCTGACCGACAATTATCATAGCCTTTGCAACGCGTTGATCAATTTCTACTGTGCTACTTTCTGGTAATAGGTCTTCGTTCTCAATGCGTTCCTCCTGATCAAAGGATAATTTCTCGACAATGAGGATTGTTTTTTTTCTTTTCGTTGGCCCTGAACGTGGTTTCGATTTAGCGCGGGGTTCAGGTATGGACTTTGTCTGAGACTCAGCGGCATCAAAAATTTTCGGGGCACGGCGGTTCAGGCCAGGTAATTTTTTGCTCATAATCGCCTGTTACTCCAAAAATTCGTCGACTTCTTCGGCTAGCTCTTTAATCTCTCTGGCTACCTTACCATGAGGTTGCTCTAGCGTTGGTGTTGAGCCACCAAGGGCTGCCTCAGCGTAGGCGACGCGATGGTTCATCTTGGCATTTAATAGGGGATACCCAGCGGCTATCATTTCGTTGCGCATATGGCGTGAGATGACACTGCCTTGGATTATTTGGGTCAATAAGAAACGGTATGAAATTGGCCCTTCGCTGCCTGCAGCTTGCATTTTTGCAATCATTTCAACTTTATCGGCGGCGACCTCAAAGTCTACAGGTGATGGCCGAACGGGAATCAAGCATAGACCGGCCATGGCGATGGCAATTTCCGTAACAGGTGCACGAAAGCCTGGGGTGTCGACGACAATACGTTCAATGCCGCGATCGAGACAGTCTGTTATAGTCTTGTGGATATTACTTTCATCAGCGCCAATGCATTCCAACGCACTCAAAATTTTTCCAGATGATTGCCATCGTAGTATAGATCGTTGAGGGTCAGCGTCAATAACCGCGACACTGCGCCCTACATTCCACCAATGTGCAGCCAGACATAATGCAGCAGTACTTTTGCCGCTGCCACCTTTCATTGTTGCCAATGCAACCACGCGTCGTTTCATATTGCTTTTTCCAATATCATATTGCTCTGATGCCTAATACCAATAATTCTACTAAACCGCTCTAAAAGGGCCATATTAACAGTATCATCAATGATAAATAATGTTTTGTCTATACGTACAGAATTTTCGCGTAATTTCAGTTCAACATTTTACTTGTTATCCTTCAATATTTGGCGGTTAGCTGGACGGGTAACGGTCAAGGTGTGAAAACTAAGGTCTGGGTCGTAATCAAAAAAGCTGAATCGTAGGTGGTACTAAAAATGTTAGATATTGTTAAATATCTATATAAAACAGTTGTCGTTGGTTTTAACTGAATTGGGCCGTCGCATTGATGAGGTTGATGGATGATCAATTCTAATTTGAGTGGTAGGACTCACCCCCCAAAAGATTTTTCAAACCCTTGTGGCTCGATACCTTTTTTCTCCTGGCTGAGAGACTATTCCGGGTTAAAATTGAAGTTGTTTCATTTTCCTGCTTTCACTTCAGACTATAAATCTGCTGTTTGCAATAGCGTCTTTTGGTTATTTTAGGGTTAATCTGTTGGTTGGTTTTCTTCTCTACTGCGCTTAAATCCCTCACCTCGAGTTTGCCAATTTAAAAACATAGCGCTGCTTTGACCTTCGGTAGTCTTTGTTGCACCGAATCAAACAAACTAATCCAAGATTCAGTTATGTTGAATGGATACTCAACAAATTACGATTGACTGACTAACAGGGGTCTTTTATCTTGTCTGTAACTTACGATAAAAATTTTGTGACAATACTCAGAGAGAAACCATGACCAATAACAACTATAACTTTATTGCTGGCGAGTGGATTGCTGGCGCTAGTGAAGTTGCGAACATTAACCCATCCGACCTGTCTGATATTATCGGCATGTATGCGCAAGCTGACAGGTCTCAGCTCGATCGTGCACTGGATGCAGCCCGATCAGCTCAAATCGAATGGGCAAAAGTAGGTCTCGAAAAACGTTACAACGCCCTAATGAATATTGGCAACGAGTTGATTGCGAATTGTGAAGCGCTCGGTACGCTACTGGCTCGTGAAGAGGGCAAAACTCAGCCTGAAGGTAAGGGTGAGGTCTATCGTGCGGGTCAGTTTTTTACTTATTATGCAGCTGAAGTATTACGCCAAATGGGCGAAAATACTGAGTCTACGCGTGATGGTATCGAAGTCGATGTGCGCCGCGAGCCTGTTGGCGTTGTCGCTATCATATCACCTTGGAACTTTCCGACGGCCACTGCGGCATGGAAGATTGCCCCAGCACTGGCTTTTGGTAATGCGGTTATTTGGAAGCCCGCCAATATCGTACCCGCTTCAGCCGTTGCTCTAACACGTATAATTGAAAAGCAGGACTTACCGAAAGGTTTGTTTAATTTAGTTATGGGTTCTGGTAGTCATTTGGGTCAGCAGCTAATTGAAAGTCCAATGGTCAATGCCATTAGCTTTACTGGGTCGGTACCCGTGGGGCGAGAAATTGCCAAAACAGCGGTCGGTAACTTCACTAAACTCCAGCTTGAAATGGGCTCTAAAAATGCTTTAGCCGTGATGGATGATGCGAATCTTGATACTGCTATTGCCTGTGCGCTAGGGGGTGCCTTTGGTAGTACGGGTCAAAAATGTACGGCGTCGTCGCGGTTGGTTGTCCATGAATCCATTCATGATGAATTTGTTGATCGTTTGGTTGCTGGTGCCGAAGCGATGGTAGTTGGCCACGCGCTTGAAGCAGGCACACAAATTGGGCCTGTTGCGAGCGAAGTTCAATTAACTCAAAACTTGGCAAATATCGAATTGGCTAAGCGAGAAGGTGGTGAACACCGTTGTGGTGGCGAGCGTGTTGAGCGTGCTACTGAAGGCTACTTTATGACCCCAGCGGTTTTTACCGGTACGAGCAACGATTGGCAAGTTAACCGCGAAGAGTTATTTTCGCCGATGGCCTGTGTTATTAAAGTCAGTTCATATGAAGAAGCGCTCAGTACAGTGAACGATACTCGATTTGGATTAACTGCTGGAATCATTACAACTAATTTGGCGCGGGCAACGCATTTCCGTCGTAATGCCAAAACAGGCTGTGTAATGGTTAACCTACCGACTGCGGGCACTGACTACCACGTGCCTTTTGGTGGTCGTGGTGAGAGTTCTTATGGTTCACGTGAGCAGGGTTCGTACGCCAAAGAGTTTTATACTCATGTCAAAACGTCTTACATCAGTTCAGGTCTTCCAGAATAGATGTTCCTAGATAAACATTCATTAACAAGCAGTCATTGCTTTAATGTGAAAGTACAGGGCAAGTATGAGTAACATGAGCTATCGAATCGACGGATTGCAATATGCTAATTGGTCGGAAGAGATTTTTAAACAAATGCGTGAAGGTGGCGTCGATGCTGTTCATGTCACGATTGCTTATCACGAAAATTTCCGCGAAACGGTTGCCAATATAGAGCAATGGAATGGTTTTTTTGAACAGTTTCCTGAGTTGATTTTTCACGGCAAGACGGGTGACGATGTGCGTTTGGCGCACGAAACCAACCGTACCGCTATATTTTATGGGTTCCAAAATCCATCCCCTATGGAAGACGATATCCGTTTAGTTGAAATATTACATACCCTCGGTGCTCGGTTCATGCAGTTGACTTATAATAATCAGTCGCTGTTAGCAACAGGTTGCTACGAAGAAAATGACACTGGTATTACCCGCATGGGCAAGCAAGTGATTGAAGAAATGAATCGTGTCGGCTTAGTGGTCGATATGAGTCATTCGGCTGAACAATCTACCTTAGAAGCCATAGAGTTTAGTGCCAGACCGATAGTGGTTAGCCATGCGAATCCCAACTTCTGGGCGCCAGCGCTGCGCAATAAATCAAATGCTATTCTAAAAGGTTTGGGTGAAACAGGCGGTATGCTTGGGTTTAGTATGTACCCGCATCATCTTAAGGGAAAAGGAGATTGCAGCTTGCAAAGCTTTTGCCAAATGATAGCCAACTGTGCGGATAAGATGGGGGTTGATAATATTGGGATAGGTTCAGACCTATGCCAAGACCATCCTGACTCAGTGGTTGAATGGATGCGAGTAGGCCGCTGGACCAAAAAAATTGATTATGGTGAAGGCTCGGCATCCAATGCGGGTTTTCCTGACATGCCACCTTGGTTTAACGATAACCGTGATTTTTCTAATGTAGAGCAGGGCTTACTCGAAGTGGGCTTTGATACGCAGGATACTGCTAAAATTATGGGAAATAATTGGTTGAGTTTTTTTGACGAAAACTTTGGGCCCAAGTAGTATGTTGTGATGATAGTGTTTAGTTAGCCTTTTAGTCTAAATGAAGGGGTAAAAAAATGAACTGTACCGATCAAAATCCCGTGCCTGAAGCCGCTAATTTTAGACGCCCGGCTGAAGTTGTCATGCGTCTCGCACGCATGGGCAGTTTTCATCAAACGCGACTATCTTTCATGCGCACTTTGTTGCGCCGATTAAAAAATGAGCAATGGACTTTTGATAAGCCAGTTTGGGAAGTTGATGGCGATGGTTTTGGCCGCGCTGTCTATAGCGTTATCGGTCCTGTTCGAACCTATTCTTTAGTCGCTTTTTCGCACTATTTACCCGATGAAATGCGGTCTGATCGAGTCATTGCTACGGCCTGGGATGCTACCTTTACTTTATTTGATGGGGTCCCCACCACTGCGGATTTAGATCGGCTAGAAAAAAATGTGCCGAAACAGGAAGCGGGTCGTATAAGTGACTCTGAGATAAGTCTATCACGCGCGAATCGTTCAGTGCGATTGTGGAATCATGTTATCGAAAAGCTTTCAATTGGTGAACAACCCGATCGAGAGCAGTTGGAATCTGTCGGATATTTGGTTAGAACAACAGCCGTTTATGGTTCTGGAAAATTCGGTGCAGCTGATCGGTTGACCATTTGTGATAGACCCGAACTGAGTGGCCCGTTTCAAGCTGAATTGTTGTCAGTTTGGTTGACCCGTGCATTTGCAATTGACTTAGTAGAGCATATTGCTCAATCGGTTGGTGGTGATAAAGCTGCTGTTATTGCGCCAGATCTTAGAAAGCGTATTGGAGTCGGAAATTCCACTGGACTTGGTATGGCCCCATTTTTATTTAATCACCCTGCATTGATTAATAATTGGATGATGGCACGCGAAGAAGCGATTGCTCGAGTTCGTGCAGTTAATAAAGCCAGCGCAGCAGAAGTCACCGAGTTTGTGACCAGCTTTGAGCGGGCTAAGTTTAATTTTTCTAACTGGAATACGGTACATAAAATCCAGTTAGAAAAATTGGCTTCACTGGGTGATGATTTGGAAAAAATGTCGGTTTATATTAGCACTGAAAACCTCAACTTTGATTACCCTTGGGATCGATTCTATCAGTGGGCTGAGCAACATTTGAGCCTTGAGGGTCAGGAACAACTCGTATCATTAATTCTGGAGCCTTATGGTGAATTAGTTGATGATTTGACGGGTTGTATGGATGCAGACGAGCACCTAAGTTTTATTATTGATGGCTCAATGACAGTCGCTGAGACTTTGAATATTCTTGACCTGCAATGCCAGTGGGCCCTGTCAATCGACTTTGATCAACCAGAAAGTCAGGCACGTTTTTGGTACACCTCCGCAGAAAAGCTTGAGCCTCGAGTAGGTGAACGATTTAATGAGCCGGGTGAAGAATATGAATCGCCCTACGGCATAGGCTTTTATATTAGTCAATTGAATAAAACACTATTAGGCTGGACTGAAACCCATTCAGATCAAAAACCGATTGCTGATTTTTTATTAGCGCATCCAGAACATCGTCACACGCTTCGTAGAGTGCAGAATTTAAAAAATAGGCCTTATGCTGAAGTACAGGACAACGTTATAGCATCGGATATGCTGCCAATAGATCTTCTTCGTTGTAAGTTGTCATTTTTTGGTGCGACAAAATTCGACCCTCGTTCTGATCGTTGGGTCAGAATTTGCATGTACCAAGATTGTCCTCACCCTGATGAATTACTCGCTCGTAAAATTCCCGTGTTGGCTTGATAGCGACAAACCCATCAAATGAAACAAAAGCAGACTTTGGTCGAAATAGAAGGTTACTTCCGAAAAGTGGCCCGGGCTGTGGGTTTGCACTGGGGGCTAGCAGAGGAGGCGGGTAAAGCGGCTCGCTGGTTGGCCGCCTTTGATTTACCGGGCCCTGAATTGATGTTGAGCCACCTGCAAAATATTGAAGGTAAGGACTATGAGCAATTTAAACCTATCATTGGTTCTGATTCGATAAATGCGCACTGGCAAGCCAACGATCAAACTCTTTGCCCCATAATTACTGGTGCTGCGATAGCGGATCGAGCTAAGTTCTTACTCAATGGTCACACGATCAGTTTAGTATCTGCCGCCTATCCAATTCTGTTGGCTGCAACTATTGGGCAGGCAACGCGAAGTCATAACATGGTTATTACTATCAGCTGGGCCAACGTCAAGCTCAGTTGTTATGGTAATGGTATTCGAATCGAAGGTGATCGTAAGGATCTGTGGTTAGATAAAACTGAGTTTGTCAGTTGCCAGCAAACGTTTGACACCTTGCCAGAGCAATTGCCATCGACCTTGTCCTACAGCATCGATAGCGAAGCATGGAAAATAGTTGATCAGCTAGCATTTAGGACCTATGCACCTGCTACCGAGGAATCAAGAGCTGGGGCTGGTGCTGGATTAACGGATAACGATTAATAACTAAAGTTTGATTTCCAGGGCTTAAGCCCTGGGGCAATGACTCACTCAATCGCGCATTCGTTTTGCTTTGGGGTCGTACTGTGCGACTAAACTAGCTTTTGCTGGAATTGTCACACCCGCTACATTGATTTCAATCTTACCAGATGCCAGATAATCCGCAGAGATGTCATCTTCAACTTCGATATAACCCAACCCGACAGAAGCCCCTAGCGTATGACCGTAGTTGCCAGAGGTTAAATGACCAACTATTTTACCATCACGTAAAATCGGTTCATGCGAGTAGAGCATCGCTTCGGGGTCTTCAAGTAAGAACTGAACGAGACGTTTTTTCATAAATGATCGCGACTCTTTTTGCCTTAAGATTGCATCACGTCCGATGAAGTGATCGCTCTTATTAAAATCACAAACAAAACCCATGCCACATTCTAAAGGCGTATCGGTTTCGGCAACATCATGACCATAATGAACAAACTTTTTTTCCATTCGGCATGAATCTAAAGCGTGCATTCCAGCTAAAGTTAGACCATGCGACTGGCCTTTATCCCATAAGTAATCAAAACCATGACGCGCTTGGTCAACTGGCACATAGAGTTCCCAACCTAGCTCACCAACATAAGAGACGCGAGCTGCATAACCTCGGGTTGAACCGAGCTCAATTGACTGAAATGAACCAAAACCAAAGCTTTCGGTTGTCATGTCATGATTAAGAGTGTCGCTTAGTAGAGCTCGGCTATCAGGCCCTTGAACACCAAATACAGCCCAAGCATTGGTGATGTCACTCACGCAGCAGAATTCATTGTCAGCAATATTTCGATCTAGCCAGTTTAAGTCTTTGATGGTTTGTGAAGCACCACTGACAATCCAATATTGGTCTTCAGCTAATCGTGTGACTGTTAAGTCAGCTTCGATACCACCTCGATCATTGAGCCAGTGGGTATAGACCATTCGACCTAGCTCAACATCGACATTAGCACTTGAGATTCGCTGCAACACTTTGCAAGCATCTCTGCCTTGAACTAAATATTTAGAGAATGAACTTTGGTCAAACATTACGACCTTTTCACGAGCCGCTCTATGTTCTGCTGCACTGTATTCAAACCAATTTTGTTTGCCAAAACTATATTCATACTTTGGATCGACACCCTTAGGGGCGTACCAGTTTGGACGCTCCCAACCGGCACTTTCACCAAAACAAGCATTGTGTGAAGCCAATTTTTCATGAATAGGTGAGTGACGGATATCACGTGATGTAGTCATTTGACGGTAAGGGTAGTGATTTTCATAGAGTAGACCGAGTGATTCTGTGACCCGTTCTTCAATGTAGTTTTGAGTCGACTGAAATGGAAACATACGACGAATATCATTGCCCCATAGATCCATTGGTGCATGACCTTTGTGCATCCACTCAGCCAATGCGCGACCCAAGCCACCTGATGTTTGAATGCCGACAGAGTTTAAACCGCAGGCCACATAATAGTTTTTTAATTCGGGGGCTTCTCCCATATGAAATTGATCATCTGGCGTAAAGCTTTCAGGCCCACAGAAAAATTTACGCCATCCGACATTTTGCAAGAAGGGTAAGCGCTCCATGGCATCTTCTAAAACGGGCATTAACTGCTCATCCATATGGCCTTCGATTGCTTCAAAAGCAAAATCATTGGGAACACCTTGTTGGCCCCAAGCAACGGCATGCTTTTCAAAGGCGCCGACTAAAAGACTACCCGCATCCTCACGGTAGTAAGCGCAGCGATCATGATCTCTTAATACGGGTAAGTCATTCGGTATATTGTCTTGTTTTTCTGTAATTGCGTAGTAGTGTTCGCAAGCATGAAGTGGAATGCTAACATTTGACATCTTGCCCAAATTTCGGGCCCACAAACCACCGCAGTTGACAACAAAATCCGCCACAATTGGACCTTGGTCAGTCATGACACCGGTGACGGCACCATTTGATGATGTAACATCAGTCACGGTAATACCCTCGATACATTTGACCCCACGCCCGCGTGCACCTTTAACAAAAGACATCGTGACATCGACAGGGCTGGCAGTGCCGTCTTGTGCAACCCAGCAGGCACCGAGTAAATCGTCTGACTTGAGAAATGGATAAATTGCCTTCGCTTCTTCTGGTGTCACCATGTCAACTTGGGTAATACCAAATGCATTATTCATATCGGCAATACGTTTTATTTCTTCAAAGCGGGCTTGGCTGTGCGCGATAGTTAATGAGCCCACTTGTTTAAATCCCGTTGACTGACCGGTTTCTTCTTCAAGTTCTTTTAATACGGCCATGGAGTATTCACATAGCTTTGCATGGGATTCGTTTGCACGCATTGTGCCAACAAGACCTGCTGCGTGCCAGGTTGTACCACAGCTAAATTGCTTGCGCTCTAGGAGCACAACATCGGTCCAACCTTGTTTCGCTAGGTGGTAAGCAACACTGGCGCCAATGACACCGCCTCCGATGATAACGGCACTAGCACGATCTGGAATTGGGGCTGACATGTTTGAATCTCATTTAGGGCGTTGTTAAAATTTATAGTTTTTCGAATAAGGGACGTTAATTTTTCTAGGGTATGGAAAAATTTGTGTGTTTGACAATTATATGATGGTTCAAAAATTAATCAGCCTACTCATTATAACGCGAGCAGACTGGAGTATAAATACTAGGTTAGTCATAACTAATTTGGCTAATACCAAATGTTTCAACCATGCCTTTAATGGCACCAAGCGCACCTTCCATCTGTTCTTTACCAAGGCGACCAATACAACCAATACGGAAACTATTCGCGACGGTTAACTTGCCAGGGTAAATAACATAACCTTGATCACGCAAACCATCATAGAACTGATCAAAATCAAATTCTGGATTAGTCGGCATGTGGAAGGTAACAATAATGGGTGCTTGAAGCGCATCAGGTAATAAAGTTTTGAAGCCCATGTCACGCATACCCGAAATCAAAACAGCATGGTTGTCACGATATCGGCCACCGCGGCCTGAGACGTTGCCTTCTGCTTCAAATTCTTTAATAGCCTGTGCAAAGGCTAATATTACATGTGTAGGTGGTGTAAAACGCCATTGTTTGGTTTTTTGCATGGCTCTCCACTGATCATAAAGGTCGAGCACTAATGAAGGTGAGTTACCTTCAGTTTTTACCATTGCTGATTCACTCGCAATACAAAAACCTAATCCAGGCGCTCCTTCCAAGCATTTGTTGCTGGATGCAACGACGGCGTCGAAGGTAATTTCTTTAGTGTCTAATGGCAGTGCACCAAATGCGCTCATCGCGTCAATTAAGAGCCCTCGCTTATGTTTAGCCACGACGTCTGAAACTTTTTTAAGGGGATTTAAAATTCCAGAAGTTGTTTCACAATAAACCACAACAACATGAGTAATATCGGCATTAGCCGCTAATGTTTTATCAAGCTGAACTGCATCAACAGGTACGTCTTCGGGCGTTTCTTGAACAATGTAATGCCGCTTGTAGTAATCACACATTTTTACAATACGCTTACCATAAGCGCCGTTGACTAAGATCAATACTTTGCCGTCAGCGGGTACAAAGTTTCCAATCATTGCCTCAACTACAAAAGAACCACTACCCTGTAATGGAACACTGACGTGAGTGCCTTGGCCGTTTACGATATTGATCAAGCTCTCGAGCATGTTGGCATTTAGTTCAATAAAGGTATTATCTCTTGAACCATAGTCATGCAACATGGCTTCCTTTACTGATGGTGAAGTCGTCAAGGGCCCCGGAGTTAGGAGGAAAGGGTCACCCGTGGGGGAGCTTGCTTTTTTTGCAGTTGTCATTTTATTACCAAGTTTTAGCCTTCATTAGGCTTCTAGTTAAATTTATTTGCCATTTATACCGCTGTTGACTAGTATTCATCAAATCGATATATCATATGGTTGGAATAGATTGTGCCAATATCGCACGCGCACTTAAGGTCTTTTCATGCGGTTGCAACCCATGGCAGTTTTACCAAGGCTGCGGAAGCTTTGCATATTACCCAACCCACGCTCTCCGGTCAGGTTAAAGAGTTAGAGGAACGTTACGGGATTAAATTATTTGTGCGTCTGGGTCGTCGTATCGAATTAACCGATATTGGACAATCGGCCTATGGTATTACACGTCATCTTTTTCGTTATGAAGAGGAAGTCGAGTTACTGTTGCAGTCCGCTCGTGCTTTAACATCCGGTCAGTTAATGGTTGCAGCTGATTCGCCCTATATAGTCACTCCTTTGCTGGCTCAATTTCAACGGTTGTTTCCGGGCATCAACATATCCATACAATATGGTAATTCTAAACAGCTGATGTCTTGGCTCGAATCGCGGCGCTGTGATGTTGCTGTACTCCCCAATATTCCAGAAGGAGATGATCGGCTCGATTTCATTCCGCTCGCACCCGACCGGTTATTAGCCTTTGTGAATCAAGATCATGCTTGGGCCGATCGGCGAACGATTACCATGGAAGAGTTATTGGGTCAGAAAATTATCCTACGTGAAAAGGGCTCGCGCACACGTTCTTTATTTGAAGAAACCGTTGCATTTTCTGGGGGTGTACTTAAAAGTGTCATGGAAATTACTGGACGAGAAGGGGTTCGTGAAGCCGTTGCAGCGGGGTTTGGCGTTGGTATTGTGGCTGAAACAGAGTTATCAGCTGACTCTCGTTTACGCCCTTTAATAGTCAGTGATGCCGATTTAACACTCGATGAATATGTGGTGTGCCTCAAAGAACGTCGAAGTTTACGAGTCACCGATGCCTTCCTCGAAATGATTCAGTCGACTAGGAAAGAATAAGCCACGCACTTATATCAGCATGCAACATTTATTGTCTGTCACAATGGTCTCAAAAGCCTGTATACCTGAAATATCTATAGATACTGCCAATACAAATCATTCATTATATCGATTAACCTGATGAGAAATAACAGGTTATAGTTGTTTATCACAATTTAATCTTTGGATACTAAGTCTTATGAATTCAGACAAATCAGCAGTTGACGTCAACGGGCGGAGCTATCAATGGCCAACTAGACCACGTGTTGTGGTGTGTATTGATGGTTCAGAACCTGATTACATCGAAAAAGCAATTGAAGCTGGTGTTATGCCTTGGACAAAAAAAGTGGTTGAAGGTCTCGGTTCTGATCTGCGCGCACACTGTGTTGTTCCAAGCTTTACCAACCCTAATAATATTTCTATCGTGACCGGTGTTCCGCCCAAGGTTCATGGTATTTGTGGTAATTTTTACTATGACCGAGAAAATGATCAAGAAGTGATGATGAACGAACCGCATTTGCTGCGAACGCCGACTATCTTTAAGGCTTTTCAAGACCAAGGCGCCAAGGTGGCTGTTGTGACTGCAAAGGACAAACTGCGTCGATTATTGGGTAACGAATTAGTGTTTGGTGAAAATGGTGCAATTTGTTTTTCGTCCGAAAAATCTGATGAGGTGACTTTAGCTGAAAATGGTATCGAAAACGTTGTTGATATGGTCGGAATGGAAGTGCCTTCAGTTTATAGTGCCGAGTTATCTGAGTTCATTTTTGCTGCTGGCGTTAAATTGATGGAAACGGTTCGCCCCGATCTGATGTATTTATCAACCACTGATTACATCCAGCATAAATTTGCACCCGGTAGTGAAGGTGCTAATTCATTTTATTCTATGATGGATAGTTATTGGGCTAAACTGGACGCATTAGGCGCCGTTGTTGCGTTAACAGCAGACCATGGCATGAACGCTAAACATGATGATGCGGGTGATCCAAAAGTCATTTACCTGCAAGACGAAATGGATCGTATCCTATCTCCTGCAGAAGCTCGTGTTATTTTGCCAATCACGGATCCATACGTCGTACACCACGGTGCTTTAGGCTCGTATGCGACTGTTTACCTGGCAGATGATGCTGATGTGGGTCATATTATTTCTGAACTGAAAGCGATCCCTGGAATGGAACATGTTTTCACTAATCAAGCAGGTTGTGATGAATTCGAATTGGCCTATGACCGTATGGGTGATCTGATTCTAACGTCAGAAAAAGACACGGTTTTGGGTACAACGGCATCACGACATGACCTTTCAGGATTAACCGTTCCTTTACGTTCACACGGTGGTGTTACAGAGCAAACGGTTCCTTTAGTTTTCAGTCGTCCTGCAACTAACCTTGACGCGACCCATCAATTAAGAAACTTTGATATTTTCAATGTTGCTCTCAATCACGTTGAGTAATGATTGATCAGGTATGATTGATTTTCGAAATGAACCAACAATCAATCATGCCCATTATTTTTTAAAAAACTTTCGCTAGGAATTTGAATGACTATTAGACATGAAAAAATGCGTATTGCTGGTAAAAAGGTTGATGGCGCTGCAGATGGGGTGATTGAAGTATTCAACCCTTTTAATAATGAACTAGTGGGTACTGTACCTCGCGCTAGCCGTGAGCAAGTAGCAGAAGCATTTAATATTGCTGCAGCCTATAAGCCAAAGCTGACTCGTTACGAACGTCAACAGATTTTGACTAAAATTGCGCACACCATCGTTGAGCGCAAAGAAGAAATATCTGATTTGATCACTGCTGAATGTGGTTTAAGCAAGAAGGATAGCATCTACGAAGTGGGACGTGCATTTGACGTTTACTCGTTAGCGGGTCAGCTTTGTATTAAAGATGATGGTCAGATTTTTTCTTGTGATTTGACGCCACATGGGAAAAAGAGAAAGATATTCACCCAACGTGAGCCGCTTAACGCTATTTCCGCCATTACGCCATTCAACCACCCGTTAAACATGATTTCGCATAAAATCGCACCTTCAATTGCGACCAATAACTGCATGGTTGCAAAACCAACGGAGCAAACACCACTTACTGCTTTATTGTTAGCCGACATTTGTTACGAGTGTGGGTTACCCCCTGAAATGTTATCTATTATTACGGGTATGCCTTCAGATTTTGGTGATGAAATGATTACTAATAAGCATATCTCCTTAGTGACCTTCACTGGCAGTGTAGGGGTGGGTAAATACATTGCTGAAAACGCAGGCTATCGCAGAACAATATTAGAGCTTGGTGGTAACGCACCTCTAATTGTTATGGACGATGCTGACCTTGATAAAGCAGCAGACATGGCTATAGCAGGTGGCACGAAGAACTCTGGCCAGCGTTGTACTGCGGTTAAACGCGTCCTGTGTATTGATTCAGTTGCAGATGAATTTGCAGCACTGGTAGCTGAAAAAGCCGCTAAATTAAAGTATGGTGATCCAATGGATCCTGATACTGATGTTGGTACTGTTATTAATGAAGAGTCGGCGATTCTGTTCCAAAATCGTGTTAACGATGCAATCGCTAAAGGCGCAAAATTACTTTACGGTAATGTTCGTGAAGGAGCGGTTTACTCACCCACAGTTCTTGATCACGTTCCTGCTGATTGTGAACTGGTTATGGAAGAAACTTTTGGACCCCCCATTCCTATTATTCGAGTCCGTGATATTGATCACGCGATTGAAGTCGCTAACTCGACAGCATTTGGCTTGTCTTCTGGCGTTTGCACTAACCGTATGGACGATATTATTCGTTTTATCAACGAGCTAGAAACGGGCACGGTTAATATTTGGGAAGTACCTGGCTACCGGATTGAAATGTCACCATTTGGTGGTATTAAAGATTCTGGTCTGGGATATAAAGAAGGGGTTATCGAAGCAATGAATAGTTATACCAACGTCAAAACCTTCTCCTTACCCTGGTAGAACATACTGACTGCAAGGTCTGCGCCATCGACCTTGCAGTTTTTAACAAATGCTTAGTTTAATTGTAGGTTAGGCATTAATGTTTGGACTGTTTATTTTTTAAAAGTAGGGATGGACAATTGAATCTTTCGATATAAGCTAGTTTTTAATTGTAAGTTTTATTATAAGCATCTTTAGGTAATTTCCTTGTTAACAGGTTAGTTAAAGTATGACTTAACTACTGAGGATACAAACTACTTGCGCCGTTCATCTCGAGGCGGAATACCAAACATATCGCGATAACATTTACTAAAGTGAGGAGCGGAAATAAAGCCACAAGCTAGGGCTATATCGACAATCGATTTACTGGTTTGTAACAATAAGAGCCGAGCTCTTTTTAAACGCAAGTTAAGATAATAACGGGTCGGCACACAGCTCAAGTGCTTTTGAAAAAGGCGCTCTAATTGTCGTCGAGAGATCCCTACATAACCAGATAGTTCATCGAGGCTAATGGGCTCTTCCAAGTTAGCTTCCATCAAGGTGACCGCTTCGGTTAACTTGGGTTGATTTGACCCTAGATGAAGTTGCAACGGAATTCGTTGACGATCATCAGCATTACGAATGCGTTCACATAACGCAAGTTCTGAAATCATCGTTGTTAATTTTGGGCCATGCTTCCTACCAATTAGGTTCAACATCATATCAAGCGACGCTAGCCCACCGGCACAGGTCAAACGATCACGATCTATCTGGTATAGGTCATCAGTAAAATGAGCGTTTGGAAACTCTTCACGCATACTCGCCATATTTTCCCAATGGATAGTGGATTTATATCCATTTAATAATCCGGCTTTGGCTAGCAGATAACTACCAGTACAAATTGCACCCACAATGATATTGCGTTGTGTCGTTACTTTTCTTAAAGCAACCTGCATCGGTCGGGTCCATTGATCTGAAATTTGGATGCCACCACAGACAATGAAAGTAGACATATTATGAATGTCATCTACGCTACAATCGGGCTTGATTTCAAGACCATTGCTCGCTGATACAGGCGTTCCTTCTAGCGTGCAAACGGTCCATTTGTAAAGAATTTTTTCCGCAGATTGATTGGCCATGCGCAGCGCTTCGATCGCTGAAGAAAAAGCAATTAATGAAAAGTTTGCAACAAGTAGGAAGCCGAAGTGTTCGGGTAGCAGATCAGAATAGTCAGTGCTCATAGGCCACAATAACAAGGGTTTTGGAATGAACTCCACTGGTCATTGAGGAACCAGCAACTGTCAAAATACTAATCTCAATTTGACTTCAATGCACGAATTATTTAACCAACAAAAACAAGTCGTGGCTCAAAACCCTCTGATAGGATTTGAAGCCACGTTTAAACGCAGTAAATTCTAGTAAGAAGCGTCTGGCATTGAATCTTTACGCCGTTTAATGAACGCAAGTAACGCTTCATCAATCGCTGGATCTAGGTGGGGTGCTTTATATTCCTCTAGAACTTTCTTCCAACGAGCATTCGCCCTTTGTGCATGATCCAGGCTGCCTTCAGATTCCCATTGTTCGTAACTATTGTTATCGGTAATAGGCGATCGGTAAAAAGCAGTTTTAAAGTTAGCTTGGGTATGGGCACAACCGAGGAAGTGAACGCCTGGACCAACTTCACGGATGGCATCCATTGCCTGACCGTTTTCAGACAGGTCAACACCACCCATTAGGATTTCCATCATTGCCGCTTGATCGACATCCATAATGAATTTTTCATAACCCATGGCAAGGCCACCTTCCATCCATCCAGCAGTGTGCAGTACAAAGTTAACACCGGCCATAACCGCTGGCATTAGAGTGCTGAGTGCTTCTGAAGCGGCTTGTGCATCAGGTAATTTAGAACCACATAAACCCCCACCAGAACGAAATGGAACGCCTAGTCTTCGGGCTAACCCAGCCATGGTGTAAAGCACTAATGCAGGTTCTGGCGTACCGAATGTTGGAGCACCTGATTGCATCGACATTGAACTGGCAAAACTACCAAATACAACCGGTGCGCCTGGGTTAACCAATTGCACGAATGTCATGCCTGCCATTGCTTCGGCTAACGACTGAGCCGCTGTGCCAGCTACGGTTACTGGAGACATGGCACCCGCCAGAATAAATGGAGTTATGATACAAGCTTGATTATTTTCTGCATAAACTTTGGCGGCGCCGAGCATGGTGTCATCAAATGTCATGGGTGAGTTTGCATTGATTAGGCTTGTTGCATAAGTACGTGGACGACCTGTTTCTGAATCGATATAGTTATCCCCCGCTATTATCTTGATCATGTCCACTGTGTCCTGAGCGCGCTCAGGTGCTGTCACAGAACCCATAAAGGCCTTGTCCGAATATTTGATATGCGCATATAACATATCAAGATGACGTTTATTGACGGGCACATCGACAGGTTCACAAATTGTGCCACCTGACAAATGCAAACTGGGTGAAGAATAAGCGAGCTTCACAAAATTATGAAAGTCTTCCAAAGTTGCATAACGACGGCCTTTGTCAAGATCGAAAACAAACGGGCTACCATAGGCTGGAACGAATACAGTATTTTTGCCACCAATTTGAACATTTTTTTCGGGGTTTCGAGAATGGTGCGTATATTCAGAAGGTGCAGAAGCCTGAATAATTGAACGGCACATACCGCGTGGGAAACGAACACGTTCACCGTCCACTATTGCACCACCTTTCGCCAAAATTTCGAGCGCTTCAGGCATATCTCTAAATTCGATACCAGTCTCTTCTAGAATAGTGTCAGCATTGTCTTCAATTAGCTGATAGCCCGCTTCATCTAGTACTTCAAAACAAGGTATTTTTCGAGTTACGTATGGTTTGCTCGGGGCAGTTTCATTGCCGCGTGCACGTCTTTCTTCACGCCCACCACGCCCACGACGCTTTGGTTTTTCAGATTCACTCATTAGTTAACTCCCGTTAAATCTCTCATAATTATACGGGCGATCATAGCACCTAAAGCCTTTAGTCGATTGAGCCTAGGCACGACATCCAAGTGTTCGGCAGCGCCATTTAAGTCTAATAACATTAGTGTTGTTGTTAAAATCTCAAACAGCTAGAATGCCACTGGGTAAGATTTTTAATAATTTAAAAACTTTTTAATGGTAATGGCTAGGAGGTATTGCCGTGACGAATACAATAGAGAAAATAGGAATTTTGCTCATTGAAGGATATCCGCTGATTCCATTTAGTTGTGTGGTTGATTCATTACGAACTGCAAACCGTTTAAGTGGCACTGCAATGTTTGAGTGGCAATATTTTTCTCCCGATAGTAAGCCGGTGACTTCAAGCAGTAATATTATTCTGCCTACTACGCCCATTAGTGAAGCAGAAGGTTTAGAAACTCTTGTTATCTGTGCGCCTAATACGGCGCAGCATTTTAACGATCCTAGGGTGCTTCAATTATTAAAAAAATTCGATAAGGAAGGCGTCAACCTTGGTAGTGTTAGTTCAGGTAGTTTTTTACTTGCTAAAGCATCATTATTAGATGATTGTCGCTGTACTATTCATTGGGAAAATATACCTGTATTTAAAGAGATCTATCCCCACTTGGACGTGACATTTACGCTATATGAAATTAATAATAAGCGCTTCACTTGCTCTGGTGGCACTGCGGCGCTCGACATGATGTTGAAACTCATTGAAAACCAGCATGGCAGGGTACTAGCTCAGGAAATATCACAACAATTTCAGCATGATAGAATTCGAACCGATATTGACTCTCAGCAAATGGCGGATCGAATTGACTTGGCGATGAGAGCACCTAAGTTAATTGATGTCATTAGTTTAATGGAATCAAATATTGAGACGCCCTTGTTATTGCCTTCGATTGCAGAGCAATGTAACGTTTCGCTCCGTCAGATCGAACGACTATTTCATAAATATCGAGGCGTAACGCCAAGCCAATATTATTTATCACTCCGGTTGCTACATGGCAAACAATTGTTGTTGAATACTAATCGCAGTGTTATTGATATTTCAATTGCGACTGGGTTCGAGACGCAGTCTTATTTCACGGCTTGTTACCGGAAGTATTTTGGAAGTTCACCGCGGAATCATCGGTCACAGATTGCGATGGAGCGTCAAGGATAGGAATACCGGCTTATCATTAGATTATTCTAAGAAGTCATAGATTTGAATTTATGACGGCTAATTTTGGCTTCATAAAAGCGTTATACAATAGTGGAATCAAAAACAAAGTTAAAAAAGTAGAAAACCCCAAACCCCATACAATTGAAGTGGCGACTGGACCCCATAAAAGTGAATGACCACCGAGTCCAGTCGCTAAAGAAAATAATCCTGCTATCGTACTCAATGAAGTGATTAAAATCGGAACAACCCGTCTTCTTGCGGCAAACAGGGTTGCATGTTTCACCGTCATACCATTCTCAAGATGTCTGTTTGCAGTCGAAATCAAAACAATCGCAGAGTTCACTGAAATGCCGGCTAGCGCTACCACGCCATAAAGTGTAAACAAGCTCAGTGGATTGCCGGTTAACAGCAGCCCAGCGGTGACGCCTGTGAAAGCCATTGGCACTGTGAATAAAATAATGAGTGGCTGGAAATAACTCTTAAATTGAGTGCCGAGTATGACGTATATCAATCCAATACCGAATCCAAATAAAAGTATCATGGCATTAATACTGTTTTGGATATCATCAAGTAGACCTGAGAAGTCGAGAGTAATACTGGGATGTTTGCGTTGTAATTGATCTTGCCAAGCGTCTTTAATTCTTTGATTGACTGCGACTGTATTAATGACATTCTTATCAATATCAGCCTCCAAGGTGATAGTGCGAAGGAAATCATAGTGCCGAATGCTGTTTTGACCTTCCCCATAGTAGGCATTTAGTAGCGTAGACAATGCGACTGGTTCGCCACTAGCGGACGGTAGGTTGATTTGCAATAACTCATCAATGCTATTCAATTTTTTGGGTTTGGCAAGGACCCGGACGTTGAGTTCTTCCCCTCGATCTCTCAAGCGAGTGACAATTTCACCATCGACTAAGAGTCTGAGTGTACGAGCGATTAGCGATGGATTGATACCTGCCCGATGGGCTGCATCAGTATTGACCTGAAGCGTTAACGCGCGTTGACCACTGGCATCATCGTCGCTGATATCTTTTACCCCTTCGATGGTGGCTAAAGTCTGTTTTAGTGCTTGTACTGCGGGCCGAATGTCGTCGAAACTATTGCCTCTGACTTTGACGCTAATCGGTTTACTGGTGGGTGGTCCACCGGCAAGTGTTAAAAAGTAAATAGTATCAGGGCCTGCGGTATTAAAGATATCGGTGCGCATCGATTCAATCATTTCGACAACGCCTCGCATGTCTCCTGTTTGGGGGTTTAAGGCAACGACTACTTGACCGAAGTGATCACCAAAAAACGGCGCAGTTTCAGTGAAAAGTAATCCACTATAACTAATCAGTTGACGCACTTCTCCGGGCAGAATGTGATTTCGTACTTTGCTCTCAACTTGTTCCACTAAGCGCAGAGTGTCCTTAAGGGGAGTTCCTACCGGCATCTGCACATTGACATAATAAAGTCTAATCGGATCACTGGCAAAAAAATCAACCTTGATTTCAAGATTAGAAATCTTATCAGCCAAATTTTGAGGTAAGTATTCAGCTAGAGTTTTTGCCTTCAATGCGATCGACATGAGCAACGCTACTACTAACAAAATTGAGACAATAGTGAGGATTGGATGACGTAATACCTTAATTAACTGGCGAGTGTAATTTCGGCGGGTCCATCTCAAGCAGCGTTGACGAACTGGGTTTACATACTCATCTATCCAGTCGCCCAAGCTCAGTGGCAGTTTGATTAGCAGTATGAGTAACTTGAACGGTAGTTTTATGAAAGAGCTGAAACTATTAACAGGGCCAATTTTGGTTTTTTTAGGCACCCCCCAATCCATTGTGTGGGACGGTAGCATCCAGTAAGCTTCAACCAAGCTCAGTGCCAGAGCGATGGTGACAACCAGTGGAATAATGAACATGAACTTTCCGAGAATACCAGGCAGTAACATCAAAGGTAAAAATGCTGCCATGGTTGTTAATACGGCGGTTGTCACCGGGTAGAATAATTCCTTCACAGTCTCTACTGAGGCCACTACCGCTTGGGCGCCACGTTGCATTCGGAATGAAATGCCTTCCGCTATAACTACTGCATCGTCAACCAGCATGCCAAGGCTAATCACCACGCCGAGCAGTACAGAAACATTCAATGTTTGATCGGTTAATTGCAAAAACCAGAAAGTACCGGCAAGAATAAAAGGGATACCAGCACTGGTGAGCAGTGCCATGCGCGTGCCTAGGAATAACCAAGTCACAATGAGTACCAATATTAGACCAAGCAACATATTGGTTTCCATAACATTGAGTGCACTCCGTGTAATTTCTGTTTGATCGTCAATTAATACGATGTCGACCCCAGAGATGTCTGCATTGGAGTTTTTATCTTGCAGGTAAGCACTAATCGCTTTAACCAACTCTAATGTGTTGGATCCCGCTTTTTTTGTAATCGATAACATGACAGCAGGCTGCCCGTTATAACTTACCAGTTGACTTGCGCGCTCACGACTACGAACAACGTCAGCAATATCGCCCAATAAAATTTCCCCTCTGGCTCGCAATACGGGTAATCTGGCCAGATAGCTGGGGTTAGCCGAAGAGCCTTCCAATCGAACTAGCCAACGTTGTCCCCTGACCTCAGCCGAACCAGCCGATATATCCTGATAATAAACCGCGACTGTATCGGCAATATCAGCGGGTGTAATTCCAAGTTCTTCTAGGCGATCAACCTCAAATGATACTTTCAACTCAGGTTTATGGAGCGCGGTTGCGAGCACTCTTGAAACGCCTTTTATATTCTCCAGCCCCGTTTTTATTTGTTCTGCCTGACGCCTAAGGTTTTCATCATCGGCTTGGCCAACTACGGCTAAAATTGCGGTTGGAAAAGCATTGGCTGTTGTAATTTCAGTCACAGTTGAAGTTAACGCTTGTTCTGGCAATTCATCTTCAACTGATTGAATCTCGCGCCGTAAATCTGCCAGACGCTTATCAAATGTGCGCTCATCCATCTCTTCAAAGCGCACTAAAATACGTGAGATCGATTCTCGACTTGTGCTACTAACAAATTTTGTATCAGAGATGTTTTTAATGGCATCTTCGAGTGGATCGGTCACTAGCTTTTCAACATCTTGTGCAACAGCACCTGGCAGGATAGTGGTGACTTCGATCCAGTTAAAGTTAATCGTCGGATCCTGTTCGCGGGGCATCGAAAAATAAGCCATTGTACCGATGACCAGCACCAGTAAAAAAGTCAGGTTGGCGAGCACGCCATTTTCAATGAAACGTTGGTACATTTAGCTTTTAAGTTTAGAGTTTAGTTATGAATCGTTGTAAACCAAAGATGCACCAGTTAAGAAGCATTATTTTATTTTAATTTTAGGGCTGTTGAATGAGCTTTATTTCATCGCCAGGTAATAATTGTTGCCGACCTTCAACAATCACTTTGGTATCAAGTGGAAGGTCAATGAAAGCAGGCCGTCCTTCAAGTGCTGATTTGAGTTCAACAAACATGGCCTTAGTGACCCCTTTACTGGCATCAACAATCAAAACACCAAGCGCACCCTCACGACGAGACAACAAGCTTGCGGGCAGCATAGGGGCTGAATACCATTCTAGTCGTCCAGTCGTGCCGGGCGCTAAATTCTGTTTTGTTGTTAGGCGCATTTCCCGATTCCCAGAAGCGGAATTTGTCACTAGTGATAAGTTACGTTTATTTACATTTAGTCTTTGTTCATTGGTAACAAAAACCAGCGATCTGGAAAGTGTCACTGACTCAGCTAAATCAACAGGAATTTGCGCTGAAAGCTCAACATTATCCAATCCAACAATTTCAACTAAGGCTAATCCAGGAGTAGCCAATGTGCCTTCACCAACGAGTCGACTGGTAATTTCTGCTCGATAGGGTGCCAGGATAGAGCAACGCTGTATTGCCAGCTTAGCGTCCGCAACAGCCGCTAACTGAACTCTTAGTTTAGATTGCGCAATACCAACATCGGCAATGCGCTGGTCAAGAATGTCAGCTGACACGTTGCCCGCTTGTTGCAACGTCCTAGAACGATTTAATTGTTGCTGTGCCAATTTTTTTTGAGTTAAATGAGACTGTGCTTGAGCCTCAACACTAACCATTGAATTCACATAATTACGACAATCAAGTTTAACCAAAAAGTCACCAATATTAACAATATCACCAACCTGAACAAGAATCTGGGTAATGCGGGCAGTCAATTCGGCACTGATTCTACTCTGGTTCACTGCAACTGCAGTGGCGGGTGAAGTAAAAGTTTTTTCAATAAGCAGTTCAACCAATGGTTGAGTCTTAACTACGTTAGGAGATGCAATTATTGAACCGGAAAACGTTAAGAAAAGGATTGGTATAAAAAAATAAAACATGACTAAGTATACGGTTTTTAATTAAAAATGGATCAACAAGTTCGAACGTTTCGATTATAATAAGACGATAACTCTATACCTGACCAGGAGAACGTTTCAATGTCTAAACTATCCGACCTAATCAAGCCAGGTGTCGCCACTGGCGATGATATACAAGCCATCTTTGCTTTCGCCAAACAAAATAATTTTGCCTTACCTGCCGTCAATGTCGTTGGTAGCGATTCAATCAATGCAGTACTTGAAGCTGCAGCCAAAGTGAAAGCGCCAGCTATTATTCAATTCTCTCAGGGGGGGGGTATATTTTTTGCGGGTAAGGGGCTTAAAATGAAAGACCACCAAGCCGCTATTCTGGGAAGCATTGCAGGTGCAAAGCATGTGCATTGCATGGCCGAAAGTTATGGTGTTCCCGTTATAGTGCACACTGACCACGCTGCACGCAAATTATTACCTTGGATCGATGGTCTGCTTGATGCTTCTGAAAAGCATTTTGCTGAAACGGGTAAACCGTTATTCAGTTCACACATGATCGACTTGTCCGAAGAACCTATCGAAGACAATATAGCAACCTGTAAAACTTACCTTGAGCGTATGTCTAAAATAGGCATGACACTCGAAATCGAACTGGGTTGTACCGGCGGTGAAGAAGATGGTGTCGACAATAGCAGTATGGACTCTTCATTACTTTATACCCAGCCCTCTGAAGTGGCTTATGCTTATGAAGAGTTGATGAAAGTTAGTCCACGCTTCACTATTGCGGCTTCTTTTGGCAATGTTCATGGTGTTTACAAACCTGGTAACGTTAAATTAACCCCAACCATCCTGCGAGATTCACAAGCTTTTGTGTCAGAGAAGTTTAACTTGCCGGCCAACAGTTTGAATTTTGTGTTTCATGGCGGTTCAGGTTCTAGTCAAGCCGACATCCGAGAGTCTATTGGTTACGGCGTCATAAAAATGAATATCGATACCGACACCCAATGGGCGACGTGGTCTGGAATTAAAGATTATTATGAAAATAAGAAAGCCTATTTGCAAGCTCAAATTGGCAATCCAGATGGTGAGGAGTCTCCTAATAAGAAGCATTACGATCCCCGCGCTTGGCTACGTGAAGGTCAGTCTTCAATGGTGAGTCGTCTTGAAAAGGCATTCTCAGATCTGAATGCAATTGATGTGCTCTAATTGAAGTTTATTAGTTAATTTAATCGTTAAGGAGTTGATTTTATGGAATTGGAAGCATCACGTGTCTTACTGGGCCTGTTGTTTCTGATCATCGGTATTGCGCTATTTGCCGCGGCCATTGTAATAAGACTTCGGATGGAAAAAGAGTTGGTAGGCGAGAGACGAGCTTTGCAAAATAGTCATTTTCCCTGCTGGAATTCGAATGGCTTCTCTGACAGAGGCAATACACTTAGAAAAATATATAACGTAGTTTACTTTGCGCTTATTTTATATTCGGTTGCGTTAATCATATTTATGAAGGCTAGCAATTGACACCTAGGCGTGCAGAGCCGACGTCTATAAAAAAAGCCAGCGTCATATTAATTTTGGCCGCTGGCTTTTTTTACTCAAGCTTTAAATGAAAAGATATATTCTAGATTTAAGCCTGTGGTTAAAGTCAGTTAAAAAAATTAACTGGCTGACAAGTCGTCATATTCATCTTTTGAGATTTCATTGATTTCGTATTCTCCACAGAGCATTCCTACGTCATAATCAACTTTAAAATAGTAACTTTCATTAGTTAAATTAAAATCTTTAGAAAATTTACAAACGCCTTGAAGGCCAAGGCTAAGACCTACCTTAGTGGCAATTTCATAATTACCTGACATAGTCTTTGTTTCGAAATTACTACCGTTGGACAGCTCGCCCACCTCTTTGTCATTAATATATAGCTCAACAACTTGAGCGGCTGTCAATATGGCTGATGGGCGAACAAAATAGAGATTTACCTCTTTGCTTGGTGGGGTCAACTCAGCAACTGTGCTAGTAGTTGAGCTGGCATCATTATTTTTTAAAGGGTCTTCTATATCTTTTAGCTTTTCTACCGTGGCACAACTGGCTAAAAATATTAAACTCAAAGTTATTAAACTTTTAGACACTATTTTTTTCATTTTCTCTTAACCTTTTAAATGGGAATATTTTGTTATTACATATCATGCCATACAACTACAGAAGTTGCAGTGTAAAAAGTTAATGCCACAGTGGTAAAAATCCATCTTTATAACTATGGTTATTCATCGTACAGTTTGTTGTTATGATTGTATTCATTATAAATTAAGCTATTAAAGGATCAATGATGACTAAACAATATAATGAACTAAATGCAGAAGAGTCTCGCGTCGTTTTACAAAAAGGTACCGAGGCGCCTTTCACGGGTCAATACGATGATTTTTTTGAAGGTGGCTACTACACGTGCAAACAATGCAACGAGCCTTTATATCGATCAGAGCATAAATTCAACTCTCATTGTGGCTGGCCTAGCTTTGATGATGAAATTATTGATGCTATCAGACGAGAAACTGACCCAGATGGAAGCCGCACGGAAATACTTTGTGCCAACTGTGACGGCCATCTTGGGCATGTTTTTGAAGGAGAGGGATTAACGAGTAAAAACATGCGACATTGTGTCAATTCGATTTCAATGAATTTCGTCAGTAAAGATAATGTATGATTTATCTAAGTTCTTGAAGGTTTTTAGAGTCCATTTGAAATTTTAAGCAATGGCTTGTTTCTTGATTTTCTCATAGACGGCAATATTAAAACTGCCGTCTATTTACTTTTAAAAAATATAACTGTCATGCACTCAGTAATAAGAAAACGATAATTTAACTTTAGTGCTTCATTTCACCGATCATCGTTTTCATCTTTTCTGCTGCAATATCGCTACCGTCATGACGTTGCCATTCAATATATTTAGAACAAAAAGCAGCCACTTCGGCTTTACCCGTAATAGCATTTAAGTCATCTGAAGATCTTACCCCAAAACCAACGGCTAAAGGTAAGTCGGTGTAAACCCGTATATTTTTTAAATAGGCTTCAAATGCCTCGCCCCATTCTGTTTCGTGCCCCGTCACACCCATGCGTGAGACAACATAAACCATGCCACGTGAAGCGTTGACGATTCTTTCGACTCTTTTAGCAGGTGTATTTGGTGTCACCATCATGATTGGAGATAAGTCGAGATCGTCGAAGGTTGGCAACCAGGGCTCAACTTCTTCAACTGGCCAGTCAGGAATAATGAGTCCTTTAATCCCCACTGCTGCTGCTTTATCAAATAATGCCTGCAAACCATAACGATACAGTGGGTTCAAATAGCTCATTAAGATAAAGTTTACATCTGGGTGATTAGCGCAAACTTTTTCTGCAAGATCTAGAGTTGCCTGAACGGATCCGCCTTGTTTAAGTGCATCGTAACAAGCATTTGCCAGCGTGTGACCATCGGCAACTGGGTCGCTGAATGGCACTTGCAATTCGATTAAATTAACACCAGCCGCGACTAATCCGTCAATCGCTTTTTCATTTTCGGCCAGATTGGGGAAGCCAATCACAGCGTGTGACATTACTTGCAACGCGTCATTTTGTTTTGGGAACATAACTATTATCCTGCTAATTCAGTGGCTAAATGTGCATTAATTTGATCAGTCGATCTTTCTGCTTCACGCTGTAAAAACTCGGTCCAGTCGCGCTGTGGAAATGCACGTGCAATGTTAAAAATATCTTTATCGCCTCTCCCACTAAGGTTGATTACCATGTGTTGATTTTTATTCATAGTTTTAGCTCTTTTAAAGCCGCCAGCTAAAGCATGAGCAGACTCCATTGCTGGAATAATTCCTTCTGTCTTCATTAATAGTTGGAAAGCATCGGTGACTTCCGTATCACTAGAAGAATCCGGAGTCACTCTGCCTGTTTGCGATAAATGAGCCAAAATAGGAGAGACGCCAACATAATCAAGACCCGCGGCAATACTATGTGTTTCACCCAATTGTCCGTCATCATTTTGAAGAAATAATGTTTTATACCCTTGAGCTATGCCTGGCTCACCTGTGCCTTTCAATAAGCGAACCGAATGTTGGCCATCTTCGAGGCTAAGGCCACCCGCTTCAATACCCACCAGTTTGACTTCGCTGTCGTCTAAGAAAGCTGAAAAGGCACCCATTGCATTTGAACCACCTCCAACACAAGCCACTACTTCATCAGGCAGCTTGCCGATTTGAGTCATCGACTGTTGCTTGATTTCTTGGCTGATAACACTTTGAAAGTAAGACACTAATTCAGGAAAGGGCGCAGGGCCACAAGCTGTTCCAAGTACGTAATGCGTGGTTTCTACTGATGCAGCCCAATCTCGCAATGCTTCATCTAGAGCTTCTTTCAAAGTTCTCGAACCTGTCTCTACACCCACTACGTTTGCGCCCAGTTGGCGCATCCAAAATACATTGGAGTATTGACGCTCTATATCGTCTGCACCCATGTATATTGTTGCATCCAACCCTAGTTTTGCTGACATAATTGCAGTGGCTAAGCCATGCTGACCGGCGCCAGTTTCTGCTATGACCCGTTTTTTACCCATGCGTTGGACCAGCAACCCCTGACCCAATACATTGTTAATTTTGTGCGCACCAGAATGATTCAAGTCTTCGCGTTTTAACCAAATTTGTGCACCTCCGAGTTGCTCTGATAAGCGACGCAAAGGAGTTAATGGCGTGGGTCGACCACTAAATTCTTGGGTTAGTGTTAAATACTCCTGCCAGAAAGCTGGATCATCTCGTAGTTCAAAAAATAGTTCTTCAAGCTCCGTTAGAGCTGGCAATAGGATTTCTGGGACGAATCGACCCCCGAATTCTCCAAAATATCCATTGTTACTTCGAATCATATTAAATCTCCAAACTATTATTGAATGACATTAACTACACGGTTTAGTATAGTTTGCATATTATTCGTATAGAATCAATAGCTAATGGCACAAAAATCAAAAAAAGAACATATTATTCGGACGGCTTTAACATTATTCTTAGAGCATGGCTTTAAAGGAACTTCTGTTGATTTAGTGGTAAAAATAAGTGGTGTTTCCAAACCCACGGTCTATAACCATTTTCCTGATAAGGCTGCCTTGATGCATTCAGTCATAAAAACCTGGGTAGAAAATAATCAACCAACAATAAGTCTTATAAAAGATAGTCTAACATTAACAGCAATAATAGAGGATCAGTGGCTTACTAGTGAGGCATTGAGTTTATACGCATTAGTGATTGGTGAGGGTCGCCGTTTTCCTGACGCAAAGCATTTTTTTTGGCACTCGTTCGATGCAAATTGGCAAAAGGCATTTACTAACGCAGTTGATAATAGTGCTTTACCGGTCGGTCTGACAGTCGAGGCTTTATTGGATCAGTATTTAATCACCCGTCTAAAAAAGATTTGAACAGGAAAGGTTTTTAAGAGAAAACTTATTTTAAAAATAGTAACGGGTGGCCTTAACCCCTGTCTTGCTGAAAATAGATATTTGGTCGCGTTGATATTTTCATCATAAAACCAAAGGGTCACTTATTACGAATAATGATATCAAGCAATTAGATGAAGTCGTATATATAGGAAGCATTTTCATCTGTATTCCTATAATCTGTCACATTGTAATTATGCGGGATGTTCTGCATGAAAAACTTAAATTGTGAGGAAGTTATGGCTGTTTATAGAATTACACGTTTTGCAGCATCGGATATGGATAAGCTAAAAGAGGCCACGGAAAAAATGCGCAGCGTACTCGAGGGCATAGGTGCAGAGTTCATTGATTTGATTTCTTATGGCAATGGTAAAGGTGTGGTTATTGCTAAATACAAAGACCAAGAAGCCATGGATGCGGCTTCAGATATTGCGGGTAAAACATTTGCTGACATGATGAGTTCTGGTGTTATTGACGCTGACTCAGTTCACCCTCATGTTGGTGAAGTTTTTAATTCTTTCTAAGCTTAATTAAATGAATTCGGATGCCAGAAAATTCATTCAAGATAATGGGTAACAAGCCATGTTCCCCACTCACTAGTGGTGGAGTCTTGAACCTTGAGTTCAATTGTATAATCAGAAGTTTTAAATTGATGCGGATTAATTATTCAATTCTATAGTTCAAGGTCTGATAATAGATGAATGCTTGAGTTATTCATGGTGCTGTGGATTATTTATAAATCAATGGTAAAAAATTCGAAAAAGTGGATCCTTTTTTTTAACCGCCGAAATTTAAGAAGCCAAAAAAGTCCAGCATCAGTAATCTGACAACCAAAAGTCAGGCTACTTTTCTTTGGGATTCATCGTTTTTTCATTTGAAAAACGTTTGAATTTAATGTTTGAACAATAAGAGCGTTGGCTGAATGCCTGCCCCAAGGCCTGACAATTTTTTAATTTTATTAGGCTGTAGTTCATTACTTTTAGTTTTTATTGAAGGACTTTTTTTCAGTCGTATGACCGTTATTGCCAATACTGCTGGTGACTTTTGGCAATGGTATTTTATTTAAATAAGCATCAAGTCCCCTTTTCACGCCTAGGCAAGAATTATCTTTTTGCAATTGACGTTTTAAAGCGTGTATCAATTGCAAAATAATGAGACGAACTGGAGCTTCGTCGTTACCAACCCCAAAGAGGAAGTTCTTTTTTGACGAAAAAGGTGATGCATTACGAGTTGCAAAACAACCTTGAGTTGCAATAACCGCTGCACAAGATTTCATATCCATCTGTAGCTTTTTTTCACGCCTATAATCAATCCACATTTGAATACTTTCTTCAAATTGTTTGGGTGCTGCTTGATAACCGTTAAAGGCGTAAATAAAAGAAAGTGGACGACCAATTAGATTAAAACGAGCGTTTAACAACGGATCATCGTGGATATATTCGTTCTGTTGATTGAGCGTAAGTTTGTTCTTTGCAGCAATTTTTGTTAACACAGCGCGATCAATCACGGGTTGCAGCTGAGCCATTGATGCGCACTGATCTAGAGCGTCAAAAAATGTTTTCCGAACCAGTTTGGTTTTAACTTGAAGCGTAGCCAGCACACTTTCTAGGAGGTATACATTAGTGCCACCGGGCAAATTAAATTGTGGATAGCTGCGACGATAAATAATGATGTCTTGTTCGCTTGATTTATTGCCTTCTGAATCGATCACTCGTCCCGTGCCGACAGCAAAACTATCAGGTAAGAATTGTTCAAGTACCACTCGAATGAAAGTCTCTCTCGCCGAGTCTTGGTAAAGTTCGTGTTTAGCTTGCAGGCCAATTAGTTCAGCTTCAGATTTAAGACGTTTTGAAATTAATTGTGTCCATTCGTCTAATTGGTTCATGATGTCTGCCAGTATGTCAGAATTTATGGGGCGCTCTTTTAAGAGAGCATCAACACTAATATTATCTGAGTGTTGTTAATAAAACTTTATATTAGATAAGTTTACACCATTCAGTAGGAGTAAGTCGAAAATCAAGGCGTTTGGTTAAAGACTTAAATGTTGATTTGACAGTATTGGATCACTGACTCGGGTATTAATTTTCTATTTTAACCTGACCCTGAGTTCGAATTTGAATTTTAGTTTTTATGAGCTCAAGCATGCTGATGGGGACAGCGAGTGAATAGCTTGCTTCTGATTCGAATGCCTGACTTGTAATGTTGGTGTTCTGTCTACTCAAATAATAATTAAGTTTTCATTGCCAGGTATAAGGAAATGAGGCCAAAATTGTTTACGTCACCCGTTGTTGAGTTGTGTCAAACTGCTTTAATGTCTCACTGGCCGATTGGCTTTAGGCGTGAACCAGTTCGTCTGTATCCAGTTTTATGCTCCCAAAGTAGCGAGTTACAACAACACTGGTATTGCCAAGTCCTGAATGAGTGAGAGCATTTAGCATCGCTTGATCATACTGATGCGTACCCTCTGGTTGCCCTGCAATATATGCCCAGCAATGGTGTGAGGTGGTCGGATGTTTTACTTTAACTTTTAAGACAAATGGTTTACTTTCCATTCGGCTATTAATACGACCAACTGTCGTAATTAACTGACTCATTTAAATTTCAAATTCAAATTTTTGGATACAGAGGGGGGGACGAGGTAGCTATCCATCTAGGTAGTGTTAAGAAGAACTTCGAGAACTTTTTTGACTTTTAATGGCCTTTGTAGCAGGCATTGCATCAAAGTCTATTTTTTCATGCCCATGGTAGATCTGGAAATGACGACCTTTGGCCCGTGCAATCAAGGTGACACCAACTTTTTCCGCGATATCTAACCCCATACGGGTAATACCCGAACGAGAGAGCAAAACAGGAATACGCATTAAAGCAACTTTGATTACCATTTCTGATGTAAGTCTGCCCGTGGTATAAAAAATCTTGTCTTCACCGCTGAGATTATTGAGCCACATATACCCCGCAATTGCATCAACAGCGTTATGTCGACCTACATCTTCTATGAATTGTTCAATACCGCCCTCTACCCCACTTTGCTTCGAGTCGATACTGCACAAGGCGCAACCGTGAACTGCCCCTGCATTCTTGTAGACTTCGTTGTATTCATTGAGAGATTGCAGCAAATCATAAATAGCAGATTGTTTGACTACGGGCTGTTGCATTTTCAGGTTATCAATATCATCCATCAAATTACCGAAGACGGTACCCTGACCGCAGCCAGTAGTAACCGTCTTGTGACTAAGCTTACCGTCTAGATCTTCGATTCCGTGATGGGTGGTAATGGCAACAGCCTCAGTTTCCCAATCGACTTGAATTGACTGAACATCTTCTATGTTTTGAACTAAGCGTTGATTTCGGAGCCAGCCAAGGATAAGCAATTCAGGGTGGTTACCGAGTGTCATCAAGGTAACGATTTCACGTTTGTCCAAATAGATCGTTAAAGCCCGCTCGACCGCGACAGAACCCTCGATTGCTTCGTTGTATTCATTATAAGAGAAGACGTTGGCTGTGGCTTGTAGTCCTGCATCGGTGAGGGTTGGCAGATGGCGCTGGTCATTGCTATTAATAGAGTCGGTCATTTTGGGCATCCGGCAAATTTATGTATTGTTATAAAACAGTCAAGACGTTAGGCCAAAAAAATGAACTTCCATTTCTGCCTATGTTAAAAACTGAACGAAAGGCACTAATTTCATTTGTTGGCCATACAAGAAATACCGTGTTATTCACAGCGATTGTCAACAGTCCTTCAAGTAGACTAGATGATTTAGAGTTAGTTGCCGTATTTAATGTTTTATGGAATAAGGATATTATCAATTCAGGCCGAGTAGATACAATAATTTCTATTCATACACTAAAGTATGGTAGTTATTTCAACCCTCGACTTGTATATCTAGTTACCCCTAAAAAATATGCTATTGTCCAAATACTATAACTTTCAGAATTAATTGATGTCTAAAACCTTTCGAACAGCCTGTATTCAGAATACTGCAACGCGAGATATTAACGCCAATATCAACTGGGTTTGTCAACGAATAGACGAAGCGCACGAGGCGGGTGCTGAATTCATTACTATGCCAGAATCGGTAGGTTTAATTGAACCAGTTAATGAGAATATTCCAGCGCAATGCTTTACTGAAGAGCTTGATGTCGGCCTAAATGCTTTTCAAAATAAAGCAAAACAGCTGGCAGTGACAATTCTGATAGGCTCTCAATTAATCAAGCTAGAGGATGAACGAATTGTTAATCGTAGCTTTCTAGTGAGTAGGCAAGGAGACATTACAGCGCGTTATGACAAGGTTCACATGTTTGATATTGAGCTGGCCAATGGTGAGTCGTATCTAGAATCGGGCGTGATTAGCGCCGGCAACAAAGTAGTGTTAGCTAAGACGCCCTGGGGCGAGCTTGGCATGTCTATTTGTTACGATCTTCGGTTTGCAGCTCTTTACAGGGCACTGGCTCAAAACGGTGCGCAGTTTATTACCATTCCTGCTGCCTTCATTCAAACCACAGGGAAGGCCCATTGGCATACCTTGGTAAAAGCAAGGGCGATTGAAACGGGTTGCTACATTATTGCGCCTAACCAATGTGGTCATCATGCCGACAAACGTTATTCCTGGGGTCATTCACTCATAGTCAATCCATGGGGCGAAATACTGGCTGATGGTGGTGACGAACCTGGTATCATTTATGCTGATATTGATTTGACCGAAGTTGATTTGGCGCGCAGTAAGATCCCAGCATTAAACAATGACCGAGACTTTATCTTAGAGCACTTTTAGAGAAAATTTTTGCTGGGTCGCTGTAACCATTTTTTTGCCATGCGCATCATCGATTCTTCTGCGTTGTAGTCTTCCAGTTTAGATATTTCAACCCAAGAGAGATCGTGTGATTCTTCGCTGACAATAAATTCTTCAGATTCCATCGCTCGAAAAACAAAACGAATGTCGTAATGTAAATGTTGCGGTTCATCCGCTCTGGCAGGTATTTGATGGATATCTATATCGAATATTTGACCATCCTCAACCGTTAGACGCTTCAGCCCTGACTCTTCATCCGCCTCACGTTTTGCGACGCGTAAAATATCGCTATCGCCATCGGCATGACCGCCCGGTTGCAGCCACTTATTCAACTTTTTATGGTGAGTGAGCAAAGTATGAATGCCTGCATAGTTTACGATCCAGGCTGATCCTGTCATATGTCCAGCCACAAGCGTTCTGTTAAAGCATGTGTCATATTGACTTATAAATTCTGTAATCTGGTCCACACAGGCCTTTTCAGCTGGATTTTTTACAGCATAGTCCACGAGTAATTTTAGTAATTGGTTTCTATGCACTTGAAGTTCCGAGGGGTTGATTTGAATTAAGTGTATTTTTAGACAGAATGTAAGCAACTAATACTGAAAGCAGGCTACTTGCTAGTGCTGCTGATATCGCTAAGTTATATTGTCCACTGCTATCGTAAAAATAACCACCTAACCAAGGGCCTAACAGTCCAACAAAGCCCCAAGAGGTAAAAATACGACCATATATTCGAGACGAAGCGGCCGAGCCAAAAATAGCTAACACGGCGATTGGGTATGCCGCGATGATCGCACCATAGCTAAAACCAACCACGGTGAGGGTGCCGAGTAGTTGAAGTGCACTCAAGTCATTAAGCGCTAGCATTAATGCAATCGCTGAGATTAGAGGCAAAAGGATCATTAATAAGCCAATTCGGATTCGATCGGCTAGGACCCCTGCCAACAAGCCGCCGATCATGTTACCCAACGCTATCATCATTGCACCGGTCACTGACATAGCAATGCTTCCTCCCGCTGATTGTACAAGACCGGTTGCGTGGCCGAGCACCATCAAACCGGCTAGTGATCCGCTGCCAAATCCGAACCATAATAATACTTGTAAGAAGTGATTACTCGGTTGAGCAACAGGCTGATTGTTTGTTTCAGATTTAAAGATAACGCCAGACTGGTGTAATAAAACCCAGGTAATTACACCCGCACAAACGAATATAATGCCAGCTATGTTCATTGCTGTTGAAATACCGTATTCATTTCCACCTTGCGCTAGCCCATGGTTAAATATTGTTGGTGCGAGTGTTGCCCCAAGTGCATAAAATGCAGTGACCGTACCCATTGCAAAACCTTGTTTATGAGGCATTGCTTGTGCAGAAATTTGTAATGCGAAGCCATAACCAACACCATTGGCGGCCCCAAATAGGACGCTATAACCGAACGCGACCAACCAAAAAGAGTCGCTATTACCCGCTATAACGATGCCGGCTGCCGCTACCAAACAAGCCACCAATCCCAGAGTTGACGGCGCTAGTCGTGAATATATTCGATGTCCAAACAGGACGCTAATGGTTAAACAAATGAGCGCACCCGAATAAATAAGACTAATTTGGGCCCGACCCGTTTGTAACAAGACTTCAAAAGGCAATAAAAAAACAGAAAATGCATGAATGGATCCCAGCGCCGTTGTTAAAGTAATGGCCGCCAAAAGACAGAGCGCTGGTTGTTGATTTTGTTTAGTTTTCATGTCGGTAACGACTCCTTTCGAATAACCAATTTATCCATCTGAGATTGGCTGTACTGCACAGCTACTTTGAGTTAATTTGTTTTTTTGCCAGGCATCAAGGCAGAGATCACGCCTTGACTTTGGCAACTCACTTATAGTTTCAACATAGTCGAAGAATTTTTTGAAACTATCTTGTTGGCTATCCATTATGTTGATGAATGCAGGTATATGAGTGTTGTAGGCAGATATGGATGCTAATTTGGCATTGTTTAGACCCGATGAAAACCAGCGCGTATAACCATTTTTTTTATTAAAAGATTTTGCCATTGTGGCGTGTTGTTCAATGGTAGTGTCCAAAATTTGTTGTTTTAGCTGTCGTTTTTTTTCAGTTAGCATGTCAGTTTTGTAAAGAATACCAAGCTCAGTCTGAGTTTTTTGGATTAGCTTAACAACGGCTTGATGATACAAGTTTGATTCTCGAAACTGCCCGATTTCATCAGATTGTTGATTCGACTTTAACCACAGTTCAGTGCCCATTCGTTGAACTGCAGACGCCAGTGATTCGTTAAACAGCGTATCATTATCGATATAAAGTCGTTGGTGGGTAAGTTCATGAAAGATCAAGCCCGCTAAACGGGCATCAGGCCAGTTAATAAAACTACTCAATACTGGATCGTTAAACCAGCCAAGTGTTGAGTAGGCGGGTACTTCCGTAATATAAACATCTGAGCGGTCCGTCTCAAGCGTGGTTACAAATTTAGAAAGTAATGTTTCGTCGTAATAACCACGGTAGCTGGCACAACCAGCAATGGGATAACACCAGCTCAATAAGTGGGTCGAAAATTCTGGCGCAGCAAACAAGTTTTTCAATACATAAGGTTGATTTAACTGGGCATAATTAGTGTAGCTGTCGTTATCAGGGAGCGATAATTTGGTTATGGAAAAGGCTCTAATTTTCTGGACTAACACGAGACGTGATCGTAACTGGGCATCAAGATTTGGGTTTTCAAGCAGGGTCGAGATATTGACTCGCTTATTCATGATAGACAGATGGCCTTTCGTACTGTGCCAGTAATAACCTATATTCGAGCAAGCAGAAAGTAATACGACAGACATTACAATCAGCAGTTTTGACATGGGCCAATTTTGAGTTTCATTTTCTGATAACAAACAGTATTCTCGTGTTTTCAAAGGAATTCGAAAGTAAAACTTCAAATTCTAATTTAGGTAAAAAATATGATTATTTCAAGCCAGTTTGATAGTGGCAACATCAAGTGTACATCACAAAGTGACGCAAGCAATATTCAGCTTCATATCAAGGCTGATAATCAGTCTGAATTTTATCAATGGTTTCATTTTAAGGCATCAAATGTGAAAGACATTGATTGTCGGTATGTAATTAATAATGCTGGAGGGGCTGCCTATACTGGTGGGTGGCTTAACTATCAGGCAGTTGCGTCGTATGATCGAGAATACTGGTTTCGAGTCAATACACGTTATGAAAATAGCGAGTTGGTTATCGAGCATAATAGCGTATGTGACCAGGTCTATTTTGCCTACTTTGCACCTTATTCTATGGAGCGCCATGCTGATTTAATTGCGTTTGCTCAAACCAGCGAGTCATGTGAAGTCCAGACGCTAGGTACCTCGTTAGATGGCCAAGCAATCGATTGCTTGCGATTTGGTGAGCCTGCTGATCACAAAAAAACGATCTGGATGATTGCGCGACAGCATCCGGGTGAAACCATGGCTGAATGGTGGATGGAAGGCCTAATCAATCGACTGGTTGACGATACTGATCCTATTGTTCGATCTATTTTACAAAAATCTGTAATTTACCTAGTGCCGAACATGAATCCTGATGGCAGCCGGCGTGGGCATCTACGGACTAACGCGGCAGGTGTGAATTTGAATCGGGAATGGCATCAGCCCAGCATGCAAAATAGTCCAGAAGTGTTTCTAGTGTTACAGAAAATGAAAGAGACTGGCCTTGACTTTGCACTCGATGTCCATGGTGACGAAGCACTGCCTTATAACTTTCTAGCAGGAACTGAAGGCATCCCGAGTTGGAGTAAAATTCGTCAGAAAAAGCTCGATCTATACAAAAATACCTTAGCAAATATCAATCCTGACTTTCAAACACAGAATGGTTATCCCGCTAATTCACCGGGTAATGCGAATATGAGTTACTGCTCCAACTCACTAGCTGAACGCTTTAATAGTACTGTTATGACGCTCGAAATGCCGTTTAAAGATGCGGCTGATACGCCAGACAAAATGCAAGGCTGGAGTCCAGAGCGTTGCATCAAACTATCGTCAAGTTGTCTTGATGCGTTGCATGTTTGCTGGGACGGAATAATGAATTAACGATTGGTCTTTATTAGGTCGGCTTAAATGGGCTTTTTTAAAAAATGATCCTAAGGGTAATATTTATAATTTAATAAAATGTTAGGAGTTGAGTTTAATAATTCCAACGCGAAAAACTTCTTACTAATTATAAAGAAGAGTTTCTTCTTTAGGCCCATTTGATAAGATTGTGTTGAATAGAGCTGTTACATAATTATGCTGTCAACGGGTATAGGTTTTCTTAAGTTAACGTCTATCAGCAGGATAAAAAGTAGTTTTTATCCTACATGAATTGTCATTATTAACCCTAATGGTAAGGTTTGCGTATGATGCAAAATTAAGCATATAAATAAACAAGGTCTATACTCAAGATCATGAAGTGATTATCACTTATCTTTTACGTGACAATGGTTCCAGTTTTTATATGTTACACATGATTTAATTATCCCTGTCTTTCTAGCGGTTTCATTGGGTCAATCTATTCGACTCTGTTGACTTGGCTATGCCGCAGCTCGGACTCTACTGGTTGTTGGTTCGTCCTGAACCGTAAAAGAAATAATAGTATAAGGCTAAGGAGAAAATTCAATTCATATTCTAATGGTCGAAAATTCTAAAGACGATGCCTTACTGCAGATCGAGCACATCCGTGCAAACTCAAATGAAACAACTTATGAACGAGTAGAGACTGCAGATGCAATGCGTACCGCCCTGAATGCCATGAAATCAGGTCAATTGAATAAACAATGGGACATCGTTCTTTGCGATTATTTGTTATCAGGCTTTGGTGCGGAAGCGGCCTTGCAATTACTGCAGGAGAGTGAGGTTGACTTGCCTTTTATTGTTGTTGCGAGTCAGCTCACAGCTGACACTTTGGTAAGAATAATGAAAGCTGGTTGCCATGATTATGTAATGAAAGATGATATGACTCGTTTAAGTTATGTCATTGAGCGATCGTTGGCAGATGCATCGCTCCGTCTTGAAAAAAAGAAACTTCATAAAGCTTTGCAAGACAGCGAACAGCGATTTCGCGCGATTGCTGATTTTACTTATGACTGGGAAAGCTGGCTCAGCACAAAAAATATCTTAAACTGGGTTAACCCAGCGGTCGAGCATTTGAGCGGTTATACGGTACAAGATTGTTATGCTATGGATGACTATCCACTCCAAATGATTCACCCCGATGATCGCGACGTCATGGCTAAAAAATTAAATTTAGCGGCAATTGGTGCCTCAGAAAATGATATTTCGTTTCGTATCATTCGAAAAGATGGCCGGTTAGCTTGGATGGCGGGCTCATGGCAGACGATAAAAAATGATTGCGGCAAAGCCCTCGGTTTTCGCAGCAGCTTTAGAGATATTAGTCAGCGCAAAGAGGATGAAGAAAAATCACAAGTGTCGGCTCGAGTTTTTAAACAAGCGCACGAAGGTATTATGATTACCGATGCTGCAGGCACTATTGTTGACGTTAATCCAAATTTCACTGAAATCACTGGGTATAGTTATGAAGATGCGCTAGGTAACAATCCCCGCATGCTCCACTCATCCGAAAAAAGTGCTCAATTCTCTACTGCAATGTGGCAGGCTATTATTGAGCAAGGTAAGTGGCGAGGTGAGGTATGGAATCGCAAAAAAAATGGCGATTTGTTTGCAGGAAACTTGATTATTTCGGCTTTAAAAGACGATGCAAACATTACGACACATTACGTTTGTTCATTTTCCGATATTACTGAAATAAAGCAACAACGCAAAAAGCTGGAACTAATGGCCCATTATGATGTGTTAACCAACTTACCAAATCGTAAGTTATTTGCTGATCGCTTTGCTCAAATGATTGCCCATAGTCAACGCACTAAAACCCAGCTAGCAATATGCTTTCTTGATCTGGATGACTTCAAACCAGTTAATGACATCTATGGTCATGACGTTGGCGATCAACTACTAATCGAAGTAGCAAAGCGAATTACGGCTTCTCTTAAAGGCAGTGATACAGCGTCACGCCAAGGAGGTGATGAATTTGCGTTATTACTTGGTAACATTACATCAACGGCTCAGTATGAACAAATATTGAACCGTATTAATTATGAATTAGCTCAAAGTTATGTGATTAATGGTAATAAGATTGAAATTAGCGCATCGATTGGTGTGACCATATATCCATTTGATGATAGTGATTTTGGTGCTCTGTTACGTCACGCTGATCACGCCATGTATCAAGCTAAATCATTAGGTAAAAATCAATTTCACGTTTTTAATGCAGAACAAAATTATGAGTTAAAAGAAAAAAAACACAGGTTAGATGAAATACAGCAAGCTTTAACCAACAATGAGCTAGTCTTATATTATCAACCCAAGGCAAACATGCGTACCGGAAAGGTATATGGAGTTGAAGCCTTGTTGCGCTGGCGCCATCCTGAAAAAGGTCTCATTCTACCAATAGACTTTTTACCGTTGATCGACGGTACTCAGTTAGAAATTCAAATAGGTCGGTGGGTTATTAATCAGGGGCTAAAACAACTGGATAGCTGGCATAAGCAGGGTATTAAGCTGGAAGTAAGTGTTAATATTTCCTCTCAACATCTGATGTCTCCTACTTTTATAGCAGAATTTGACAAGGCTCTTGCACGCTATCCTGCTTTTCAATCTAACTATTTACAATTGGAGATACTAGAAAGTAGTGCTTTAAGTGATTTAAATGCGATCAGTACTATTATCAAAACTTGTCAGAATAACTATGGTGTTTCGATTGCATTAGATGATTTTGGAACCGGGTACTCCTCACTGATTCATCTGAGAAACCTCTCAGCCAATGTCATTAAAATAGATAAAAGCTTTGTATTGAATATGCTGAGTGATCCAAATGACTATGCCATTACTAACGGAGTGATAGGATTAGCAAATGCATTTAATCGGAAAGTGATTGCTGAAGGTGTCGAATCTACCAGACATGGCTTAATGTTACTGAAAATGGGCTGTGAACAGGCTCAGGGATATGGAATAGCACGCCCCATGCCTGCTGAGGATATATCTGCGTGGATAAAAGGTTATAAAGCAAATAAAGAATGGCTCTCCTTTGTTAATGAGATATTAGTGCCAAAACCAGTGATCATCCGTTAGGGTTCAATAGGAAGGCTAATGTTGTTATCGATATTTAATATTTTGAACGCCAGAATCCACACTTAACGATTGTTGAGCAATAAATACAACCCCGGGACCAGAAAAACCCAACTCATCAATGGCATTATAAAGTCACCTTGACCGATCATGATGGGTGCTAACCCATCCAATCCAGCTATTAGACTGGCGCTTATCACAAGGCTACCACCAATTATAGCGCGAACGTTTCGCTTGTTGGCACGGCGAATCTCACTTTTGATAGAATCTAGTTGCTTTGACTTCCATTCGATTTGAAGTTCGTCATTAGCGATTTTATGCAGTGTTTTAAAAACGAGCTGTGGTAGCTCGGGAAGATTCTCTGCAATGTACGGTAGGTTTTTCTTAAAGCCTTTGACCATTGCACGAACACCTAGCTGTTCGTCTAACCAGCGTTCGAGGAAAGGTTTAGCGGTATCCCATAGATCTAGTTGAGGATAAAGTTGACGCCCGAGCCCTTCGATATGCAGAAATGTTTTTTGTAGCAACAGCAGTTGCGGTTGTATCTCCATGTTAAACATTCGAGCAGTCTGAAAAAGGCGCATGAGTAGTTGGCCGAATGATATCTCTGCCAGTGGCCTCTGGAACATGGGTTCGCATACAGCTCGGATTGCAGCTTCGAATTCATCAATCCGGGTGTTGGCATCAACCCAACCGGAGTCAACATGGAGTTCAGCGACACGGCGGTAATCCCGATTAAAAAAAGCGACAAAATTCTCAGCGAGGTAGCGTTGATCTTGTTTTGATAGTGATCCCATGATCCCAAAATCGACGGCAATGTATTTCGGGTCATCTGGGTTTTCGGTGGATACAAAAATATTACCTGGGTGCATGTCAGCATGAAAATAGTTGTGCCGATAAACTTGAGTAAAAAACACTTCGACGCCCTTTTTCGATAGAACCTCAAGGTCTACATTATGTGCATGTAGTTGCTTTATGTCCGATACGGGTATGCCTTCGATGCGTTCGATAACCAGTACTTTAGGTTTGCAGTAGTCCCAGTAAACTTCAGGCACATAAAGGTCATTAGAGCCTTCGAAGTTACGTCGTAGTTCACTGGCATTAGCCGCTTCACGCACCAAGTCGAGTTCATTGATCAGTGTTTTTTCAAATTCAGCAACAATTTGCATAGGTTTGATCCGGCTCGATTCAGCCCAGTAGCGATCAACCAATCCTGCCAGCATCATGAGTAGTTCAGTATCCTGACGAATGCGTTTTTCGATATTTGGGCGAACCACTTTGACAACAACTTTTTGTCCGTCGTGAAGTTCGGCCTTGTAAACCTGTGCAATTGAAGCCGAAGCGAGCACTTGATCATCAAAAGACAGAAAGGCCTGTTCGACTGGCATACCAAATTGTTGTTCGATAATTTCGAGGGCTTGTGGCAGTGGAAAGGGCGGCACTTGATCGAGTAACTTTTCCAGCTCAACAATGATGTCTTCTGGTAACAAATCACGACGCGTTGCAAGCATTTGTCCAAATTTAATAAATATTGGACCGAGTGATTCAATGCACAGCCTCAGACGCTTTGCCTGAGTGGTTTTGATACTTCTAAACCAGTTAAAGGGGTTGATAATAGATAGAATCTTAACCGATCGTAAATAATGAAAGGATAGGAAAACCTCGTCTAAACCAAAGCGTGCAAGCGTGTAGTTAATTGCGATGAGGCGAAAAAAATTCTTCATGCTGTTTTGTTATCCGAGGCAGCTTTTAATAAGTGGCGCAAGCGCGCTTCACTGCGTTCTACATCTTGCTTAAGTATTGTTGTCTGTTTTTGGAATCGTTCGAATTCAACTTGAGTTGGGCTTAAAAGTTGTTCTTCTCGAATGTACTCACTGGTGTTTTGTAATAACGATCGAGCGCTATTGCGTAACCATTCGCTTGCACCAAGTACTTGTTTGTGAATTTGGTAAGCCATGACATCACCGGTGTACTTTGATAAAGCTTCTTCCCAGTCTATGTCTAACTCTGTGAGTATTTTCTGCATTTTTTGAGCGACTCGGGCATCACCTTGAATGCTGACTCGTTCTTGAATAGAGGTGCTGATTTTATCCTCTTGTAAGGACAGGTTGACCAATGCCATCAGTCGACCAGATATAATGGCATCGATTTCACCTGCTGGCTTTTCCTGAGAAAAGCGCATGCCCCAACTACCCGGGTGACAGTAGAGTTTGAAATCAAGGTCGGTTAAATGAAGCTCAATACAGCTGCCTTGTAAGGTTTGGCATTGCGACATGACTTGATCATCAAGCGAGAGGAGGCGGTTGCCATTAATTTCGGCAAAGGCGAGTAGGTTGTTAGGCAGTTGATTAAGCATATCAGGTCTTTGTGTTGATCTCACTTTGACAGCATTAGTGATTAATACTTAATGCCACGATGCAATGCAACAATGCCACCGGATAAATTGTACACATTAACTTCATCAAAACCGGCTTCTTCAGTCATCATCGTCTTTAGTGTTTGTTGGTCTGGGTGCATGCGAATCGATTCTGCTAGATATTGATAGCTGGCTCGATCATTGGCTATCCATTCACCAAGCTGAGGCAAAATTTTAAATGAATAAAACTCATAAACTTTTTCTAGGGGCTCATAAATAGGTCGAGAAAACTCTAAAACACAAAGTCGACCGCCAGGTTTTAATACGCGACGCATTGAGGCCAGTGCTTTTGCCTTGTCGGTCACATTACGAAGCCCAAACGCAATGGTGATGCAGTCAAAGCTATTATCTTCAAATGGGAGAATCTCAGCATTGCATTGGATGGTATCGATAATGCCAGCCATGCCTTTATTGATAACTCGGTCACGACCTTGTTGCAACATGGCGGCATTAATGTCGGCCAGGCATACCCGTCCTTTTTCACCAACGATAGTGGCTTGTTTCAGTGCCAGGTCACCTGTGCCACCGGCTAGATCAAGTACGTGATGCCCTGGGCGTAATCCGCAAAGATCAAGGGTGAATTTTTTCCATAAACGATGTGTACCCAAAGACAGCACATCATTCATTAAATCGTATTTACTGGCAACCGAATCAAAAACTGATGCAACACGTCGTTGCTTTTCATTGGTTGGAACTTGGTCAAAGCCAAAGTGGGTAGTAGATTCTTTTTGCACGGTATCTGTCGTCGAAATAAATCGTTCAATTAACAATATGCTAACGATAACAGAAGTGAACTATATGGTCAGCAACGGTAGCGGTCTTCCAGTAATTAAATGGAGCTCGGTCAGCTTTATATCATAAGATTAGGGCTTAGATTTTTTGCTGATTATTGATTCTGTGCTTAAGCCCTTGAACCACGCCATCAACGCCCTGCGTTTTTATTTCTAAGCATAGTCCCAGTAATTGGCCCAGCTCTCCTTCAGGGAAGCCTTTATTGGCAAACCAGATGAGATAGGTCTCGGGCAGATCAATAAGTGTTTCCCCCGCATATTTGCCGAAGGGCATTGGCATAGATGCCAGTTTAATTACATGTTGTTCTTCAAGCATAGTGAAAAATTATTATGAAAGTGATGGATGCTTGTGCCCTGCTTCATCGAGAAGGTCAAGGTATTGCTGCCATTTGGTCTCGTAGTTTTGTCCCAAGTCATGAAGATAAGTCCAGCTAAAAAGTCCAGTGTCATGACCGTCGTCAAAGTGTATTTTTATCGCATAATGCCCAATGGGTTCTATGTTGGCGATATTGACATCATGTTTGCCTAGTTGCAGTGTTTCTTGTCCAGGGCCGTGCCCTTTCACTTCAGCTGAAGGCGAGTGAACTCTTAGGAATTCGGCCGTGAACTTAAAGTTCAAGCCGTCTTCAAAACTGAGTTCGAGGACGCGAGAGATTTTATGGAAATTGATTTCAGTTGGTTTCAAGTGTCATTCCTACAGTATGTACTGGCTTAAGTCTTCTTCGAGTGAAAGTTCGCCTAAATGTTCATTGACATAATCAGCATCGATGTTAATGGTTTGATCAGGCATGTCTGAAGCTTCGAAACTAATGGATTCGAGTAGACGCTCCATCACAGTGTGTAACCGTCTAGCACCAATATTTTCTTGTTTTTCGTTTACTTGCCAGGCAACTTCGGCGATGCGTTCCAAGCTGTTTTCTGTAAATTTTAAGGTGACGCCTTCGGTTCCCATTAGTGCCATATATTGTTCGGTCAGTGATGCATCTGGCTCACGTAATATGCGGACGAAGTCTTTGACCGTCAAAGCTGATAACTCAACTCGAATGGGTAAGCGACCCTGTAATTCGGGAATTAAATCGCTCGGTTTTGAGATGTGGAAGGCACCCGATGCAATAAATAAAATATGGTCAGTTTTGATCGCCCCTGCCTTAGTAACAACGGTACAGCCTTCAACCAATGGGAGTAAGTCTCGTTGCACGCCTTCGCGAGAAACATCACCGCCGCTGGAAGATTCTTGACGCTTAGCCACTTTGTCGATTTCATCAATAAAAACAATGCCATTTTGTTCAGCATTTTCGAGGGCAGTCAGCTTTAACTCGTCCTCATTAATCATTTTTGTGGCTTCTTCATCAGTGATTATTTTTAAAGCATCTTCAACTCTTAGTTTGCGAGTTTTAGTCTTTTGATTGGCCATGTTTTGAAAAAGGCCTTGTAATTGATTGGTCATATCTTCCATGCCTGGGGGAGCCATTATATCTACTCCCACTGACTGTACCTTAAGATCAACTTCAATTTCTTTATCGTTAAGTTTGCCTTCGCGCAACATTTTGCGAAATTTTTGACGCGTATTACCAGTAGTTGCATCAGTGGCTTCTGCATCAACCTGAGCAGGACGGGGTAATAGAATATCAAGCACTTTTTCTTCAGCGGAATCCTCAGCCAAGTGGCGAACTCGATTGACCTCTGATTCACGTGTTTCTTTAATGGATACTTCCACTAGATCACGAATAATAGATTCCACATCGCGTCCAACATAACCGACTTCGGTAAATTTTGTGGCTTCAACTTTTATGAAGGGGGCATTGGCAAGTCGAGCTAGCCGACGAGCAATTTCGGTTTTACCAACCCCTGTAGGGCCCATCATTAAAATGTTTTTGGGAGTGATTTCGTTACGCAAAGATTCATTCACCTGCTGTCGACGCCAACGATTTCGCAGTGCAATAGAAACCGCTCTTTTGGCGTTATCCTGGCCAATAATGTGTTTGTCTAGTTCTTGTGTAATTTCACGGGGGGTCATTGGAGACTGAGTTAATAATTTGCTGTCCATGCTTAGGTCTCGTTGTAGTCTAGCTCTTCAAAGCTATGGTTTTGATTGGTGTAAATACAGATGTCACCCGCGATCTGTAAACCTTTGCTAACAATGTCATGCGCACTGAGTTCGGTATTATCAAGCATGGCTCTTGCCGCTGATTGTGCGTAAGGGCCACCTGAGCCTATGGCCATCAAGCTATCTTCTGGCTCGATTACATCGCCATTACCCGAAATAATTAAAGAGGCTTCATGGTTTGCAACACATAATAAAGCTTCCAAACGTCGCAGTGTTCTACTCGATCGCCATTCTTTGGCTAACTCAACGGCTGAGCGGATCATTTGACCACCATGTTTTTCGAGTTTGCCTTCGAAAAGTTCGAATAGCAAAAATGCATCGGCAGTACCACCAGCAAAACCAGCAATTACTTGTTCTTTATAGAGTCGACGAACTTTCTTGGCATTTCCCTTCATTACCGTGTTACCCATACTGACTTGACCGTCACCACCGATTACGACGCGATTACCTCGCCTAACGGATAGAATGGTTGTACCTCTATATTGTTCCAAAATTATGCCTCTAGATGTCGTGGGCGACAGGTTAAAAGTTCAAAAGTAAGATATTGGGTAGGATTCCCGAAAATCAACGATTGGCTGATAGTTATTTGGTGCAGTATAAATAATGTTAATGGACGAGAACCTGGCTGAGAAATTTTTTGGTTCGATCTGATTGAGGGTTTTCGAAAAATGCTATCGGATCGTTCGACTCGATAATTTTTCCTTCATCCATAAATATAACCCTGTCAGCCACTCGTTTAGCGAAGCCCATTTCGTGTGTGACGCAAATCATGGTCATTCCACTTTCGGCTAGGTCGGTCATTGTGTCAAGCACTTCGGATACCATTTCTGGATCAAGTGCAGAAGTTGGCTCATCGAACAACATAACTTTTGGATTCATGCATAGGCTACGTGCAATGGCGACACGTTGTTGTTGCCCACCAGAAAGCTGTGCCGGATATTTATTGGCCTGTTCGGGAATTTTAACCCGATTTAAATAACTCATAGCCATTTCATGGGCATCTGAGGGTGGCATGTTGTTAACCCACATTGGGCCTGCAGTGCAATTCTCGAGGATAGTCATATGGGGAAAAAGATTAAAGTGCTGAAAGACCATACCAACTTCAGAACGAACCTTATCGATATTTTTCATGTGCTGATGTAACTCAACACCGTTCACATTGACCGAACCCGATTGGTGCGCCTCAAGACGATTTAGACATCTAATCAGTGTCGACTTTCCTGACCCAGATGGTCCACAAATAACGATACGTTCACCAACGTTAACATCAAGGTTAATGTCAGTTAAAGCTTGAAAATCATCATAAAACTTATTCATGTCCTTAATGGAAATAATTGGCCCAATGGTATTTTGGTTATCTTCAGACATGACTTATCTCGACTGTCGTTTTTGGTATTTACGTTCGATACGTGACTGAATTAACTCTAATACCATAGTCATCATCCAATAAAGCATGGCTGCGGTGATGAGCATTTCCATATGGTTAAAAGTTTTATTGCCTAATGTTCTGGCAAGAAACATCAATTCCCATACACCGATAACGGATACCAACGAACTATCCTTGAGCATTGCAATAAATTGATTTCCAGTTGGAGGAATAATTAATGGAATAGATTGTGGCAAAATTATCTTGCGCATAATGAGGCTAAACTTGAAACCAAGCGCACGTGAACCTTCCCATTGACCTGCATCAATGCTCATGATTCCAGCCCGAAAAATTTCGGTCATATAGGCACCGTAACAAAGTGACAATGCAATGATACCAGCGGGAACTGCGTCAATTACGTAGCCAATTTGAGGCAGGCCTAGGTAAATAAGGTAAACCTGCATCAAAAGAGGCAATCCGCGGAAAAAAGAAGTATAGAAACTAGCAATGGCGAAAGCGAAACCATTGGATGACATTTTCGCAATGGCACCGATGATGGCAATGAAAGAAGCGATGACTATCGAGATAGCAGAAACATACAAGGTGGTGAAAATACCTTGCGTGATCATGAACCAAATTTTACTTCTAATAAAGACGAAGCTAAGATCAAAGCTGTAAAAGAAGGATAAAAACAGAATTAATAGTTGTACCCAGACAACAATAACTTGAAAGCGAAAGCGGGGTATAAAACTGATTGCCAATAAGTTTAATACTAAAAGGGCGGACAACATAAATGAAGTGATAAAATGGCCATAGATGCCACTTTTTTCGGGATCACCCAGGGCTGGTTCAAGCAGTTCTCCCATGATGGACTGGGACGGATCGATTATAAAAAAGCAAAGTAATATAATGGAGAAAAGAAAAGCTATAAATTTTGGTTTTCTGAGCAGTACTTCGTCAGTTACTGTGTCCTGAATCAAAATTTTCTCCTACCTTAAAATAGTTTTAGTGACTATTCAGGTTGCCTCAAATAGACCCGGATATTATTGTAATATCCGGGTTCAGAGAAAAGCTAAACAGGTAAGTCTTTCAGTTACTTGACAGTGGCGTAGTCAACTCCATACCACTTGACTGATAATTTTTTCAATACGCCATCAGAGCTCATTGCAGAAACGATGCTGGCAACTTTTGAGTTAAGTTCGCTATCGCCAAGATCGATAGTAACCGCCAGTGGCTCATAGAAAATTGGATCACCAATGACCTTGATTGGGTAGCCGTTTTCTATTGCTTCAAGAAAAACAGGTAAGCTACTAACTACACCATCGAGACGAACACCATCGCCAAGACGAAGGTCATCTAGAGCGACAACTGAAGTTTCATATGATTTGATGGTTGGCTTATCGATCTGAAAATCGAATTTAGGTGCGCCTTCTGCATCTATTGTTAATGATTGTTGAAGATAAAGTTCAAACGTTGTACCTGTGCCTGTTCCTACCTTCTTTCCATTTAAGCCAGAAACATTAGAGATTTTAGAGCTTTTATGCACTGCTACTGCAGCGGGAGTGTAATAATAAACAGCAGGGAAAGCTAAAACTTCAGCTCGTTGTTTGGTTGGTGTCATTGACCCAACATGCATGTCCCAACGGCCATTCCAGTTGCCTGCAGTAATGATATCCCAGCTTGGCGTAATAAATTCAACCTTAGCATCCAGACGTTTAGCAATTTCACGTGCAACGTCTACGTCAAAACCATCCATTTCGTTTTTATCATTGATAAATGACTGTGGTGGCCAGTTGGCATCAGTTGCTATTTTAATAGTTTTACTGGACATGATTTTATCGAGCACGGCACCAGCATTTGCATTACTAACTAAGAGCAAGCCGACTAGCACTGCACCCAATACGGGTTTTAATAGTCTCATTTGAAGTATTCCTCTAGGATTTTTAGATGTCTGTATCTACCAAGCAATCGGCTAGCAAGAAAACTGTGCTGCCTTTTGTCTTGATCGACTATACAATACCAAGCAGAATTTACAACAGTTTGGCTTTGGTTTTGGCTTGTCGCTTCAAGCCTCTAATCGTGGCGTTATCCCTCTCATCATTCAATTGTGATCGATATGAACAATCAACTCTTTAACTTTGATTTATTAGTTGACCGCCGAGACAGCGATAGTTGTAAGTGGTCATTGTATAGTGAAGTTGATGTGTTACCTCTTTGGGTTGCGGATACTGACTTTATGGTTGCACCAGCCATTACCGACGCGCTGCAGCGACGGGTTGCACACGGTATTTTTGGTTATACCAATACCCCCATTCGGTTAAATGAATTAATTGTTGAGCGAATGCAGCGTCTTTATAATTGGGCGATAGACCCGAGTTGGCTAGTATGGATGCCAGGCGTTGTGGGTAGTATGCACGTTGCCTGCCGTAGTTTATGTGATGCGACTCATTCGGTATTAATTCCATCTGTTGCTTACCCCTATTTCCATTCTGCGCCTGGCTTAAGTGGGTGTAACAGCCAATTGATGGTAATGACTCGCAGCAACCGGCGATGGGTAATTGACTTAGAAAAGTTGGCGTTACAAATTGATAATAGTAGTCAATTGATGTTGTTTTGTAATCCGCATAATCCTGGCGGTGCGGTGTATACAGTCAGTGAATTATCAGCGTTGGCTGAATTAATGGTGTCGAATGACCTGATTGTTTGTTCGGATGAAATTCATTGTGATTTAGTACTTGAAGCGGGTATGCCGCATATTCCAATTGCGTCTCTCAATAAAGCAATAGAGAAACGAAGCATAACGTTAATGGCACCAAGTAAAACTTTTAATATTGCGGGTCTGTCGTGCTCTTTTGCAATTATCCCTGATGAAGCTATGCGGCTTAAGTTTAGTCAGGCCAGCAAAGGCATAATACCGTATCTCAATTTGTTGGGTATGACAGCGGCTCAAGCCGCTTATGAATATGGTGATGATTGGAATAACCAGCAGATTGATTATTTGCGTGCCAATAGGGATTATCTAAGCATTGAGATAAATCGAATACGGGGTTTGAAGCTTGACCCAATAGAAGCCACTTATCTCGCGTGGATAGACGTCTCAGAGTTGAAGCTAATTGACCCGAAGGCTTTCTTTGAAGCAGCTGGAGTTGGTTTATCAGCGGGTGATGAGTTTGGAGATAATAACTACTTGAGGCTTAATTTTGGCTGCCCACGGTCCCTCCTTGAAGAGGCTGTAAAAAGAATTGAAATTGCGGTAGACGTTCACTGGTCAGATCCTTAATAAGGATCTTTAAAAATAACTTAAAGGAGAACAAATATGTTTAGCAGAGCAATAGTTCGTCAGCCGGGCAAAAGTCTAGTTGGCGGTATTACAACCTCAGGATTGGGTACCCCTGATTACGAGCTGGCGTTAAAACAACATGGCCAGTATATAAAAGCCCTCGAACTATGTGGGCTAGATGTGACCGTGATGTCTGCTGACGAAGATTATCCCGATGGATTATTTATAGAGGATGCAGCGCTTGTGATGCCTAGTTGTGCAATCTCCACGAGGCCAGGCGCACCGGCACGACGTGGTGAAGTCGACAAGGTGGCCATTGAGCTGCAAGCTTTTTATGAGCAAGTTGACGCAGTTGAAGCGCCGGGCACACTGGATGCTGGTGATATCATGATGGTTGGACAGCATTTTTACATTGGCCTGTCTGAGCGAAGCAATAAGGCGGGTGCTGAGCAGTTAATCGAAATACTCAAAGTGCATGGCTACAGTGGGTCAACGGTCGCATTTAGTGAGGCACTGCATTTAAAGTCATCCGTTTCTTATCTCGAAAACAATCGGTTAGTGATTACTGGAGAGCTGTGTAACAAGGCAATATTTGCCGATTTTGATCGGATTGAAATTGATGCGGATGAAGCCTATGCTGCCAATTGTGTTTGGATAAATGATCGAGTTTTGGTTGCGTCAGGTTATCCCAAAACCAGTCAACTGATTACTAACTTAGGCTATCAGGTGATTGAGTTGGATGTGTCTGAATTTCGTAAGTTAGATGGCGGCCTAAGTTGCCTATCGCTGCGCTTTTAGAAATAAGTCGAGCAAAACAAGGCAAGATAAATAGGCTATGCAAATAAAACGTATTAGGACACTCACTGACGCTATTGATTCATTATTGCGACAATCGCGTGATTATCAAAACGAGCTCTACCCGCCAGAGAGTGTGCATCAGGACGACACGACTAGCCTGCTTTCTGAACAGGTTTATTTCATTGGAGCCTTTCAAAAAAGTCATCTTAATGGGCAAGAAGTTGATCAGCTATTGGGCATTGGTGCGGTAAAATTCATGGATGTCATGCCAGCCTATGGGGAAATTAAAAATTTGTTTGTACCCCCAGAACATCGAGGTAAGGGTGCAGCAAAGGTAATAATGTCAGCCTTGGAAGACCGATTAAAAGTTCAAGGTGCGAATCTCTGTCGGCTAGAAACAGGTCCAAGTCAATTAGAATCGATCGGGCTGTATCATCGACTGGGTTATCAACCGTGTGACTTATATGGAGATTATCAACCTGATCCGCTGAGTCTGTTTATGGAAAAAGAATTAAAAGGCTAAGTTAATGGAGAGCACTATTCTTTAATAGCATTTGAAATTCTAGAGATATTGCTTATCCACTTTTAATGCAAAGCTAATGTTAGTATAAATAGACATTGATTTAGCTCCATCAAATTGAGTTTTATTATTTATTACTCAAAGAATCTAATTAAAAAGAAAGAGTTCAGCTCTAACGATCACCACCCCATGAAGTAAGTCGAAATTTTCCTTCTATTGGTCGTTCTAGACTTGAGTTGATGTTATCAATGTCAGATATTCTAATTTTATTGTTTTAATATTTTTTACATTTTGAGTGAAGTAAGGACAGCTTTTAAAAAATTAATTAGGTGAATTGAATTGGCTATACCATCGCACGTTAAATATCTTATTGTAGGCGCCGGAATTCATGGACTCAGCACTGCCTACCATTTGGCACTGCAACTGAAATCTGAAGGCAAGGGAGACGGGCGCCACATTCTAGTAATAGATAAAGGGGGTATTGCTGCTGGTGCGTCTGGCATTGCCTGCGGTGTTGTACGGAATAATTATTTTCAGCCCGCCATGCGTGAATTAATGGCACATAGTGTCGGTGTTTGGGAAACGGATCCAGAGGCCTATAGCTACCATCCGGTTGGTTATATGCAAATTAGTCCTGAAAGTATGCATGCTGACGTTGCCACGATAGCGCAGCAACAAAAAGATATTGGTTATGAGTCGACTTTTATTGAAGGCGAAAAAGAATCCTCTGACTATATGAAAGCGTTATTCCATGACTGGCAGGCAACAGGCATTACCTCAGTACTGCATGAAAAACGTGGTGGTTATGCTAATAACACCAAAGCTATTTATGCACTGGCAACAAAAGCCGAAAACGAAGGTGTTCAAATTTTATCAGGATGCATGGTCACAGGCTTCAAGAGTGACTCAGCGGGGGGGGCGATTAAAACCGTTGAAACTGATAAAGGTGATATCGACTGTGAAATGGTTGTTATAGGTGCAGGTCCCTGGGCTAAAACTATTTGGGATATGCTTGAACTGCCGAAGAACGTTAATATCAAAGCGGCAGATGGTCAAATTCATAGCGATATTCCAATGTGGGTTTACTGGTCGTTACAAGAAGGGACGTTGGGTGTTGATCCCGATTTGCAAAAAACCAATAACGGTAAATTCCCGCCCGTTATTCACGTCGATAGTAACGAGCCTTTGTATTCAAATCATGATGGTTCACTCATTACTGATAAAATGTGGGGTATTTACTATAAACCAGACTTTCATTTTGGTGGTATTCAGGGCGGTGCTGCACCTTATGCAATCGAGACTGATGCTGATAAAGTGGCAGTGGACCCTTATGGTGTTGACTCTCCTGATTTTATCGTGGGTGAAGATTTTGCTCACATGTGGACGTCGGCTTTAGCTCATTGCCAAAAGCGTTTCGAAGGCCAATTTGAATTCTATAAAAATGAAGCCTCTGGCGGTATTGGGTCATTTACCCCTGATAGCTTTCCTGTATTCGACGTGTTCCGTGAAAACTGTTATATGATTGCCGATTCAAATCACGGTTATAAAATGCTGGGTGTTGGTAAACTGGTCGCGGAAGAAATTTGTGGTAAGAAAAGCACTTTGCTTGAGCCTTTCCGTTACTCACGTTATGCCGAGGGTAAATTACATCCCGTATCAAGTAGCCCATTTCCTTGGAGCTAAGGTTTATCTGACTTGGGTTCTATTTCAGAGTTTGCACTTAAAATATCCACGAATGGCAAGTCCACCATTCGAGGGTTTTATTGGATTAGTATTTAATTCGGCTAAAGATTTTTCGCTGCTTCGCACATATTTTTTAGTTTTAACATAGCAAGGTCTCTTCCTAATAACCCCAACCCACAATCTGGGGCCGCTATCAAACGCTCAATGTCAATATAATTGAGAGCGGCTCGAAGCCGATCACGGATTTCTTCGGCACTCTCTACCTGACTATTGGCTACAGCGAAACTGCCAAATATGATGGTGCTTTTAGCAAAGCGTTCAAGTAGTTTTAGGTCGTTGTGTTGATGGGCATCTTCGATTGATATCTGTTGAATAATTGAGTCATCTAGATTGTCAGCCAAGTCAAAATAGGTTGTTCTTTCAGCCTTTTGATAATCCTCTTCATCAAGAAAGTTTGGGTATCCACAACACATGTGCATAACTGCGGTTGTGTGTTTACCTATACCGTGAAAGCAACGTTCAAGATTTTCAATGCCATAAGAAAGGGCGTCATTAGGGTTCCGAGCAAATAAGGGTTCGTCGATTTGGATATAACGACAACCTGCATCAGACAATGCACGGACCTCATAATTAATCGCTTTTGCAAGGTCCATACACAGTGCTTTTTTGTCGCCATAGTGCTGATTAGCAGTGGTGTCTGCGATCGTGATTGGGCCAGGTATGGTAATTTTAATTGGGTGGTCAGAGTTAGCTTGTGCGGTTTTGAAGTCATGTGGTAAGAAATGCTCTGGTTGGGCCTTAATATCGTCCGTTATGGTGGGTAATTCCATATAAGCAGCGCCATCACGTGCCAGTACACGAGTGAGGTTATCAAATTCGATGCCATCAAAATGTCGGCAGTGATAGTGAATGTAATTTTCACGGCGTACCTCACCATCGGTCGGAATGTCGATACCACATTCAATTTGATCGGCAATGACTTCTTTAGCTGCGCAAACAAACAGCGCTTCTGCTTCTTCACCCGCTTCAGCCAAGCGCTCTTCATAGCTTTGAGTCGCTCGAGTTGACGTCATATCCTGGTCGCCTTCACTCTTATCAAACCAGTCGATAATGGGTACATATTCAGGTTTTGGATAAGCCCCGACACAAGTGGTTTTAATTTTAAGCATTGATCCAACTCCAACACCAATAGGGTGTTTTTTAGGTAAGGTAGATTTTAATAGTATGATGCTTTAATTGATTTGCCAATAAATATTGATTGCACTAGTCTTATCCAGTTTTGTTACTTTACTTGAATTAACAGTGACGACTGACATCCAATGACAAACGAACCACCCGTATTATCTCAACGACAAGATCATCCTATACTTGGCATTGTGACGTTTATAGGCAGTATGATATTAATGGCCTTAATCAGCGCATCGGTTAAAGCTTTGTCTAATAATTATCCGTTGGGTGAAATACTCATGTTCCGATTTATGTTTGCGGCACTTTTTTTTTGGGTGTTGCTACTGTCGACTATTGGGCTGTCTGGGTTATCAACAAGCCGGCCCTTGGGACATGCGATTCGGACCGTTAGCGGTATAACAAGTCTGTCATTAATGTTTTTTTCAGTGTCTACAATTCCAATAGCCGATGCTACTGCCTTGTCTTACTCAGCGCCCATTTTTATAGCACTATTGTCAGTATTTTTACTTAAAGAGACCATTGGTCTGCGCCGTTGGTTAGCTATCTTTGTTGGCTTTGTCGGTGTGTGTCTGATTGCTCAACCTGGTGGCTCAGGATGGAGTATTGGTGTCGCTGCAGGTATTGCTTCGGCGATAACGGGTGCTCTAGTGGCTATTTGGCTGCGCCGCTTAAGCCAAACTGAAAAGTCAGTCACAATTGGGCTCTATTATAATAGTACAGGCGCTGTAGTCTGCGTTATTTGGGTTTTGGTCATTGGTGGAGTTTTACCTCGCGGTGAGGATTTACTGTTTTTCTGTGTTTTTGGGGTGATCTGTGCGGCACAGCAATGGTTACTGACTATCTCGTTTCGTTATGCTGAAGCTAGCTTGCTGGCACCGTTTGAGTATATGGCAATGATATTTGCCGCTATTGTTGGTTATTTGTTTTGGGATGAAATTCCAGTTTTGACGACCTGGATTGGAGCGGCTGTAATTGCATCTAGCGGTTTATTTATTTTTGTTCGAAAACAGGCAAAGTTATCAGATGAAAAAGTCGTGATATCGGATTAACTATCACCATAGCGCAATAGCAAACTTCCTATCTATAAAAAACTGTTAATAGCCTCGTGAAGAGACTATCAGGTATTGTTAGAGTCACTGTATAATCTATAAATTAACTTCATTTTATAGTCTAGAACTTCGACCAATGTATATTCGTTAATGTATAACCAAATGATAATTGGATGGAAAGTATGAAACTGCTGGGGCGCTTTGGCGCAGCTTGGGGTATTAGTGGGGTCTGCCTGTTGATTTTGTTTGCGGTGTACCGACTTTTCGGTATGGCAATGACGGCATTTGAGACGGATCTTCATTGGTATCATTGGTTGGTATTGATTGCTAACACGCTATTTATGGCTTACAGCGAGGGTTACCGAGGTTTCCAATTAGCTTTTGCGCCGAGAGTTGCCGCCAGGGCAAGGCACTTGCTTAATCACCCAAAGCTATTACATGTGCTTTTGGCACCATTATTTTGTATGGGATATTTCCATACCACCCGAAAGCGCATTATAGTGGCTTATGGACTGCTTTTGGGAGTTATGGTTTTAATTTTAATCTATCAACAACTTGGTCAACCCTGGCGTGGTATATTAGATGTAGGGGTCTCGGTTGGTTTGGGTTGGGGGCTGGTTAGTTTGCTTTGGTTTTCATACCAGGCGATGGTCGCTAAATCGTTTCGATATTCACCTGAGATGCCACTTGATGAGCAAGTCAAAAAACCTTTATAGTAGCTCATGGCATGCACGCTATCGACGTCGTTTTAGTGCATTTGCATCCTGTGATCCAATAAAGCTTGCGTGCATCTTGTATAACCTGGCCATTTTCGCCTAAATCTGGCATAACGAAGGGTATTTTACTCTATGATTAAAACAATCAAAGTCACCAATATTGACGTTGCTAACAATAATCCTTTCGTTTTAATGGGCGGCATGAACGTGCTTGAGTCTCGCGACCTAGCTATGCAAATTGCTGAACATTATGTCGAGGTAACGCAGAAACTTGGAATCCCCTACGTGTTTAAAGCCTCTTTTGATAAGGCGAATCGCTCATCAATCCACTCCTATCGTGGGCCTGGCATGGATGAAGGCTTAAGAATTTTGCAGGAAATTAAACAGAGCTTCAATATTCCGGTGATAACCGATGTACATGAAGTGTCGCAATGTGCATCGGTTGCCGAGGTGTGTGACATTATTCAGTTACCCGCTTTCCTCGCTCGCCAAACTGATTTGATACAGGCAATGGCTGAAACAAACGCGGTCATCAATATTAAAAAACCTCAGTTTTTAAGCCCCGCCCAAATGGGTAATATCGTGGCAAAATTTGCTGAATGTGGGAATGATCAGGTGATGTTATGCGAACGCGGTAGTTGCATGGGCTATGACAATTTAGTAGTTGATATGCTTGGCTTTCGAACCATGAAGGAGGTCAGTAGTGGCGCACCACTTATCTTTGATGTTACCCACGCACTCCAATGTCGTAATCCAATGGGGGCGGCCTCTGGTGGTCGACGTCATCAAGTGGCTGAGCTTGGACGTGCTGGCATGGCGGTTGGACTCGCTGGATTATTTTTAGAGGCTCACCCTGATCCTGATAATGCGAAATGTGACGGGCCTTCAGCATTACCATTATCGTCTTTGGAAGCTTTTTTAACTGAGATGAAAGCGGTAGATGATGTCATTAAGGCACTGCCTGAATTACGGCTCGATTGAGCTTTCTCTGTTTGATTTTTTGGTTTTTCTCACAGCGCAATAGAGGTAGCGTTTCAAAAAATAAGCAGTAATACTAGTAAAATTACGTCAAGTTAGATAACGAAAGATGATAGTCTGGCCAGACTAAAACAAGCGCTTTAAAAGGCTTGAAGCTTTAAAACGCTAGTAATTGATCCGATCAGGTCTGTTTTTAAATAGTTTTTTGAATAATGGATTTCGTCTTGAGTGATTGGCTATTGGCTAAAGTCCAGTTTAGCGCAGAGGATTAGGCGCAACTATTTCATCCTAAAGCTTTATCTAACTCGAGAATAATTTTTTCAACGTCTTGAGCTCTATCATAGTGGAGCAGTGATATTCTAACTACGCCGTCATCTGCATCAAAACCAAGATCAGTTATCAACCGGTGTGCATAAAAGTTTCCATTTTCTGTTCCTATGCCGGCTTTTTGTAAACTGGCTGCCAGTGATGCAGAGCTTTGTTTTAATGGTTTGAACGCAATTGTAGGTGCGCGATCGTTGTCTTCTATATGAGTTTTGCCAATTAAATGGACCTGGCTGTGATTGTCTAAATAGCTAAGGATGGGTTGTGATAAGTCATTTTCATGCGCTTGGATTAAAGGGTGAATGTCGGCCATTTTTTGCGATTGACTGACACTGGTTTCTCCAAAATGATGCTGGTGTAAAGCATCGAAATAGTCAATAACACCGGCGCAAGCGGCTACTTGTGCATGCTGAGGACCAGCGGGATTAAAGTCATATTCTGGATGACCGCTATTAAAATAATGTGCCTGTGATTTCAGTTCTGCATGAACTATCTGACTGACATATAAAATGCTCTGATGGGGCCCAAAGACTTTGTACAAACTAAAGGTGTAAGCATCGACACCCAGTTGTTTTAAATCGGCAATATGATGAGGTGCATGCGCGACGGCGTCGACAAAAACCTTAGCGTTCGATTGCGCCTTGATCTGTTTAGTAATGTCGGCTACGGGGTTTTCAGTACCAACAATATTCGAACAATGCGTGAAGAAAACCCAGCGTGTTTTACTGGAGAGTAGTGCAAATAATTGGTTCGGGTCGAGCAGGCCAGTTTCTTTATCCACCGCCCATTGTTTAATGGTGACCCCTTTTTCGAGCGCTTTACGACGCCAGGACCCACTGTTAGCTTCGTGGTCCTGATTAGTGACTATGATTTCGTCACCTTCGTTCCATGTTGCACCAATAGCTTGAGCCATTACGTAAGTGTTCATTGACGTCGATGGCCCCATCGTCAACTCTGACAGACTAATGTTTAGCGCATCGGCCCAAGCTTGTTTGGCTCTATCCATTGCTTGCCCAGCTTCCTGAGATGGCGTAAAGCGAGAGTAGGGCTGAACACGCGTATGGCGGTTGTAATGGTCCATTAAATCGTTGACCTGATTGCAAACCAAACTGCCCCCAGCGTTTGAGGCGAAAACGATCTCTGGATTATCGTTTAGTTGAGAAAACTGTTGGCGAACAAATTCAAGGTCAAGTTGCATGTCAGGCCTTTAAAGCTAAATGTTAAAGAGCGACTTATATCTGATGTTTAAAAAGCTAAAAATTCGTTCAAAGTGAGTATATTTTGGTGTTTATAACCTTAAAATGTGCCGTCAAGGTCAGACTGAACTTACTGATTACAATGACACACATTTTAGCGGTATTTAACGGCGTAATATTCAACCATTGTTTAACTTTTTTAAAACCAGTTCTAGTCAATTTATATAATGTTAAATCATGATAGCATCAGCCACATCGTGTGAAAATGGTTGTGTATATTTTAAAGTGCAGTATTAGAAATGCAATATGAGAAATCGCAGTATGAGTTTGGATAATCTGGCCCAAAAAAAGGCTGATTTTTTTACCCAAGGTTGGTGTCAATTCGAATCTGATCCCTCTCTATTAAATTGGATTGAATCGGCCCTGCCTGTTGCTCAGTCACTAGTTATCGATCCCGATAACGCAAAATGGCTACGGTGTGGTGATACTTGGTTTGCTGGTGTCAATATTTTGCCCAATGCCAATGATGGCTCAGTTGGATCTGGTTCTGCGTTAGGGGGTGATGCCGTTAATTTTATTGCACAGGCACTAGGCTTATCTGAGTTCGACTGGGATAAGGCGCAAGTCTCAATTTGTTACCCTGGTTATCCTCAGCGTATGTCTATTGAGAAAGAGGCTGCGTTCAAGTTTCGTCGAGATCGTGACGCAGCCCATGTCGATGGACTTTTACCTGAAGGTCCTAATCGACGGAGGTTCTTGCGTGAATGGCATGGTTTTGTTTTGGCAATCCCGCTGCTTGATTATGATAATGACGCTTCACCATTTGTCATTTGGGAAGGTTCTCATGAAGTTGTGCGTGGAGCATTTGAGTCATTATTTTTAAATCACTCGCCTGAGGACTGGTCATCAATAGACGTGACTGAGCGATATCATAATACTAGACAAAAAATATTGGATACCTGTCGACGAGTCGAAATAGTAGCTAAGCCTGGTGAAGCTTATTTAGTGCATCGATTAGCGTTGCACGGGGTAGCACCCTGGAAGGCATCGCAAGATTCAATCTGTAAACAACGAATGATTTGTTATTTTCGTCCCGAAACGGGAGTAATTGAACAATGGCTAAATGCGCCATAGGGTCTTCGGGTTTATTATTAATTGACCGTTCAATATAAAATGTGTGATAGTCATAAATTAATACATAGAGAAGACTATGCCAAAAGTTGGAATGGAGCCTGTTCGCCGTGCTCAACTAATAGACGCAACGTGTGAATCGATATTTCGCTTCGGGCTAGCCGATACTACAATCAATAAAATTAGCGGTTTGGCTGGTGTTTCAACCGGTATCATTAGTCATTATTTTGGTGGCAAAAATGAGCTGGTTGAGGCAACCATGCGTAAAATTTTGATAGACCTAGGCGAGGCCGTATCGAGTCGGGTTCGGCAGGCGAAGACACCAAGACAGAAAATTTGGGCGATTATAGAAGGTAATTTCTCACATCATCAAACGTCGTTAAGGTTTGTTACCAGTTGGTTGGCTTTTTGGTCACAAGCGATGCATGTGCCATCATTAGCTAAACTTCAAAACGTTAACCGGCGACGACTACAATCTAACTTAGTCTTTTGGTATCGTCGATTGCTCTCCCCGGAGGAGGCGAAAATAGCGGCAGACGGTATGGCTGCTTTAATCGATGGTTTATGGTTACGAGGTGCTTTTGAGCAACAGGGCTTTGACTCGCAAAAAGCTAAAGCAATAGCATTTGACTACCTTAATCGACAATTAGTTTGAAATTAAGCTTGCAAGCGACGCCTAAAAGCTAACCCCGAAAATCAAGCGTGAAAGTGCTTGTTCACACATTTAAGAGATTGCTGTTATGACACAAACATACGATTACATTATTGTTGGCGCAGGTTCTGCAGGTTGCGTATTAGCCAATCGACTTTCTGAAGATAAAGGTGTTTCTGTCTTGCTATTGGAAACAGGGGGAAGTGATAAGAGCATTTTTATTCAAATGCCGACGGCCTTGTCGATCCCGATGAATATGCCAAAGTACAATTGGTTTTTTGAATCTCAGCCTGAGTCCTTCCTCGATAACCGTCGAATGCATTGCCCACGCGGTAAGGTGTTGGGTGGATCGTCATCAATTAATGGAATGGCTTATGTTCGAGGTCATGCAGAAGATTTTGATGAGTGGGAATCGAATGGTGCAAAAGATTGGGGTTATAGCCATTGCTTGCCTTATTTTAAAAAGGCAGAAAGCTGGTTTTTTGGTGGAGATGAGTACCGTGGCAAGCAAGGCCCGTTAGCGACTAATAACGGCAATAATATGCAAAACCCTTTGTATGGCGCTTTTATTGAAGCGGGTGCAGAGGCGGGTTACATGAAGACTGACGATTACAATGGTCGTCAACAGGAAGGTTTTGGTGCGATGCATATGACAGTGAAAAACGGCGTTCGTTGGTCGACTGCTAATGCTTATCTGAAACCTGCGCTCAAGCGCCAAAATTTAACGGTTATTACCGAAGCTTTAACTCAGCGAGTGCTATTGAAGGATAAGAAGGCAGTAGGAATAGAATACATAAAAGATGGCCATCTTCAGCAGGTGCATTCAAATCGTGAAGTAATACTCAGCGCGGGGTCCGTTGGCTCACCGCATCTGTTGCAGCTATCAGGCATTGGCCCAGCTAAAGTGCTTTATCAAGCCGGTATTGAGGTGAAGCATGATCTCCCTGGTGTTGGTGAAAATTTGCAAGATCATCTGGAGTTTTACTTTCAATTTAAATGTAAGCAGCCAATCACATTAAACAGTAAATTAAATTGGTGGAGTAAATTTTTAATTGGGGCCCGTTGGATATTGACGAAAACGGGCCTTGGAGCCACAAACCATTTTGAGTCATGTGCGTTTATTCGTTCTAAGGCTGGTATTAAATGGCCTGATATTCAATATCATTTTTTGCCTGCTGCTATGCGCTATGACGGCAAAGCGGCATTTGATGGTCATGGTTTCCAGATGCATGTTGGGCATAACAAGCCTAAAAGTAGGGGGACGATAAAGGTATTGACGCCAAGCGTTGGTGATAAACCTGAGATACGGTTTAATTACCTGCAGCACCAAGAGGATATTGAAGCCTACCGAGCGTGCGTGCGATTGACGCGTGAAATAATTAATCAGCCTGCCATGGACGCCTTTAGAGATTCAGAAATTCAACCGGGTGAGTCAGTGCAAAGTGATGAAGAAATTGATGATTACATACGTGGTGCGGTTGAGAGTGCCTATCATGCTTCTTGTACTTGTAAAATGGGTGAAGATGAAATGGCGGTTGTCGATTCAGAAACTCGGGTCCATGGCATCGAAGGGCTGCGGGTTGTTGATTCATCGATATTCCCAACAATTCCCAACGGTAATTTAAACTCACCAACCATTATGTTAGCCGAACGTGCCGCTGACATTATTAAAGGTAAAGGCATGATGGAAGCTGACAATGTAGCTGTGGGTTTGAGTAATTACTGGGAAAAAGAGCAACGTTAATTAGTAAAGATTAAAAATTGTTTTGGTGGTTTTGACGCTTTTAAAATCACCTGTTTTGATTATGGGTCCTTGCTGGTTAGACTGGCAAGGAATCATGCTAAGTAATATTAACGAGGCTGTTTAGACATGGTAAGGATATGATTCATCTGCAGTGCTGAAGAGATAGATCAAATGCATCCTTATTCGATAGTACTTGTAAGCTTAATGGCTTCGTTTGACTGAGTAATCAGCGAGAAAAGTTAAAGCTTCCGTATAAGCTGATTTTGGTAATAATGCTATGGACTGCTTCGCCAGGTTGGCTTCGTTTATTGCCTGCTGATAGGTGTATTCTAGCGCACCCGTGTCGTGAATAATTTGGGTGATCGCGTCAATATGATCTAGACCACCATTTTCAATTGCATTTCGTATTAGTGCCTGTTGCTCATCATTGCCCTGTTGCATGGCATAAATAAGAGGCAGTGTGGGTTTACCTTCTGCGAGATCATCGCCCACATTTTTTCCAAGTTCATCCGGATTCGCGGTGTAATCCAGCGCGTCGTCAATCAATTGAAATGCCATACCAAGATGTTTGCCATAACTTTTGAGTGCTTGTTCAGTTTGTTTGTCAGAATCACTCAGAACGGCACCAATTTGAGTGGCTGCTTCAAATAGACAGGCGGTTTTCCCGTAAATCACTTCAATATATCTTTCTTCACTGGTATTCGCATCATTTATATTTAATAGCTGTAATACCTCGCCTTGGGCTATGGTATTGGTCGCATTGGCAAGTATATCCATCATGTGCATCGAATGAGCCTTGACCATCATCTGAAAAGCACGCGAATAAAGGTAATCACCAACTAGCACGGCCGCCTCGTTACCCCAAATACTACTCGCTGTTTCCTGCCCACGGCGCAGATCTGAATCGTCCACTACGTCGTCATGGAGCAATGTTGCGGTGTGGATAAATTCGACAACGGCAGCAAGCAAGGCATCTTGATCACCTTGATAATCACAAGCTTTAGCACACAACATAACCAGCGTTGGCCGCAAACGTTTACCACCACTGTGGATAATGTGTCGGCTAAGTTGATTGATGAGTACGACGGGTGACGCCAAATGATCGACAATCACCTGATTGACTCGAGCCATGTCAGCTCTTGTTAAATCATTCAGCTGGTCGATATTGTAAGTATTCGTATTGTTTTCAGTTAGGGCAGGTTCGTTCATGATCGTCAAGTTATATGCACATTGGTTGATATTCTTAATATAACTATTATATCCCAAAGGTGCCAATATAGGTGGGGGGTTTTTACTTTAGTAACAATGCTGCATGATGTCACTGAGTCTGTTGAGGCTGTCGATCAGGCTTGGCTCTTGTTGCTGGTTGTCGCTTGATAGCCTGATGTTGTGGATTTCAAGACTAAACTCTTTGGCCAAGTTTTTGGCTATTTTCGATGCTGATGGTTCATTGATCAATAAGCATTTAACGGGTGATTCGCGCAAGTTAGTCTCAATTTCTTTTAAAGCCTGTATACCGTTATGTTGATCGTGACTATCGTGAAGTACGGCAGTTGGAGTGATCCCCATGCCTAACTCAAAGTGGCTTAAAAAGTCGTGGTCAAGAATATAGCGAGGCGTTTTTTTATTAATATTTGATTGGGTTAGGTTGGCCCATTGTTGTATTGAGGCAATCAGTAGATCGGTATTGCTTTGGTAAAGATCTACATTACTGGGATCACTTTCTTTTAGCGCAGTTAAAATTTTATTGATAATCAGTGGTAGCAGAATCGGTGAATACCAAATATGCCCATTTTGATTTTGTAGTTTTAGCGCTTTGACCAATTCAAGTTGTTTGGTTTTTTCGTTTAAAATTTCGGGTAAGCGCTGGAAGCCACTTTCGAAGTCGCGACCAATCCAGATCATTAGGTCGGCATTTTTGATTAAGGTAAAGTGAGACGGTCTAAATGAAAAGTGATGAGCGGAAATCTGTCGTTTGATTAGGAGCTCTGGCTCATGCACACCTTGCATGATGGCTCTTGTAATTTGGTGAAGTGGTTCGATAGAGGTAACAACATTAATATTGGCTATTACTGGAAAAGGCAATAGAACAGACAGGATGATCAAGATGCGCATAGTTTATTTAAGGGTAATTAGAGATGGTGATAAGACTAAAACCGTTATAATATAACACTATGAGTGAAGACAATACACAACATTGCATTGCATTTGAGCAGCACGACCACAGTCAGTGCCAAAGTCAGTCAATGCGTCATGCGAAAACACTATGTGAAAATCGTCGAGTTAAGTTGACTCCACGCCGACTGCAAGTTTTAACTTTACTAACACAGTCGCATCAGCCGATGGGTGCTTACGAGATACTAGATTGTCTGAACCAACAAGTAGTTGAGATGGAAGGTAAAAAAAGTCAGTCGATAGCACCTCCTATTGTGTATCGAGCGTTAGAGTTTTTACTTGCTGAAGGCTTAGTTCACCGAATCGAAAGCAAGAATGCCTTTATAAGTTGTGATCATCCTGGGCATCACTATGCAGCGCAGTTCTTAATTTGTAGCGGTTGTGAAAAAGTGGCTGAATTAGACAGCCCTGACTCCAGTTTGTTAACAAAGGCGGATAATCTGGGCTTTAAGGTCGATCATTCTGTGGTTGAAATCACGGGTGTTTGTAGAGACTGCAATAAAAATGGCGCCTGAATTACTATTACGAGCAAGTGATATAAGCTACTCCAGCGGAGGTAAAAATATACTTGATAAAGTAAGTTTTGAACTTTATCGAAGCCAAATCACGACAATAATCGGTCCAAATGGTGCGGGTAAATCCACCTTAACCAGTATTGTTAATGGTTTGATTGAAAATCATAGTGGAACGATTGAACGCTTGCCTTCATTGAAAATTGGTTATTTACCCCAGAAAGTCTATGTCAATACGTTGATGCCATTAAGTGTGCAGCGACTCATGCAACTTACCCAGCGAGCAAAAGAGGCTGAAGTTGACGAGGCACTGTCACAAACTAATGTTGCCTACTTAAAGCATCGGCAGGTCCACTCTCTTTCTGAAGGTGAGCTTAAGCGAGTATTATTGGCACGCACTACGTTAGGCGACCCGGATTTAATCGTGTTGGATGAACCGACTGCCGGTGTAGACGTTACGGGTGAAATTAAAATGTATGAGCTAATCGGTGAGTTTCGCAACCGGTTACAATGTGCCGTTCTGTTAGTGTCGCATGACCTACATTTAGTCATGTCAAAAACAGATCAAGTTTTATGCCTGAATCAACATTTGTGCTGCTCGGGATTACCTGAATCAGTCAGTAAACATCCAGAGTATTTGGCTCTATTTGGTGATCAAGCTGCCGATGCGATTGCTGTTTATGCCCATCGCCACGATCATGTCCATGATGTATCTGGGCAACAGGAGAGCTGCCAGCATGATTGATTGGCTCGATGATTTTTTAGTCCGCAGTATTCTCGCTGGTTTAATGATGGTCAGCATAGCTGCACCGATGGGCTGTTTGATGGTGTGGCAGCGATTGGCTTTTTTAAGCGATACGCTGGGCCATGCTGCCGTTTTGGGCGTTGGTATAGGTTTGCTTTTAGAAGTAAACCCAATGTTTGGTGTATTGGCAGTGGTGATTTTGATTGTATTCTCATTGAGTCAGGTGGCCAATTTTAATAATGCGCTATCGGAAACAACGTTAGCGATCATTTCACATACTGGACTAGCGGGTGGTTTGATTTTGCTCGGTGCCTTACCGTCAAACTCGGTTAGCCTCGAGGCAATCCTGTTTGGTGACCTGCTGGCAACAACTCGTGCAGACTTGTTGATGATTTTGTTAACCACATTGATCTTATTGATCCTATTGCTTCGGCACTGGCGACCATTTGTGGCATTATCGGTCAGCCGAGAGATTGCCCAAGCAGAAGGTATCTCTGTCAGGAAAGAGCAATTTTTAATGTATATGATGATAGCGCTGTTGGTGGCAGTGCTAATGAAGGTGATGGGTGTTTTGTTAATCGCTGCTATGTTGGTCATTCCGACGACCAGTGCGCGCCTACTGAGTCACAATCCTGAAAAAATGGTTTTTTTTAGTGCGGTGTTTGGTATTTTGTCGCTGGCAGGTGGAATTACCAGTTCATTCCAGTTCGATTGGCAGACAGGACCTTCGATTGTCTTGAGTGCAACGGCTTTTTTAATCATAACATTATTAGTAACCCGTCAAATTAGCTTGTGGACTCGGCGCTGAAGTGGATAATGCACCGCTTGGTCAGCTCGTAATTTGAAATAATCTCATTTAGAGTGATAAAGCAATTGACCTATTAGCTGTCAAAAGCTAATATTCGCCACCTTTTTTAAGTATCGCTTCGGAGTAAGTCAAATGTACGCTGTCATCGCCACAGGTGGAAAACAGTACCGTGTCACCAAGGGTGAAACCCTGCGCGTCGAAAAGCTAGAAGGTGAAGAAGGCTCTGCAGTTGAGTTGGATGGCGTTCTAATGGTTGCTGATGGTGACAATATCGCTGTCGGAACTCCAATGTTAGACAAAAGCGCCGTAACAGTGACTATCAAGTCACACGGTCGTGGTAAAAAAGTCGACATCGTTAAATTTCGTCGTCGTAAGCATTCGCGTAGACAGGCAGGACATCGCCAAAGCTATACCGAAATTGAAGTTACAGATATTAAAGCATAAAGGGTCTGAACAATGGCACATAAGAAAGCAGCGGGTAGTACTCGTAACGGTCGCGATTCGGAGTCTAAAAGACTCGGTGTTAAGAAATTTGGCGGCGAAGTAGTGGTTCCTGGTAATATTTTGGTTCGTCAGCGTGGTACAAAATTTCACCCTGGCGATAACGTCGGTTGTGGTAAAGATCATACGTTATACGCAAAAGTTGATGGAAACGTAGAGTTTCGAGTTAAAGGTCGACATAACCGTACTTTCGTAAGTATCGTTAGCGCAGCGTAAAGTCTAGGCTTATATCGTATCTAAAAGCCTCGCTAATGCGGGGCTTTTTTATGTGTAGGGTGAAACAGGCGTGTCTCGCCCTTCGATAATGATGACTAGTTTGTGCTACTTAATTACAAGTTTTTAGCAAAATAATAGCGAGACTTATACCATTCTATAGTGTACGCATATCACTGTTATTAGATGCGTTGGAGTGACGATCAGTCCAATGTTATAATCTTAGTTTTTTATTCAACAAACAATTAACTCACAGCTAAATCATTAGAGCCAATCATGAAATTTATCGACGAAGCCAAGATTCACGTCCAGGCAGGCAATGGTGGTTACGGTATTGTCAGTTTTCGGCGTGAAAAATATATCCCAATGGGTGGCCCCGATGGTGGAGACGGTGGAGACGGTGGTTCGGTCTATGTTATTGGTTCTATCGATCTAAACACGCTTTCTGACTTTCGTCATACTCGACGCTTTGTTGCCAAAAATGGTGGACGAGGTCAATCGAGAAACTGTACTGGTGCAAAAGGCGAAGATGTCGTTATCGAAGTGCCTCTTGGTACCGTTATTACCACAGTTGATCAAGGCGAATTAATTGCTGATGTCGGTGATAATAGCACCGACCCTATTCTGATTGCTCGGGGTGGTTTTCATGGTTTAGGCAATATTCGATACAAAAGTTCGACGAATCGTGCACCACGACAAAGTAGCCCCGGTAGTCAGGGTGAGCGGTTTGACCTTAAATTAGAGATGAAGGTGCTTGCCGACGTTGGCCTGTTAGGCATGCCAAACGCAGGTAAATCAACTTTTATCCGCTCTGTTTCTGCCGCTAGACCTAAAGTTGCTGATTACCCATTCACTACTTTGCATCCTAACTTGGGTGTAGTCAGTGTTGCCCAGCATCGTAGTTTTGTTATTGCTGATATCCCCGGTTTGATCGAAGGTGCTGCCGATGGTGTGGGCCTCGGTATTCAATTTTTGAAGCACTTGCAACGCACTAAACTCTTACTTCACATCATCGATATTTATCCGATGGATAGTGATGACACCGCTGTTGAATCAGCCCAGAAAATCCTGATTGAATTGCAAAAGTATGACGAATCTCTGTTTGATAAACCGCGATGGCTAGTGCTTAATAAACTAGATCTTTTAGGCAAGGAAGAACAGCAAGCAATTTGTGACGAAATTATTAATGGCTTGTCTTGGACTGGTCCAGTTTATCAAATCAGTGCTGTTAATCGTCAGGGTGTTGATCAACTGTGCAATGATATTATGATTCACGTTGAACAAGGTGCTGATCAAGATTTTGAGGCAGGGGTCTAGTTAGTACGAAAACTTTAAATAAAACTAGTTTAAAAAAACTGGCTTAATGAAACCAGCTGAATGAAAAAAGCACTCTACAAAAAAGTCGTAATTAAGATTGGCAGTGCGTTATTGACTGATAACGGCAAAGGTATCGATCATAAAATGATCGCTAACTGGGTTAGCCAGATAGCAGTGCTTCGGGCTTTGTCTGTTGATATTGTCTTAGTCTCTTCGGGTGCGATTGTCGAAGGCATCAAACGGCTCGGATTAAAATCTCGTCCCAATAATATCTCTCAGTTGCAAGCTATGGCTGCTGTTGGCCAAATGGGTCTGGCGCAAGCCTATGAAGCTTGCTTTAAAGCACATGACTTACATTGTGCTCAAGTGCTACTGACTCACGATGACCTCGCCAATCGTCAACGATATCTTAACGCCCGAAGTACTTTACGCACCTTACTATCCTATGGCGCAATTCCCGTTGTGAACGAAAATGATACAGTATCGACTGAAGAAATTCGGTTTGGTGATAACGACACGCTGGGTGCGCTGGTATCTAACTTAATCGAAGCTGATTTACTCATTATCTTGACTGATCAAACAGGGTTATACGACTCTAATCCAGCCAACAATGCTAATGCAGTATTGATTCAAAAAGTAGATGCAAACGATCCTGTATTAATGACCTATGCGGGCCCCAGTGCTGGCAATCTAGGCCGGGGTGGTATGCAAACTAAAGTAAGTGCAGCTCAGTTAGCGGCGAGATCAGGTACCCACACAGTGATCGCTTCAGGCAAACACGACAATGTGATTTCACGGTTGGTCGAAGGTGAAGCGATTGGTAGTTTCTTAGAGGCCTGTGAAGGGCATTTAGCCGCGCGAAAGCAATGGCTTGCAGGACATATGCGTTGTAGTGGCAAGTTGCAGCTTGATGATGGTGCTGTGAGTGTCTTGGTTAATAAAAATGCGAGTTTATTGCCGGTCGGTGTGAAAAAAGTCAGCGGTAAGTTTAACCGTGGTGAAGTCGTTAGTTGTGTTGACAGTAATGGTGATGAAGTGGCGCGTGGTCTAGTTAATTACAGTTCGGCTGAAAGTAAGCTCATTATGGGTCAATCAAGCCTAAATGTAGCCAAAATCCTGGGTTATGAGGATGCACCTGAATTGATTAATCGTGAAAATTTAGTACTGACAAAATAGTGCCAAGGTTGATGGAGATGAACTATTGAACAAGTGGCTTTTAATTATTTTTTTAGTATTAAATAGTGATTCAGCACTCGCTTTTTCTTACACGCTCGAATTATCCGAGTCCGAAATTCAAGAAAGGGTAGAAGCAATGATGCCCTTAGAAAAAAAGAAGTTTTTCGTCACAACGATCTTAACTAACCCGGTTGTAGATCTAATTGAATCAACTAATGCATTAGGTCTTTCGACCGATGTCGCGGTCAAAGCGCCGGGTAATATTGTTGGCAGAGGCCGCGTTTCCTTTACTGGAACTCTTCGGTACGACAATGACTCAGGTGTATTTTATTTTGATAATTTAAAAGTTATTTCATTAGATGTAAAAAAATTACTCCCTGAAACCTTGCCTAAAATAAAGAAAATATTAGAGTCTGTGGCTAAACAGTTCCTCGCTAAAAAGCCAATTTTTAGGCTCAAAGATAACAATTTAAAACACAAATTAGCGCAATCAATCTTAAAATCAATTGCAGTCGACAATGAAAATCTCGTTATTGAGCTGGGTCTATTTTAAGGCAATTGAATCAACCGTGTCTTTCCTCTGTCAGAGAGCTGTTACTGTTGTGAAATAAAGCTGGAGTAACATTGGAATGATCATTGATCTATGAAGAACCGCAAGAAATAGTTAATTTTCTAATGGTGCGCGTTAGGCCTTTTGTACTGAGTTAAGGCAAATGATTTTTATGCCAGTGTTGGGCAATACTATCTCGGCGACACACCCAAACGTCATCGAATTTTTCAATGTAATCCAGAAATTTTGTTAAGCTGGCTATTCTACCGGGACGACCGACCAGTCGACAATGTAAACCAATCGACATCATTTTTGCCTCTTCTGGGCCTTCAGCATATAAGGTGTCAAAAGTGTCGCATAAATAGGTATAAAACTGATTTCCACTATTAAAACCCTGGTTAGTGGCAAATCGCATATCATTAACATCTAACGTGTAAGGGATCACGAGGTGGGGTTTTTGCTTGCCATCTACCCAGTAGGGTAAATCATCGGCATAACTATCAGAATCATACAGAAAATCTTCATTTTCGATTACCAGCTTTTGAGTATTGGGGCTGGAGCGTCCGGTATACCAACCCAAAGGTTTGTTGCCGGTTACCTGCTCGTGAATTTTAATAGCTTGCTGCATATGTTCACGTTCGACTTCAATGTCAATGTACTGGTAATCAATCCAGCGCAGTCCATGACTGGCTATTTCCCAATTGGATGCTTTCATGGCAGCAACTGCTTCTGGGTTTCTTGCGAGTGCCATAGCGACACCGAATACGGTAACGGGTAGTTTTCTATCGCTGAACAATTTGTGTAAACGCCAAAATCCTCGACGACTACCATACTCATAAATCGATTCCATATTCATGTGACGAACACCCTCCAATGCTGGAGCACCGACAATTTCCGATAAGAATGCTTCGGATGCTTTATCGCCATGCAGGATACAGTTTTCAGCACCTTCTTCGTAATTGATCACGAATTGCACCGCTATTTTAGCGTTGCCCGGCCACTGGGTATTAACAGCCTTAGAGCCATAGCCGATCATGTCACGTGGATAGTCTGATTGCATATTGTCTTCTTCTATTTGAAGGCTAGTCATTAAACAGATTGGTTAACTTGGTTAGGCTGGCGAACAATCATAATTCGTTGATCATCGGGGTAGCCTTCTTCGTCACAGTTGTCGCCGTCACCGCCGCGATCAACGACTAAAAAGCGTAAGCCTGTTTCATCTGCCACCAAAGGCATGTGCCACACGCCCTGATGATAATTAATACCTTGATATCCGTTTGATTCAAATGCACGCAAGTCTTCAGGTTGCGGATGATCGCCAGCTTTTCCAACCACTACGACAAATTTTATCGGTGTCAGCGGAATGAAAGCCTGACTACCGATAGGATGTCGTTCGACCAGCGGTAGCTGATACGGAAACTGATTAGCCACATTACATTCAAAAATATTAATCAGGGCGCGACTGTTCTCACCACCCAGTTGGACTGACGCTAAATCGTGATACCTTTCTACCCGACCGTCATTTATCGGGAAGTGTTTAGCACTTTCAGTTTCAATAACGTCACCAAAATCAGCAAAATTGGCCCGTGTTAAAGGTTCGATTACTATTTCTTTGATATGAATAGATTCAGTCATTAGTTGGTCTCCGGTAATGGTTCGATCGGCCTATTTCTCGATCTGTCCATACAATCGAACGCGACTTAATCCACCATCAGGAATAATATTGACGCGCACATGTGTGATAGGACCAATCTCTTTCAACTCAGATTCAAACCGAAGCACGGCATCCATTTCGAGTTTTTGCTCAGGCAATAAATCACGCCAAAACATACTTTGAGTCACCATCGAGTCGACTGTCCCACCGCTCATATAACCTGCCTGGATTGACGCTCGATCAGGATAATTGCCTTTGTAATGAGCCGTATCCAGTTCGATTGCCTTAATCGTTCCGGAATGACCTAACTCAATCACTACCCATTCATTACCGGGTTCACGGCGGCGCGCAGTTTCCCAACCATCGCCCATATTAATGCCACGGCCTGGTAGACCAAGGCTCATCATATTTGACCCAAAAGCCTGATTACTACAGGCCATTGAACGGCCACCATTTTCTAAAGCAGCGAGGTCTACTAATTCATCGTTGCCTATGGCATCCCAATGACACTGGGGGCTACCATATACCCGTAATCGAGCAATCCCACCATCGGGAAATATGTTAAGACGAATATGGCTATAGACACCAGAATCCAAAATATCATGTAAATGATGAGAGTCTGCCTGCAAGTTAACTGATGTTAAAATATTAGTCCATTCGACTAAATCATCGGGTATATCTTTATTTGAAACACAGCCATCAATTGATGCAGCAGGCGGCTGGTTGCCGTTGAAATGACTTGTATCTATATCAACTCCAAGAATAACACCAGCCCTACCTAGTTTTACGATGCAGTAATCGTAACCTTCTTCACGCTTACGACGAGACTCCCAACCATCCATCCATTTGCCATTATTATCAAATTTACCAGGAATAAAAATAGCAGGTTCAGTTCGTAAAATGCGTTCAGCGGGTGCGAAAAAATCGTCTGTCGAAAATACAGCTTTGGCTCCAAGCCGAGTATGGGCCAAATTAACATATTGTGTTGAAAAACGATTGGAGTCTTGTTCAGTAGCCATAATTTTTCTCGGTTGATGTTTAATTTTTTTATAAAATTGATAGTTGCTGCGATTTAAACTAGTTAATTTCTCACTTTAAAATAGAACGGGCTTTAAATGTCGTAACAGACCGTAAAAACCCCAAAGATTTAATGCGGGGTTTATTTTTTAGTTTTGATTCTTGCCACTTTCCTGTCGCTTACCTTCCAACCCACTAGGAATAAGACGGATCAGTTCCTGTTTAAGATCTTTGGGCAATACCCGATTTATAAGGAGGCGCGTTTCCATGCGATACCCGTAATAATATGCACCCATCGACCGAACAGGTTTAACCACTCAAGAATAAATCGTTACATTACTTAACAATCCTGACAGGTTGAGTAAGACCAAGGTGTTACCAATAAAGGAACAAGAAAATTTTCACCTGCAGTTTGGGTAGTAAATAGTATAAGTACTAAATTACACAAAAGTTTGCTGTGGGTATATAGCTTGCAATTTGCAGAATTTGAACCAACTGAATAGTCACCAATATGATACAAAATTTAATAATCCCCGGGTTGAATCTTATCGTAATTGAGCAATAACTCGTCAGTACGGCCATTAGCATAAGGAGCGATAGGTGTCATTAATCTGGATCCTGCTGGCTCAAGGGCGAACAATACAATTTTGACATCAGCGGCAGGCTGTCCTTTAGAGATGTCCAATACGTGTGTTAATAATTTTGGCATAGACATTTGGAATATTAGTTCTTTTTTTCGTTGTTTAAAGCGGCTAACCTTAATTCACCAATTAGATAAACCTGCTCTAAACAGATTTTCAATTCGTGCTCGTAATTATTAGATAAGCGCTGATTCCATTTTCTGAAAATGTCTTTCTTGGTGTTATCGAGCACAGCAATAATGAAAGGAAATTTAAATTTTTCAAAATATTGCGCATTTAGTTGGGCCACATAAAGCAATTCATCATGGCTCAAGTCATTCATCCCCACATGAGATTGTTCCCTAGTAGACGATGCTGTTAAAACGCCATCTCTTGCTTCCTTGCCTGCAAGCTCAGGGTGAGCTTTCAAGAGGCTTAACTGTTGTTCTTCAGTTGAGCCTTTAATAACAGCGACCATTTTTGAATGTAGATCAGAAAACGATTCAAATGGACGCAGCTTGAAGGCACAGCGGGGTATCCAAGAGGAGTGCTCAAAAGTACCTGCCAGTAAATGTACAAATTCATCGCATTCAATGGTGTTTAGTTGTGATAACGAAATCGATTCATTCATTTCTAATTTCAAAATATTAATGGCCAAAGCTGTCAAACTCAGTTGTAATGTCCGTAGGCATAAATTTGTATTTATTATTGTATACAATTATTTTATTTAAAGTAAACAATTAGTTTTTCAGCTACTGCTGTATATATGCATTAATCTTCAATAGAATCGAACCTAAAAACTTTTGCGTAAAATCTAAATGAACAAAAAATTAAATGAGCAATCGTTGCCTGAAATACTGACGAACCCAAAAAAAGAACGAAGTTCACACGATGTTGCGATATATAACCAGATTTTCGATGCGATTTTGAGCCAGCGCTTGTTACCCGGTACCAAATTAACAGAAGAGGAGCTGGCACAAATATTCAAAGTGAGCCGAACAATAGTCCGCCGTGCTTTACTGAGGCTTTCACAGGATTGTATCGTTGATATTAAACCCAATCGGGGTGCATCGGTCGCTTGTCCAACAGTCAAACAGGCCAAAGAAATCATCCAAGCACGGCGCATCATCGAGGCTGAAATCATTCGTGAAGTCGTAAAAGTAATCGATCAGGAACAGATTGACGCACTTCGAAAACTGGTGGGTAAAGAAAAGATAAACGTGGAGCATCACATTCGAAGCAGTGGTATTCGGTTGTCTGGTGACTTTCATCTTGAGCTAGCAAAGGTGTCTAAAAATACAACGTTAACCAAGTTTATCCGAGAGCTCATCCCTCAGACATCGTTGGTTATTGCACGTTATGAAAAACCTGGTTATGCCAACTGTTCACATTCGGAACATTATGAATTGATAGAAATTATTGCCAGAGGCGATGCCCACAGTGCTGTATTATTAATGGATAAACATTTATTACATATCGAAGATAAACTTGATTTGTCAGAATATAATCAGTTGGTCGATCTAAAGACATTGTTTTCAGCGGTTGGATAAGAATATACATAGTGATAGGTATCAGATTTTTTCGTAGAAAGCTGTTTTATAATAATGATTTAACTTCACTGTTATAAATTTAAGAGAATATCTAAATATCAGTTTATCTTAAATGAATAATTGAAATTCGACGGGACTTGATCCTCTATGCTGCACAATTTAGCTATACTTAGTTAATTTTATCTACTTGAAAAACGAGTTTTTAGGTACTATTCAATCGGGAATTTTGATGCCACTAAGATAGATTTGACCTGAATGAAAATCGAATATATTAGTACTTTTCTTGAGATTGCTGAGTGCGGTAATTTTAATCGAGCCGCCGAGCATCTGAACGTTACGCAGTCGACTGTTAGCGCGCGCATTAAATCAATGGAAGATCGGTTTGGTCGCATACTATTTAAGCGAGGGCATGCTGGCGTCGAGTTAACTTCAGCGGGTCAGCACTTTCTGCAATATGCCCACAATATCCAACGTCAATGGCAGCAAGCAAAGCAACGAATTGCTTTACCTGAGAGTTTCAATCATACAATTGGGCTCGGATCTCAAGTGAGTTTGTGGGACAGCCTCATACTGCAATGGATGCCTTGGATGCGCCGAAATGCATCTGAAATAGCGTTACATGTTGAGGCGGATTACTCACCCAGTCTGATGCGTCAGGTATCAGATGGTTTACTCGATATTGGTGTGATGTACCAACCTAGGCAAACCTCGGGTCTTATAATTGAAGACTTATTTGAAGAAACACTGATACTGGTAACAACGGACAAAAAAGCAGTAAAGAGTGGCTGGATAGAGCACTATGTCTTTGTCGATTGGGGGGACGTTTTTCGAGCACGCCACAGCGCTGCCTTTCCTGATTTAGAAACCCCTGCAATATCGGTTGGTCTTGGTGCGCTAGGACTTGAGTATATTCTGCAAAATGGTGGTGCGGGGTACTTCCCAGTTCGAGTCGTAAACTCTTTAATTGAAGATAAGAAATTATTCACTGTTAATGACTCGCCCAGCTTGCAACGCCCAGCTTATATGGTCTATGCGTCAGCCGCTCGTGACCCTTCATCTCTTGCAGTTGCTTTAAAAGGATTGCGAGAGGTCGCAATGGATCGAATGTTATGAGCGGTAAGGACAGCATTTGCTGATATATAAAAGGGACCCTTTTATCAAGCGGCTGTTATAGAAAATTTTACGAAAATTAGGGATTAAAAGCGCCTACTAAAAAGTCGTTAAGGATTAAAAGCTAAGATTTTAATACTGAATACATTAGAATTATTAATACATTGAATTAGTAAATACGATTTGTCGATAGAACTAATTTAAGCCAATGTGAGAGGATTACTGTTAGGCATCAAATTTAAATATTTACTATGAACTTGAAATAAGGTTATGAAAAAGAATCCACAATTACTGCCCCGATATGCTGGTATACCTACCTTTATGAGATGTCCCTACCAAGAAGATCTCACTGATCTTGATATAGCCTTAATAGGTATCCCGTTTGATGGTGGCGTTACAAATCGCACAGGAGCGAGGCATGGGCCTCGTGAAATGCGAAACCAATCCAGCTTAATGCGTACTATTAATCAAAGTACCGGCATAGCCCCTTTCGATTTGTGCAGCGTAGCAGATGTAGGAGATGCACTTCCAGATAACCCTTTTGAACTAGTGAAAAGCCACAAAGCAATAGAAGACTTTTATCACAATATAGTGAAGCATCATGTGATGCCAATATCAGCAGGGGGCGATCATTCTGTGACGTTGCCTGTATTACGAGCCTTAGCCAAAGATGCGCCAGTAGCGTTAGTACATTTCGATGCTCATTGTGATACTGGTGACGATTACTTAGGGTCAAAGTTTCATCACGGATCACCTTTTAAAATTGCTGCTGAAGAGGGGCTCATTGATCCCAAAAAAACCATCCAGATTGGAATCAGAGGCAGTGTTACTGATCGAGATATTTGGCGCTTTAGTTACGATAGTGGTATGCGAGTAATACACATCGAAGAACTTTATGAACTTGGAATCAAGAAAGTAATTGAAGAAATCCATCAACTGGTGGGTGATACTCCAGCCTACATAACGTTTGACGTGGATGGTTTAGATCCAGTCTATGCACCAGGCACCGGCACGCCTGAAATAGGAGGTTTTACTACGTTTGAGGCCCAACAGATGATTCGAGGTTTAGATGGTCTCAACATTGTTGGTGGAGATGTTGTAGAAGTTGCGCCCCCTTTTGATCCTACGGGTAATACCGCTTTGACTGGGGCAACAATGATGTTTGAAATTTTATGCGTAGCCGCAAAGTCGTTGAGCAAAAGAAAGTCTGCTTGAAGAGGTATTTACACTATATTAGGTTGAAGGGGCGCTAAAATTTAAGTTATTGGCTGGGTTTAAATAATTTTTTCTAGACCATATTCTTCTTCAAATGCTGTTGCTTGGTTCAAAATCCAGTCGTAAAAAATTTTAATTGGAGGGTGTTTTAGCAAATCTTTAAAGCAAACAATATTAACTTCTTCACAAGGGCTTATACCATCAAGCACTCGAACTAAACGTCCATTTTCAATATCTTTAGCCACCAGTACATGGTGAGTTAATGCAATTCCCTGACCGTCAATAGCTGCTCTTATAATGAGATCGGCCTGATTAAACTTATAACCTTTATTGTAATTAACTTCATCTATGTGGACGTTTCTTTCGAATAACCATTTTTGCCATGAAGAGGCGAGTTTGGCATTGGGCAGCGAGTCATGAATTAAATTTGTATTTTTTAAGTCGTAAATATTATCAAGCTTAATTCTTTTGACTAGTTCAGGGCTAGCCACGGGGTAGACATAATCTTGAATCAATAACGTTTGTTGCAGCGAAGATTGACTGTCACTTAAGCCATGAAAGATGCCGATATCAATCTGCTCTTTAGTGAAATCAGGCTCAGGATTTACGGCTAATAAATTAATGTTTATATTGGGAAAAGAATCTTGAAAGCTATTTAATCTTGGTGTTAACCAACGATTAGCAAAAGAGGGCATGCAATAAATATTTAACTCGGAGGTTGGTGCGCTTACGTTGAGTTCACTTAAGGTGCTCCTAATTTGAGACAACGAATTGTGTACGCTTCTAAATAGCACTTCACCCCTATTGGTCAGATTAATTTGGCGTATTTTACGTTCAAATAACGGGTACCCTAAACGCGTTTCTAATTGAATTATTTTTTGGCTCACGGCGCTTTGTGTTAGGCATAATTCTTTAGCTGCTTCAGTGAAGCTGAGATGGCGTGCCACTGACTCAAAGTAACGCAAAGAATCCAAAGACTGCAATTGTATAGCCAAAATGATCGCTCAATTTAGTTGATATTTAATTTTATATTTATAAATGCCATCGATACTTCATGGACTGAAACGACAAAAGCTAAAAAAGACATTAATATAGTAATACAAGCCGAATACATTATCCATGCTAATGCATTGAATTAGCAATTAACGTTTGTCGCGGAACTTTTTGTAAGGCATCTTGAATTTTGGCAGTCCCTAATTTACGAATAAATAAAATTATAATCAGTGCCCGCTTTATAGGTGTTTAGTCCTATTGATTGGCTTTGTGTCTTAAGCACTGCCTAAAGTAGTCGAAGTTAAAAAATAACGGATAGTAGCTAACTTCTATCTGAACTTAATCAATGAAAGGAGAGAAAACATGAAACTAAAGCAAAAGAGCCTCACAGCCTTAGCCAGCGGAATCTTAGCATGCGTGGCTGCGTTAGGCATTAGCAGTCAGGCAAGTGCTGAGTCTGTTCTAGATTCCGTTATGGCTAATGGTAAAATCACTGTTGCTACAGAAGTAGCCTATCCGCCGATGGAGTTTCTAAAAGGGGGCAAGGTAGTCGGTTATGGTAAAGATGTTTTAGACCTAGTGGTCGCAAACCTTGATGTGAAATTGAATCAACTTCAGCTGCCCTGGGATGGCATCCTCGCTGGTGTTCTAGCCAAAAAATACGACATGGTTGCTACTTCGGTCGCAATTAAGCCTGATCGAGTCATTAAGTATGCATTTACTCGTCCGCTTGCTATCGCTGAAACTATGTTAATCCAGCGTCATGGTGACAAAATGGCTAGTCTTAATGACGTTGATGGCAAAATAATTGGTGTAGAATTGGGTTCATCACAGGCGCAAGAAGTTGAAGCCGCAGATGCCAAATTGAAAGCGTCTGGTAAAAAAGGCTTTGATAAGATCAGTGGTTTCAAATCAACAGATGACATGCGTCTTGCTCTGGCCAACGGTCAGATTGATATTGGCACTATTCCTTCTTTTTCTCTGGCACCGATTCAGAAACAACGCCCAAACACCTTTGCTAAACTGACCACGATTGGAAGCGGTGCACTTTTTGCTTGGGTATTACACCCAGACGGTAAAGAACTCCGTGATCAGGTCAATATTATTCTAGCAAGTCTCGATAAAGATGGAACATTGTCCAAGCTGCAAATGAAATGGTTTGGTTTTGAAATGGACTTGCCAGAAGATTACTTACCAGCTGGTGCTCTCTAAATTTCCACTAGTTAGCGGAGTTGGATCTGTCATGGTTCCGACCAATCTTTTATTACACTAGGCTTACGGATTGATCGATGGATCTTCAGTTCCTTGAAATCATCCCGCTAACGGGGCCTATGTTGTGGGGTGCACTCAATACAATCTATGTTGGGTTGCTTGCCTGTGGCGTGGGCCTTTTAATTGGAACTGGCCTACTTTTTTTACGTAACAGCCAATTTTGGCTTTTACGGATTTTGGTAGGTATTTACGGTAGTTTTATTCGTGGCACTCCTGCACTGGTTCAAATCCTTGTGCTTTATTATGCATTGGCTCCATTAATAGGCCTTAATATTGGGCCATTTACTGCAGGAATATTGGCTATTGGTTTCAACAGTGGTGCTTATGTTGCGGAAATACTTCGGGGAGGGCTCAGTCGAATCCCACCGGGGCAATGGGAAGCCGCCAAAGCATTGGGACTTCCAAATCATAAAATTTGGTTAAAAGTTATTCTGCCTCAAGTTTTTTACTCAGTGATCCCACTTTTAGTGGGCGAATTCACTATGGTGATAAAGCTAACTCCACTTTTATCAACGATTACTCTAGTTGAGCTGACCCGCAGTTCTCAGATGCTCTACAACGAAACTTTCCGTCCCGTTGAAGTTTTGGTCATTGCCGCCGTAATTTATTTTATTATTTGCTTTTCAATCAGCCAATATGGTGAACGTCTTCAGCGACGCTCTCACAAATATCGATTGTAGGAGTAGAGACAATGACTTTTGACTATATGGCAATTTGGGATAACCGTGACATCTTAATTGATGGTGTTTTGACTACATTACTGGTGTCAACCATTGCCATTCCCATCGGCATTATTATTGGTATCGTGATATGCATGATGCGAATATCTGAGAACCGAGTGTTGCGCTGGTCGTCTATTGTATATATTGAATTCTTACGAAACATACCGTTTTTAATTTTAATTTTTTTAGTGTTTTATGCGCTACCTTTTTATGGACTTCGTTTATCAGGACTAACCACAGGATTCATTTGTTTGTCGATTTATGGTGGAGCTTATTTTGCTGAAGTATTTCGTGGTGGCATTCAATCTGTCTCTAAAGGACAGTTTGACGCGAGTAAAGCACTGGGTTTGAAATATGGTTTTTATATGCGTCGTGTTATCTTTCCACAACTTTACAAATACATCATTCCACCTGGAACCAATATTGCGCTCACTATGATTAAGGAATCTTCACTGTTGTCAATGATTACTGTGGCAGAGCTTACATACGCTGCGCATGACGTTAACGGGCGCACCTTTACACCAGTCGAAACCTTCGCCACTATTGCTTTGCTCTATTGGTTAATTTCAACGTTATTTCTAAAATTGACACACTTGTTACAGGTTAAGTTTGGTGTTGAAGATACGCAAAATGGGCTTACTCTACGTTAATGTCCAATGAGGCAATAGGAACTGATTGATAATGCAAACAACTAAAAAATCTAATGGGGTGGGCCAAGAACTGAGCCGAGAAGCTTTAATAGAAATTCGTAATATGAACAAATGGTATGACGATTTTCAGGTGTTGAAGAACATTAATTTTTCGGTTGATAAAGGAGAACGAGTCGTGATTTGTGGTCCATCAGGGTCAGGCAAGTCAACATTGATCCGATGCGTTAATCGGCTTGAAGAGCATCAGCAGGGACATATTATTTTTGATGGTATAGAGCTCACGGATAACTTTAAAAATATAGATAAGATTCGTTCAGAAATTGGTATGTGTTTTCAACAATTCAATTTATTTCCGCATCTAACTGTTATGGAGAATTTAGTTTTAGCCCCTATGTCGGTTCGACACTTGTCTCGTACAGAAGCTGAGTCAGTAGGGTTTCATTTTCTGGAAAAGGTGAAGATTCCAGATCAAGCTGAAAAATATCCTAGTCAGCTATCAGGCGGTCAACAACAGCGTGTCGCTATTGCACGTGCATTGTGTATGCAGCCTCGAGTGATGCTGTTTGACGAGCCCACATCGGCTCTTGATCCTGAAATGATTTCTGAGGTTTTAGATACTATGGAGGGTCTAGCTGAAGAGGGAATGACAATGATTTGCGTTACTCATGAAATGGGTTTTGCACGAAAAGTAGCTGACCGGGTGATTTTTATGGATGCGGGTCAAATTGTCGAAGAAAATGATCCTGTTACTTTTTTTGATAACCCACAGAACGAAAGAACAAAACAGTTTCTAAAGCAGATATTTGAACACTAAGGCTTGTTTTGAAAGGAACGTGTAAAATTTCTTTTTTATTAGAGATAATTAAAATGTGTGCCGTATAGGCATTCTATTTTTAATCCTTTTATTACTTATGTTCAAAAGTAAAAAATCTAGAGAGATGAAAAATAAAAAATACTATATAGAACCATCTCTTCCAATATTTTTAATAAAAATATGGCATTAATTTAGTCAGTAAAGATGGATTATTCTTGGATCTACACTCATGTTTTACAAGCCTATTATAAAAATGTAATAAGTAATCGATTGATCCAGTTAAATAAAATTGCAGTTAAATTAATGTCAGACTCAAAGTGGTATTGATGCTGCAAATATTTGAAGCCAAATTTTAATCGGACCCCTCATTTTTTAACCAAATTTTTAAAAGTGACAGAAGCTGTTCATGATCAATTGGTTTAGACATATAGTCGTTCGCACCAGCATCAATACAGAGTTGTTTATCCTCCGCCTGTGCTTTGGCAGTCAGTGCAATGATTGGAATATTTTTTATCTTATTATCCTTTCTTATTGCCCTCATCGAATCATAACCATTCATCACTGGCATCATGATGTCCATCAGAACAATATCAAATTTATTTTCAGTGTTTATAAGAAGATCTAATGCCTCCTTACCATTTTGAGCAGATTTTATATCAAGTCCTTTATCTTCCAAGACAGATGAAAGGGCATATATATTTCTAATATCGTCATCTACCATTAATATTTTTTTACCTACTAGTCCTAAGTCATTATCCATTGCCTGGGAAAGCAGGTGTTGCTTCTCCTCATTAAGAGAATCTGGTGTAGTATGTAAAAAGAGTGATATTTCTTCTATTAGTCTTGCATTTGATGTGGCGGTTTTTATTACAACTGTTTCACTATAGTTTCTGATTTTAATCAATTCAGCATCTGTTAAATCTCTTGTTGTATAAACAATAATAGGTAAGGTTATGTTTTTTTCTTCAATTAGCGGTAAAAGTTTTAAACCACCCGTATCAGAAAGGTGGAGATCCAACACCACACAGTCATATTGATTAGTGAGTGCTTCTTTCAAACCTTTTTTTACAGTATCAACAGTTTTGACTGAAATGTTTGTGTCAGTTAAGAGAATTTCTAAATGCTCTTTTTGTACCCCACCCTCTTCAATAATTAAAATGTGTTTTTCTTTATTTTTAGTAAAGTTGATTAAACTAATAATAACTGTTTCAAGTTCATCTTGTTCAACTGGCTTTATAACAGAATCTATAGCACCCAGTTTCTTTGCAATAGTTTGTGGTTCTGTACTCGATAAAATTTTGATTGGAATATGCCGTGTTTTTATATCAGACTTTAAAATTCTAAGTACTTCTAAACCGTTTAAAACTGGCAAAACAACATCCAGTATTATCGCGCTTGGCATATACTCTCTTGCCATAGAGATAGCAGTATTTCCATCGAATGCTTCTATCGCTTTATGTCCAAGCTTATGAATTTCTTCTATAATTATTTTGGAAAATACAGGATCATCTTCTACTACTAAGATAACAATGTCTTGCTTATTTAACTTTTCTCTATCGTCAATGGTTGCAATTTTTTCCTCTATTTCAATAATATTCGATGGTATTTTTTCCAGTTGAACATGCTCTACTAAACTTTCGTCTATTAAATCAGTGTCAATTTTTAGAGGAAGATAAATACAAAAAGTTGATCCTTTATCCATGGTGGACTTAACATCAATTCGGCCACCTAAAAGTGCCGTTAACTCTTTAGATATGCTTAAACCCAGACCAGTACCACCATATTGTCTACTGGTGCCCCCATCAGCTTGTTTGAATGCTTCAAAAACTAAGCCTATTTTATTTTCTTCAATACCAATGCCATTATCAATTACCGAAATAGCAATGGGTCTCAGACTTTTGTCTTCCTCATTATTTAAGGAAACTTCAATTGAAATGCTTCCTTCTGAACCAGTAAATTTAATAGCATTGGAAAGAAAGTTTCGAAGTACCTGCGCTAATTTTGTTTTATCACTTGAAAAAGTGGTGAATGAATCAGTACTTATCGACGATTCAAGATGGATTTTTTTATCCTCAGCTTGTGGTGTGAAAAGCTCTTTAAGTTCATGAAGTAGTGAACCAATATTGACCTCTTCAATATTAAGGGTCATAAGGTTGGCTTCTATTTTTGATAAATCTAAAATATCGTTGATCAAGTTTAGAAGACTGCTGCCTGCATCATATATTGTTGCTGCTTGTTTATTGAGTTTGGCGGGTTCAATGTCCTTCACTTTGGAAAGAGAGCTTGAAAGAAGTAACATCGAGTTGAGCGGTGTTCTAAGCTCATGTGACATATTCGCTAAAAATTCAGATTTATAGCGGTTTGCATCTTCTAAATCTTTAGCTCTTTTGTTCACTTCAACTTGAGCTGACTCTAAATCACTATTTTTTATCTCAAGTTCATGACGTTGCATATCCATAGATTGTCGTTGTTGTTCTAGCTCTTTATTTTGTGACTTCAGTTGAAGAGATTGTTCCTCTAATTCCTCTGATTGAGTTTGTGATTGAACCAAAAGATTACTAGTGGCGCTGGCTTGTATAGAAACATAAAGGGAACCTGCTAGCGTAAAAAGTGCTGAATCAATATATTCAAGTATTATTGCACTAAATTTTTCATATGAAGCAACTTCCACTACACCTATGAGCTCTTCTTTGAAAATAAGAGGGTAGGTATAAATATTCAATGCTTTTGCTTTAGTAGTACCGCTTTGAATCGTAGCGCCATCAGGTACATTGGTTAATAAAATGGGCTTTTTTTCATAGGCAACTTGCCCTACTACACCCTCACTTAATTTAAAACTACTTGCAACATCCGCTCTGTGTACATAGGCATAAGAACCTTCAAGGGTCAAAATTTCATTTTCTTTATCGTAGATATACAGTGCCCCAATTCCAGCATTGACATAACGAGATATTTCATTGATAGAAGTTTCAATCTGGTCAGCTAGTTTGTCATTATCTAGCACTCTTATGTTGAGTAAAGAGACGCCATCTTTAACCCAGTTTTGATTTTTATTTTCCTCATCAGCAGAATTAAGAACATTAATCATCCTGTTTATATTGTTTTTCAACATTAGGAATTCTCCTTTTGTATCAATATCAATTAAACGGGTTAAATCTCCTGTGGCAACCGCTGTCACTACCTCTGTTATATTCCTTACCTGAACGGTCAGGTTATCTGCCATACCGTTGACATTATTGGTTAATTTCAGCCATGTGCCAGAGACCCCTTCAACTTTTGCCTGCCCTCCGAGAATACCTTCTGTTCCAACGTCTTTAGCAACGCGAGTTACCTCTGAGGAAAAAGCGTTAAGCTGTTCAACCATGGTATTGATAGTACCTTTGAGCTCGAGTACTTCTCCCTTGGCTTCAACCGTAATCTTCTTGGTTAAATCACCGTTAGCAACAGCTGTAGTCACCTCCGCAACGTTTCTTACCTGAGCGGTAAGATTATCTGCCATACCGTTTACATTATTGGTTAAATCAAGCCAGGTACCAGAGACACCTTCAACCCGTGCTTGCCCACCTAGAATGCCATCATTACCCACTTCTTTAGCTACTCGCGTTACCTCTGAAGAAAAAGCATTAAGCTGTTCAACCATAACGTTAATAGTACCTTTGAGTTCAAGAACCTCTCCTTTAGCGTCAACCGTAATCTTTTTGGTTAAATCACCTTTCGCTACCGCCGTAGTGACCTCTGCTATGTTCCTTACCTGAGTAGTCAGGTTGTCCGCCATGCCGTTTACATTGTTGGTTAAGTTAAGCCATGCACCCGAGGCGCCTTCAACCTTCGCCTGTCCACCCAAAACACCTTCTGTTCCAACGTCTCTTGCTACCCGCGTTACCTCAGAAGCAAAAGAAGTAAGCTGGTCAACCATGACGTTAATAGTACCTTTGAGTTCAAGAATTTCACCCTTTGCGTCAACCGTAATTTTTTTGGTCAAATCACCTTTCGCTACTGCGGTAGTCACCTCTGCGATATTTCGGACCTGAGTGGTCAGGTTATCTGCCATACCGTTGACATTATTGGTTAAGTCTAGCCATGCACCTGAGGCGCCTTCAACCTTAGCTTGTCCACCCAGAACACCTTCTGTTCCAACGTCCTTAGCAACTCGTGTTACCTCAGAAGCAAAAGAGGTGAGCTGTTCAACCATAACGTTAACGGTGCCTTTGAGTTCAAGAATTTCACCCTTTGCGTCAACCGTAATTTTTTTGGTTAGATCACCTTTAGCAACCGCCGTAGTCACCTCCGCAATGTTTCTGACCTGAGCGGTCAGGTTATCCGCCATGCCGTTGACATTATTGGTTAAGTCAAGCCATGTGCCAGAGACACCCTCAACTTCTGCTTGCCCGCCCAGAAGACCCTCTGTTCCGACGTCCTTAGCAACTCGAGAGACTTCTGACGCAAAGGCATTAAGCTGTTCAACCATGACGTTAACGGTGCCTTTGAGCTCAAGAATTTC
>CAJXUC010000006.1 GCA_913061315.1 uncultured Gammaproteobacteria bacterium | reverse complement strand
CACCTGATCTTCGATACAGCGGTCCGACGTATCGGCGATAACCTTGACGGGACCTATATAATGAGTACAGGCCTACACGTCACTATTGAATACCCTTTTCAGTCGCTGGGCCCAGGTCATGGCCACCTGTCGTTCTCCATCGGTTTTGTTATCTTTTAGATCACCTATTTGTCTCTTCTTGCCCCCGTCTGGCTGGCGTGACCAGGGTTCTGTGCTTACTGTTTGGATGGTGCGGCATTCCGACAAAAACACCATGAAACCGTGTGAGATTGACCCTCGGTTTGGGCACCAATGATGCTAGTTTCGAGATAAAGTCCAATGGTTCAAATATGACATGAGTAGTACGTCAATTTAATATGGCTAGATGTCTAAAAAACGTTCAAAAAGAAGCGTTGATATTAGCCACGATCCGATGGCAGCCGGATAATAACATAGTGCTACCAGCCAATTGATTAAGCATCGCTTTTGCGTTTGTACTGTTGAGTAATGTACTGGCTTGACGGAGGCAAGACCATAGGCTATTTTGACTCCACCGACTGCGATAATAGAAATCATAGTAATAAGACTGTCAGTCTGTGAAATGTTCTCTAGATCAATCAAAGCAGAAAATAATCGAGGTAAAAAAATTGCTTTCTGGGCACCCAGCGTAATGAAAAGTCCACATAGCAAGCTTGGTATAAATGATTTTTGTTGAAAGAGCTCAACGCTAACCGCTACAGGTTGAGACCGCCATAAACTGAAATCAAACCCGAGTAGGGGTTAAGTCTGCGATAAATTTATCCCATAAAAATAAGTCCTCCATTGTCTCAGCGACAAGCGATAAGTCAAAAATTGCTATAAAAATAAAGCCTATATCACCCAATACAATGCCAATAGACGTAGTAATGCCATGCCTAAACCCACGGCTAACAGGCCGAGATACGACAGCGATAACGCTTGTGCCGAGCAAAGCAGCAAGAATAGCTAAAGCAAAAAATTAAGGTTGAAATGGTCTCGATAGTCATGCTGATCCAAGATACATAAGGTATAAAAACTAGATTTCTAATAGGTTAAACCCAATGGAGATCGTGGATTAGTTAATGCGTACTTTTATAACTCTAGACTTATCAAACTTTTTAACTAACCTCTACTTCAATTCAATCTCGACAAATACAAATTCAAAATCATTGGCATTAATAACATTGTGCTCTACACCAGCCAGTCGGTTATAAGATTGGCCGGTGAACAGGTCAAATATAATCTGACTGTTATCATTGAACTCAATACTTAACGGCCCAGTCGTTTGTGGCACAACAATATAATCATAAGCATGCCGATGCCATCCAGTTTCAGCGCCCGGGGCAAAGCACCATTCGGTAACAATGAAACGATCGTTTTCAATTTGAAGCGTGGGAATGGCATTTTTTCTGTTATTTTTCATATCAACTCCTGCCCCAAAATCTAGGTGACATTTAAATAGGTCTTTCCAAACTTAATGCATTGAAGCCAATAGTAGAGGATGTGCCCACTATAGGCATTAGATATTACTTTCCGACGGGTTTAACCCGTTAAGTGCGTTCAGTCGTTTAGTGGTCGATTAACAATGAAAGAAACTGTTTTAAGGTTTTTAGCGGATGAACCGTGTTTCCAAATGATAAAATTAGAATATTTATCCGTATTACCCTATTAACCTAGCGTCAACTTTATCCTTTTATTCTAACTTCATGCTAGCATTGTGTTTAATTTGATTGAGACAAAGTTTGATGACGATAGCTAACTCCGTACTTGAAATGATTGGCAATACGCCAATGTTGAAATTAAACCATTTTGATACAGGTCCATGCGAGCTCTTTGTCAAGATGGAAAATCAGAATCCAGGTGGATCAATCAAGGATCGCATTGCGGTTACCATGATTGATGCGGCTGAAAAAGAAGGAAAAATAAAACCTGGCGGTACTATTATTGAAGCCACTGCGGGTAATACAGGTCTCGGGTTAGGATTAGTTGCAGCGCAAAAAGGCTATAAACTTGTCCTTGTCATTCCAGACAAGATGAGTCCAGAAAAAATCAGGCATATACGTGCGATGGGGGCAGATGTTCGAATAACGCGATCAGATGTGCAAAAAGGGCATCCAGAATACTATCAGGATTATGCGGCACGACTGGCCCGTGAGATCCCTAATTCTTTTTACATTGATCAGTTTTCTAACTCCAATAATCCACTTACGCATGAGACTCAAACTGGGCCAGAAATACTGGCTCAGATGGAAGGTAAGATTGATGCCATGGTGGTTGGTGTGGGTTCAAGTGGCACAGTGACAGGGTTAGGGCGTTTTTTTAAAAAGCATGCACCTAATTGCGAAATGGTATTGGCTGACCCCGTTGGCTCAATCCTAACTGAGATGGTCAATAATGGCCGAATGACTGAAGCGGGCTCTTGGTTGGTGGAAGGTATAGGGGAAGACTTCGTACCGTCAATTTGTGATTTAGATTTAGTGCATAAAGCTTACGCCATTAGCGATAAAGAAGCTTTTCAGTTACAAAGAGAGTTGCTGGAGAAAGAGGGTGTCATGGGTGGTTCATCTGCGGGCACATTGTTGGCAGCTGCGATTAAGTATTGCCAGGAACAAACCACGCCAAAACGAGTGGTGACATTCGTTTGTGATACGGGTAATAAATATTTATCGAAGTCATTTAATGATGCTTGGTTAGCTGACCAAGGGTTACTAAGTCGAGAACTATTTGGTGATTTAAGAGATTTAATTGCACGCCCTGCGGATACTGGCGATATTGTCACAGTGACATCTGATGATAATCTGATTACAACCTACAAACGAATGCGAATGTTCGACGTCTCACAACTGCCCGTTATGGATAGTGGCAAAGTGGTTGGGCTAATTGATGAATCTGATATTTTGTTGGGTATTTATGGCCATAAAGAAAATTTCAATAAAAAAGTATCAGAAGTAATGGTAACTGATCTTGATATTGTTCCACCTAGGGCAGACATTGATACAATATTGCCCTTGTTCAAGCAAGATAAAATAGCCATTGTTGCTGACAGTGATACATTTTATGGATTGATTACTCAGATCGACCTAATTAACCATTTACGTAAGACGGCTATTTAGTTTCTCAGCTGGCATGCTCCCACAAAAAAAATGAGGTGTTGCGTGATATTACCGCTGGTCAATCTACTGGTACACCAACAGCTGCCATAATGTCACCTTGTGATATCACTTCGACTGATTTATTGATAGTCAACTCCAAGCGCTCACCAGAGTGATGAATGCAGTTAGGTAATAATCCAATGTGAATCGACTATGGACATCATTTTGTTGAATGGAAGTATGTGTTGTCACTAGTTTGAAGCCTTTATATCGTGTGCATCGTAAAAATTGACACAGTGTTAACAGCCCTATGGATCATTGGATAACAATCGAGACCAGTATTATTCCTGGCAGCAAAGTCGAATTGACTTTGTTACAGCGCAATGATGATTTTTCAATTCGTATTGCCGGAGTGCCTGGTGATTTGATGAATAGCCGCATGCATCACTCTGAAGACGAGCTGGCAAAGTTTGGTTGTAACCGATTAAGCTCAATCAAAAATGCTCGAGTACTGGTTGGTGGTCTTGGCATGGGTTTCACGTTGGCTGCAGTGCTCAAAAAAGTTGGAGTATCGGCCAAGGTGACAGTAGCCGAGCTAGTGCCCGCAGTAGTGGAATGGAATCGAGGGCGTTTGGGACAATGTGCGGGCCGACCAATAAATGATAATCGAACTCAAATTCATTTGGGCGATGTAGCCAATCTATTAAAACGAAAATCAGTCAAGCTGCAGGACGATCAATTTGATGCCATTCTGCTCGATGTTGATAATGGCCCTGAGGCAATGACTCATTCTGATAATGAATGGCTTTATTCTCTGATGGGTTTAAAAAATATATATGAGAAGCTCATGCCTAAAGGCATAGTTGCAATCTGGTCGGCCAGTGCTAATCCTACATTCACTAAAAGGCTTAAAAAAACGGGATTTAATGTTCAAGAGCACATCGTAAGAGCCCGCCCGGGTAAAGGCAGTCGTCACACTATATTTGTTGCTCAAAAAGACTGAGCGAATTATGGGTTATTAACACTGAGGGGCCGGCTTTTATACATCATCACCAACGGGATGCCACTGCACGTCCTCGGTGCCGCCAACCACTTCATAGGTGCTGACAACGACACGCAATAAAGCGCAGTCTGATGAAGCCAAGAAATCATGAAACTCAGGATGCCTAGCAAGATAAGCCTGTTTGACTCTGTCACGATCATCGTCTGTCACTTCAGTGGCAATACCGTGTGCAGTAATGACAAGGTCTCGATATTTAGATGGTCCTGTTGCTATATAATTATTAATTAACACTGCTACACGGCCATCTTTTGATAGGTTGCTATATTTAAGCGTTGTTCTATAGGTGGCGATAATAAGATAACGAATGCCACTCATGGGTATGAAAGCCATTAAACTGGCATGGGGTTGTCCCTTTTGCTGAGTTGCCATGACTGCAAAACGACTGACGTCTAATACATGTTGAATTTCATCGGTGGTGTTCAAAGGATTCCTCTTTATTTTTTTTGTCGATTAAGACCATCAAAGTTTGCAACGAAGCAGGTTGAGTCATTAATTTTCTGCCAGTATGACAAATGACATAATAATTTGGTCAAAATCTAAAACCAGAGTATGCCATTTCTGTTAATAATGTCGATTTGTAGTTAAATTCAATATCTCAGCTCAGGCTATGACTCTTTATATTTTCTGTAAAATTATTTTATGACGATAAAAAAACAAAGTTCAGAGGTTCTAATCGTTGGTGCGGGTTTAAGTGGCTTAGCGTTGGCGACGCAATTGGTTAACAAAGGTATTGACGTTCAAGTGATTGAGGCTCGCAGTCGTTCTGGTGGACGAATGTTTTCCGTTGTATCAACCAAAAATAATACTGATTCGGCCTATTTTGATATGGGCCCTTCATGGGTTTGGCCAGGACAGCCCCTGATCAATCGTTTGCTTAAATTAATGAACATTGATGTATTCGAGCAATACAGCACAGGCAACCTTGTTTATGAAGATGAACAAGGACTAGTTCGACGTGACCATGACTATTCAACCATGGCGGGTTCACTGCGAGTTGATGGTGGAATGCAGCTGATCATTAATCGACTGAAGGAGAGCCTACCAGAATCATCAGTCCTCGAATCCCATCAGCTAATGGATGTTAAAACATTCGGTGATAGCATTATGGCAACAGTTAAAACGCGGCGAAACACGATTCAGTTTCAATCAAAGAAAATAGTTTTTTGTGTGCCGCCAAGGCTAACAGCGACTTCGATTAGCTTTCAACCAAAATTACCGACTGATGTGATTCAATCACTGAAATCCATACCCACTTGGATGGCTGGCCACGGCAAGTTGACTGCCATATACGACCAACCCTTCTGGCGTGAAATGGGGTTGTCTGGTGACGCTATTAGCCGCCAAGGACCCTTGATGGAAATTCATGATGCTTCTCCACAAAACCTAGAATGTGGCGCTCTATTTGGGTTTGTGGGTTTCCCTGCACATTCTCCTGAACGTGAGCCATCTGTTCTGATTGACAATGCCATTAAGCAACTGGGAAGACTATTCGGCCCGCATGCGGCTAATCCGGTTGATATTTTTTTCCAGGACTGGGCGTTAGAACCATTCACCGCCACTCAACAGGATGCGTTGTCAGGTCATCACCCAGACTATGGGTTAACGGATAATATAAAACTAATGTGCAGTAGGGGAATTTACTTCTCATCGACCGAGACCTCATCATACTCTGGTGGATTCATTGAGGGTGCCTTGGAGGCGGCAGAAAGTACCGCCCAATTAATTGTGAGCCAGTCCAACTGATGGCCCTGAAATTAGATATGGATTAAAAGCAGCGCTGCAAGACTCACTGCATGGGTGCATACTGCATGATCAATTTTGACCATGTTTATGGGAAGTTATCATCGAGCAATCAGACAAAGTCACGCAACAACAATCGAACAAGCCGGCAGTGGGCATTGCTTGGATGCTATTAACGGGACTACTGTTTGTTTCGGTTACCGGCATTGTCAGGCATCTTGGATCAGATATGCCTGCCGCACAGGCTGCGTTTATTCGCTACGCGTTTGGTACCTTGCTGGTACTGCCCGTAGTCTATCGGCTATTGAAAAAAAGTAGTTATCGCTTACCGTCACTGGCTCAATACAAACTATATGCCCTGCGTGGTATGGCGCATGGTGTTGCCGTTATGCTTTGGTTTTATGCCATGGCGCGTATTCCCATTGCAGAGGTCACTGCGATTGGCTATACCTCACCCATATTCACAACCATTGGTGCGGCAGTTTTTTTAGGAGAAGTGTTCCATGTTAGGCGAATAGCAGCAATTGTGATTGCCTTCATCGGCGCCATGATTATTCTTCGGCCAGGCTTTCAAACCATAGAGTTGGGGGCGCTTTCACAATTATTAGCCGCACCATTTTTTGCTGCATCCTTCTTGTTAGCTAAAAAATTGACGGGAACAAGAAGTCCTGAGGAGATCGTTGTAATGCTCTCTATCGGTTGTACGGTTGTGCTGTTACCCGTTGCACTGTGGCAGTGGCAAACGCCAACAACGATAGAATTATTTTGGTTATTACTCACCGCCGTCTTTGCCACGGTGGGTCATTACACACTCACTCGTGCATTTGCTTGTGCGCCACTAACCGCCACCCAACCTATTTCATTTTTGCAGTTGGTTTGGGCTTCGCTTCTGGGTTATTTTGTTTTTGGTGAGTCGCTCGACCCTTGGGTCATTTTGGGTGGTGGGGTTATTGTGGCTTCTGTGACCTATATATTTCATCGTGAGTCGGCTGCGGTCCGACTAGGACGATCCCTTGAAAAGTAGGTTCTGATTGACTCACCCGCCGAGCTGGAAAGATAGCGCAGTCAATGCAAATTAGTGAAGATTTAGGGCTAAAGTACCAACGTGAGTTACTAAACAGTCAGTTAAATCAGTCGATCGAAGTATTAATAGCCTCTGCAATTTAACTTACTCTTTAACCTTTTTAATTTGCAATTTTATATCTTATAATTATTCCGCTTTGTGATCTCTTTTTTTAGGGGATACCCGGGGTAAAAAATAAGGTATGTGAGCCCGGTATTGCTGAAATCGCTCACCGTAGCGTATGGCGAACCGACGTTCCTTTAACATGGGAGCGAGCAGGCAATAGGCAGTATAGGACAAAGCAAGTACCAATTGGTCTGGTGTCCAAACCGGCACTAGCCATAGCGTTAGGGCAAAAGCGGCATAGATTGGTTGGCGGATCAGACGAAACATTCCTAGTGTCGGCATGTCGGGGAAAATCGGACGGATTCGTCCCATCAGCGACATCCAGCCAAGTGCGCCAGACTGGACCTCGGCCCCCGCATCAAAGCTTGCCTTTGTCAGCAGCAACCAACTTGCTCCATAGGCTGCTGTGATTACCCAGAAAACAGCGCCTTCGGCTCGCCACCACACGATACCTGAGGGTGTCCATAGCGCAAACAGCGCCAAAAGCTGCGCTGAAGCAATTATGGCATAGGTGGTTGTTGCAAGCGTTTCGCCATGCGGGCCAGGGATTAGACGCGATAAGAATTGTCCACCTCGCTTGGTCAGCAAAATCGAATGAATAACAGGAAACTGGATGATCAATAACAAATTGGAGAGCGCGGCCCAAGGCCAGGGTACCGTTCCAAAGCTTTCACTGAGACCCAAAAACATGGCTGCTATCATCGCCATAATAGCGATGGCAAAAGTTGCGTGGCACACAAGCCCCACTACCAGCGCTAACGTTATCCGCGCAGCACCGGGAGGTGGATTAACCGCCGCCTTGATTAAATCAAACAATCGGGTAATACGGGGGTCTTTGATCATATATAGGTTATCAGTCTGCGCAAATGCAGCACCATAGAAAGGCTTAGCAATTTTTACTCAACTAATAATCCCCTCACTCTGAAAAAACTCAGTTAATGATTCTGATAATTTGACAAGATCAATATCGGGCGCCATTGCAACTCGAACAATGTAATCCTTGTCATTTTCCTTGGTGGTTCCCTGAGTTGAAGTGGCTGGAACTGTCCAGTAACTGCCTTTTAATTGTCCGTAGCTAACGCAATGCTTACAAACATCAGGATGTCGGTTGATCATAAAGCTGATTAGCTTTTCATTGAGGTGTCTTTTGTACTCTTCTCGTTGTTCTTTAGTGTCACCAACCGTGGGTAAGTCCAATGAAAAAACAGAGGGCGTGAAGCCTTGTAGGGTTAACGCTTCAGAGACGAAGTTGATTTTTGAGTCAGGCAGTACACGTTTAATATGATCGATGAACTCTACGGTGTTTTGATAAGCCATTTTTATTCTTTCTGGCATAGAAGGCATATTCTCTGCCAACGTATTAATTTGGTGTGGTTCTGCACCATTGTCGGATAGGCTGAGGTGCTTAGAAACTAGATTTTGTATTTCACTTGCCACGTTATTAGCAGCGCAATAACCTGCGACACAACGTCCGCCACTTGGAAATTTGGAACCACTCGAATAAGAGATGACCTTTACGTTGGCAAGCAGATTGTCTTGGCCCAATAACTTTACGTTGGGACAGAAGGTTTGATCCACCATAAAAGCAGGTTTAACAGCATCTTCATTTCCAGTCGTTTTTCTAGGCTGACTCAATACTCGAGCCAGTTCACTCATATCGGGCACTTCGACTCTAGGGTTGGTTGGAATCTCTGCCAAAACAATGGGGACACTATTATTTCTGGCGACTTGAGTTAGAACGGCATCTAAACTGGTAACCAGGTCATGGCCACCATCCACCAACAGATCGAAGATGTCAGTATTGGGGATTAGGTTCGCGATTCGTCGCGCTTGGTCGTTGGTTCCACCATAACAATTGGGTGGAAGAATGAGTGCAATCGGCTTATTGGGGTGCTTTATAATGGCATTTTCAACCAGGCCCATCATGATGGCATATTGAATAGCAAGGCCGCTAGACGCGACAAGAGGGGCGATAGAACTGCCTGTATTGTCCTGTATACATTGATGGACGATCTGTGAATTATCACCCTGAATCAGATCTATATCGGACGTGACATCCCGCACCATTTCTTTCAATACTTTTAAGGCATTGGGTGGTGTCATGGCGATGGTTTCGCGTCGCCTCACATGTTGAACGTCTTTAACGATTTCTGTGACTTGTGGGTCGAGCACAGGTGACTTGTGAATCACCATGGTGGCCCCAAACTGAGGGTGCCGGTTTATCGTTGCATCTATATTAATATGGTTAGTCAGTGGAGTTTGATACGAGCTTTGAGTTACAAAAAGGGTAGTACCGCACTGGTGTTCTGGAATTTCTGACGCACTAGTCACCTGCTTTACGTCAAATTGATAGCCATAAATAGAACGCAAACGTTGTTCATCAAGCAAGGGGGAAGAATCTAAGTCGTGATAAATATAAGTTGGGTTCTGTGCTAAGGCATCACGACGTAAAATTGCGAGTATGGGCATTGTGTTAGAGGCAAAGGTAATTACCTGATCTGAGGGCACATGATTTAATTTTGCTAAAGCCCACTCTAGAACACTCGAAAGTTGGTGCCCTAATCGAATGTAATCATAGGCGGTCGGCAAAGAATCGAGTGCTTCTCTAGAGTAGCTTCCCGATAGAAGTAAATCTTGGAAATGATTTAAAAAATCGCTTTTAGCCATCTTTTCGTCGTAGATATCTAAGCGATGAGTGGTGAGTTCAACCCAGCTTTTGGGTATATGGTCCAATAGTTTTCCAATCGTTTCAAAAAGTTGTTTATTTGTGTCCAATTCGTCCTCTATTATTCAGTATTTGGAAATTATATTGTCTAAAAGAATGTCAGCAAAAAAAGTAAATAAGCCAATCATGTAAAATACAGCTAGCGAACCTAATGTAGTCAGTGATAGTTATAGGCTAGCGAGTTCGACGGCCAATTACCATCATTAAATCATTAACTCTGAAGTGATTCACCCGCTTAAACCACGTCAATATTTCGTCATGCTTATCGTCTTAACTAAAGTGGGCTTTGAGCCTCTAAGGAGGGCTTACAGTTCACTCTGCTTTTTCCATCGACTTTGTAAGTTAATCATCATATCAAATGGCTGCAACATGGCTTCAAATCCACCGTTTGGCTCTATATCGCTTAATGCTTTAACAATGCTTTCTAGGGTCGATAAGCCATTAGAGACTGTGGTTTTTCGTATTTGATAGTGAGAGTTTAAATTACCCTTTAGATTGAGCCGGGGTAGTTTTTGCAGCGTGGGGTGAAGATGTAATATTTTTTTTGATTTATTCCAGGTCGCATCAATCACGATCAGCTGTCGAATATAGCCTAAGTTTGCTGACTCTTGTGTTTGGGGCATTATTGCTGAAGTGTTCGGTAACCAGTCGAAGGATGGATAAAGAAGTGTAGACGATGTATTAAGTATGTGGGTGAGTTTGCTCTTTGATAATTTTTCGGCCACGATAAGCTCGCTGTTACTAAGGCACAAGTGCGCCATTCGTCCGGTGTTAAAGGGATGTTTCTGCTCTAAAGGGTGCTGAATGATCAGAACCTTCGTTTTATTAGTCACGTGCACCAGTGCACTACAGTAACAAACGGAAAGCGGGCGTTGGCAATTCGGGCAACTCTTTCTGGGCATTGCTTATGGGTGGTCTTATCAATAGCGTATCAGGAGTATGACATCAATCAAGCTGGTCACCCACAGTCAAGGTTTAGTCATAACGAAAACCCCTTCAGCTTAAAAGGGTTACTACTCCTTTATTTATATAATATACCTTTTATACTTCGTTTTCTTTTCAATGATTTTCGGCATGCTCTAACCTTTCTACCTTACAATTAAATTACAGCCTTTATAAGGACTGTTAGATGGTGCTAAGACAAATTAACCAAATGAAAGTTTAATGCTACTCTTGAAATTTGACAAATAGTCTCCTCAGTTCAATTGACAGAGACCAAACCATGCATTTTACTTAATTCATCAAAACCAATATTTCTTTATGTACCGTAGGTACTAGCTGAAAAGAGAGGATGAGTTTTGTCGCGAGAGGTTATTAATAGTTCCGTGAACAGAGAGTAATTTTTGAGTGTGATCTGCTGATTTGAATCATCACATTGACCGTGATTGTTGACATGTTCGTTGGTGCGAATTTTTAATTTGATTTTTTTGGTACTGGCTCGTTTCATGCGTCGATGAGAGTCTTATCTTTTGACGAGCAGCACCATATTTTGACCTAGATAAACATCTCATTTAGATGCCAGATATCACCCGCTTGCCACTGTTTTGCTCTGATTTTCTTGGGATAGTCTTGTCCAAAATGAGTACCCCATTGGGGGATGGATTCGTAGCTGACATCTATGTCTCGATACGCCAGAATTTCATCTACATACCGAAAACTTAATCTGAAACGACACTAGAGCTAACCGGTGTAATAATTTCACCCGCGTGTCGAAAACCTTGAAAGATATTTTCTTTTTTCATCAGTCCAGACTTAAGTATTGGCGTTTCATCTGCTAACTTCACAATGCCGTTGAGCCGGTTCCATCAAAAAAAATGCACAAGTGGGATAGATTAAAGTGTTGCTCGGCCTTTCTTATTCGCATAATCACTTCAACGCTGGATTGTTGAGAGTGAAAAAGGTAACGGCATGAACAGCTAGGGCTTTGACGCCAATTAATTTTTACGAGTGTTCATTATATTTAATAAAGTTCAGCATGAATATTTTAATGAACTAGGCTTAGCTTACCATTCACGTTTGGTATTTTTACATATTGTTTATTTGGAGTCGGCCTTGCTTTTAGTTTTTCGTTGCAAGATTTACCGTTTACTTTTCTAGGCACGTGTATGTTGAGTTGGTTCTTTTTTGAGCCGTATAAAATCACAATTAATTGTTACACCCTTTCAGAGATAAATTTATGAATAGTTGTTTTTCAAAAAAAAGAGTACTGCTTTATAGTGGCTTGCTTGCATTTGCCATGTCGTCAGCTTTCGCCGGCGACACTCCCCTAATCTTTGCTAACAATTACGTAAGCACCGGTGCTGGTGCGTGGGTCAAGGGTAATATTCAAGCCAACAACTATGTAACCACCGGTGCCAATTCAAATGTTAGTGGTGATATTCTGACTGGTGCCGCTGCAACGCTCGGTGCATATGCAGAAGTCGGTGGCGTTATTAGTGCTGACGCAGCTATAACCGCGGGTGCCAATGCAGACGTGAAAGGTACTGTGAAACATGGCTCTGCTTTTACCCTGACCGAGGGCATTAATTCCGACATAGAATTTGGCAGTTATGTTAGCCAGCCGAGCGTAACTTTTAATAACCAAGACGTTATCGAAGCACAGGCTGCGTATAGCGATATGGGGTTAAAGGAGGGAGAGACATCACTTCCTCCGACGATAACTATTAATACGACTCTCAATCCTGGCCTCTATAGTGCCGCTAGTCTGGCAACCACGGCGGGTATAACCATTACGCTTAATGGTACGGGCACAGACAACACCGATCATTGGGTTTTCAACATCACGGACATACTGTCTTTTGGTGCGAACACGAAATTAGAGTTAAGTAATACAGGGAATAATAGCCGTATTATTTGGAATTCAGGTGGTTACACCTCGGTAGGTGCGGGCGCGCAAATCAAAGGTATCATTCTTGCGCATGCTTATGTCAGCACGGGTGCGGGTTCTACGTTATCAGGCGTTGATTCTTGTGGTAGTATTTTTTCAGCAACCTCGTACGTCTCGATTGGGGCCCTTAGCGAAGTAGGTTTAAATGATTGTAGCACTAATCCTATATTGCTCCAGGTTGCAGAAGCAGCCAACGGAGATACAGACCATGCCGAGTCCAAAGACGACAATGAGTTTCCGGAAGCCCCTTTCGATGGCTCATAACACCACTACCTGAAACAACAAACTTCCTAAACGGATGATAAGTTATTGGGCATCTGTGAGTGGTAGTTCAGGGTAGGATTCGAAACTCAGGCATATACGTTTTTGACATAGGGTCGTTTATAGTCGTATAACCCTAGTTTCTAGCCGTTTGGCTTAATGCGACGTTGCAGCCCGCTATCATCAGAGAGGGGGTAAGCTTTTCTTTAGGTTTGGCTTGTTTAATCTGAGCATTAGTTAGGGTTTTAGTGACTATTGCATAATGGTAATACGGCCTTACCGTGACACTATTGTATTGCCATGAGTACTACTAAAACAGGCAGGTTCTAATAAATATCGTTGGACGCTATAGGCATAAAAGATTCGCAAACTATTGTTTTTAATGGTTTACGGGTCTTTATTGGCTCTCTCCACAGCACGATTTTTTTAAGGCCAGATCGATTAGTTTATTGAAAAACTGGAAGGGGTTAGAGCTAATCTAAGTTCTGTTTAAGGGTCCTGAATCGAATTAAGTACTTTTAGGTGATACTTTCACGGCTATAAACAGTTTTACTTCTGGCCTGAAATGAGCGGACTTTGTCGTTAGCCGGTCGTAGCCAAGATTGGTAAAGTCTATTTCAGGAAACAGGCTACACAACAGATTGGACTCCAGCAGATTGACTAAAACGGGCAAGCTTCCATTTAGCATTATCTGCCCTGCTACTGAAGTCACCAAGTCTCGATATCAACCAGACTAATGCGAAGGATGGATCGACCGTAATGGTCAATATGATTTTACGACCTTACTTTTCCATAAATTGGGTACCGAGTGCGTCTTCGAACCTAGCTACCAATTGTTTTACCGCCCGGATGTGATATGCAACTCGGCAACGGCTAATCGGTGGTTCAAATGCTGCGAAACAGTTTCGACAAGACCTAAGGTATTTAACCAAGGTAACCAATCCTTCACGATAGTATTTAGTTTTTCTAACTGGTTGAGTAGTATCGACCGATTTAAGTGAACTTAGGGACATTGTCGAATATGTTCTAAAATATTACTTATTTTCAGATTATTATCTGGATGATATTTGATGGAAAAATAAGAAGTTTATTTTTTAGCGTTTGGGTTTATATAAACTCAGAGAATTTTGGTTATTCGTCCGGTCGTCTAACAAGAGAACGGATGACAAGATCGCTAAAAACATCGCCGATATCCTCAGGAGACTGAAGGCCATCCGGTTTTAGCCATAGGCATGAGTAGAAATACATCCCTAAAAGGCCTTTCACAGCGATTTTATCGACTGCTCTAAACACATTTTGCTGAACCCCTTCCTCTATCGTTTTAGACCAGATTTGTTGGTATTCTGTATGCATACACATAACGTCATGATGACGTGTGCCTGTCAGAGACTGAACTTCACGAAAACAGACCACTATTTCTGCCAAACTACTGCTGATGACGACCATCAAGTGTCGACTCAGCGCGTTCAAACGTTGAATAGGATCTGGATACTCCTTCGCAATCCTATGGCCAGACTGAACCAGGCTTGAAATGTACTGTGAAGCAATTTCGTGCAGAAGGTCTTCTTTGCTTTCTATGTGATGGTAGAGTGCCCCACGACCAAAGCCTGAAGCCGCCCCAATTTCTGCAACACCGACTCCGTTGTAGCCTTTTTTTGCGAACAACATAGCGGCCACCTTAGTTATCTTCTTCGCCTGCTCTGTTTGTTTCAGTTTTCTATCATCCGCTAATTAATACTCAGTTGGTAAGTCGATCTCGCCCATACCCTCGCAACGTGATACTGATCACCACGCGTAATTGATTTTACTACATTTCTAAACAGATAGCAGTGCCTTGACCAGCTCCAACGCACAAATATGCAAGTTCGCGTTTTGTTCTGATTCGTTTCATTTCGTGAATTAGGGCTACAACTATCCTAGCTTCTGAACCTGCCAATTGGTGTCAGTGCGTGATTGGGTCACTAAATAAATTTACTCTTTCAGATTTACACCCTAATCAATTCAGCATTGCCACAGATAATTGCTTGTGATGCTAGGTGAACGCATCGCATCAGCACGCACCTGATTAACCATTAAAGCTGAAACTTGAATCAGCAGTCCAGCTTTTAATGCCGTTTGGCGTGCTAGATTTTGTCCAGTACCGCCACTGAGCTCCTGCCCAATTATGACTTCGTCAAAAGCTGATGGGGCAATGTCATTGATTAGGTCAGAGATCACGGGACTGCCAAGTTCTACTGCTGAAAGGCGCCAAGAGCTCCATTCAACTGACCAATAGGTGTTCGTTTTGCACTACCAATATAAACGTCAGTCATGGGTGACCTATTGCTGTATTCATACTTATCACGCCTTAATAGGGTTCGTATTAAGCTAAGAGTTCTCAGTTGCTAAGGTCTCGAACCGTTTCGAACTCATCTATCGAAATAGCAAGTTACTAGACTAGCTTCAATATTCCGAATGAATGTTTAAAAGTACAAATATAAAAAAATGACTTTTTTAATACTTGTATTGTACCGAGTGGTCTGTACACTCATTTAAAAATCATGTAAAACAGGTGTGGCACCGTGTTCTGGCCTTTTTTAAAACAGTTTTAAAATAAAAGAAACTATTTATATGTCTAACACAGAAAAAAAAGATGGTTGGGTAGGAGTCTTAAATGGCCAACCAAAAATTGGGCAATTCAGTGAACGTTCTCGTACTACTAAGATGGGCGATATACATTCGTTTACTGAGATGACTGGCGATAAAAATCCGGTTCACTATGATGAGGAACTTGCGAAAAAAACTCCGTTTGGCAAGCTTATAGTGCAGGGTGGCGTAACAACTGGTCTTCTTAATGCCTGTGTTGCGGAAGACTTGCCCGGCCCTGGCACAGTGTTTTTATCAACCGAACTAAAATTTTTAAAAGCTGTAGGGGTTGGAGAAGAGTTGACTGCTCGAGTTGAAATTGAATCTGTAAGAGATGACAAACCTATTTGCAAGCTGAAAACTACCATTACCGACAGTGCTGGTGATGTTTGTGTTGATGGTACCGCAACAACTTACACCATGGCGCTCGAAGGTCTGTAAAACGAGGAAGACTTTTTCGAAGAATTACTTTAATAAAAATACAACTAAGCAGGAGTAAGAATATGTCACAAGAGATTGAACTTGAAGGTGAATGGGTGATGGGTTGGCCTGATCGTAAACGGGCCCGTGTAATGCCAAGTAACGATGCGGAAGGACGGACTATTTTTGCACGCTCTCCAGTACTCGATCTAGAGGGATTGTTGACACCAACTGACGCCTATTATGTCATTGCTCAACTTAACATGCCTGATCCAGTACATCCAGATGACTTCTCATTTTCAATCGGTGGAATGGTTGACAATCCGATCGAGTACACTCTTGAGGAAATTCGAAAGTTTCCGGGGCGCACTGTGCGTGCAGTGACCGAATGTGCAGGCAATGATGGTGAATTTTGGGACTACATCGATGAGGGAAAAAATTCACCGAAGCCCTCTTTGCGTGATGCCCAAGCTGAAGAAGGTGGTTGGCGCCAGTCTGGAGATGGTGAAGAGGCTCTGGACATTCAGAATATCCTTGAGTCTATTCCAACTACGGGTCTGGTCAGTGGTGGTGAGTGGACTGGGGTGCCTTTAAAAACTATCCTTGACCTTGCAGGCATTCAAGAGGGTGCCGTTTCAATAGCACTCACTGGCTGGGACGAAGGCAGACCTGACCCGGTAACACAATATCTTTCAGTTGGACGTACAGACTTCGACGTGGTTGATCCCGGCATCATCAACTACGCGAAGGCGATGCCAATTGAGAAAGCGCTTCATGAAGATACAATACTCGCATGGGCACACAATGGTGAGTACTTAACGCACGTGCACGGAGCGCCGCTGCGCTTGGTCGTTCCGGGGTGGGCTGGGAACTGGTGGGTGAAATGGATAGACAAGATCGAGATACTCGATCACACGCCGGACTTCTATTATCAGACCCATTACTTCGTGAGCGGCAACTCGCCGGAAGATCCCAACAAAAAACCAATGAAAGTACTCGGTGTGAAGGCACTCATTACTTCGCCTAGAGATGAAGAAGGTCCAATCAAGTGTGGCACACACGTCATTAGGGGCCGTACCTGGAGTGGTGAGGGTGCAGTTACCCGAGTCGAAATAAGTACCGATGGCGGCGAAACATGGAAAGACGCCATTATCGAAGAATCGAATGATCGTTGGCTATGGCGTCGGTTCCACTACCTTTGGGAAGTCAATGAGCCGGGTCAGTATAAAGTAATGGCACGGGGAACTGATGAAAAAGGCCGGGTACAGCCGACCAGGGACTGGAACTTCCAGCGCAAGCACTTTGACGGAATCGTGCCTGAAAATATAATCGTTGAGAAAGGGTAACACGCCCATGAAGATTGTTGTGTGCGTTAAACAGATTCAGAATCCCGAGATCCCACCAGTTCAGTTTCGCGTTGATGAAGAGAAGAAGGCGGTAATCCCCGTGTCTGGTTTGTCACCTGTCCTCAGTCCATATGATGAACAGGCCGTTGAAGCTGCTCTGCGGATCCGTGATGCAGCGGGAGAAGGTTCGGACATAGAGATTACTGTGGTGACTATTGCGCCCGCGGGTGCCCGAGCGGGTATCAAAGCGGCGCTGGCACTGGGTGCGGATAATGCAGTGTTACTTAGCGAGCCAACGTTCGATGGTAGTGGTGGTTATGTGACCGCTCGCAATCTCGCTGAGACCATCCGCGCGATTGGTGATGTAGACTTGATTCTGACCGGGCGTCAAGCTGCCGACTGGGATGCTGGTGTTGTAGGTCTCGGCATAGCCGAAATTCTGGATATTCCGGCCATCACTTTTGCGTGTGACGTGCAGGTCACTGATGGTGTCGTCACGGTTCAGCGTGTGCTTGAGGATGGCATTGAGACAGTTGAAGCCGACTTACCAGCGTTGGTTACGATCTCTAACGAGCTGGGAAAAGTTCGCTACGCTTCGATGCGCGAGACCATGCGCGCAGCAAAGAAACCGATTAGGGATTGGTCGCCTGAAGACATTGGTCTTGATGAGGCACAAGTTGGTTTTAAGGCTGTACGTCATGTGCTCGAGCGTCTTTATATTCCTATAAATGACATCGAGTGTGAATACATTGAAGGAGATACGGCCGCAGAGATGGCCGCATCTCTGGCCCGACGCCTGCGAGAAGCCGAATTAGTATAGGAGAAAGAAAAATGACTGAAAATATTAACGGTGTTCTGGTTTTTGTCGAAATGGTTGATAATCAACCAGTAGAGCTTGGCTTAGAAATGTTGGGACTGGCGCGGAGAATCTCTGATAGTCATGGTGGTACGGTTACCGCAGTAGTTTTCGGCACCAACCTAGAAGGTGTTGGTGATAATTTGATTGCATATGGTGCTGATCAAGTTCTCATTAATGACAATGTAATATTTGACAACTTTCATGCTGAAGCCTGGCTGCCGGATCTGTCCAAAATAGTCGCTGAGGTGGCGCCAGCCATTGTGCTTATTGGACATTCCTTGTCTGGCACTGATCTAGCGCCCCGTCTTGCCTTTCGCCTAGATATCGATGTAGCCACGGGTTGTGAGTCGATTGAGATCGTCAACGGACGACCCCACATGACTCGAAGCTGTTTTGGTGGCCTTGCACGTGAAGTGGTCACTTTTAACAAGACACCTGCGGTAGCCACTATCCGTTCCAAAACCCAACAGGCTCTGACACCTATGATGGAGCGTGCTGGTGAATTTAAATTTGTGAGTTCAATTCTTGATTTGAATTCTTTACGCTCTCGTGTGATCAAGCGCGAAAGGGAGAAAACCGTTGGCGTAAAGTTGGAGAGTGCCAAAATCGTGATCAGTGGCGGGTTAGGCCTAGGCGGCCCAGAAGGCTTTAATACACTCAATGAAATCGCAGAATTGGTCGATGGAGCCGTTGGTGCCAGTCGCGCTGCCTGTGATTTGGACTGGTGCCCACGCTCCTATCAGGTTGGACTGACCGGACGGACAGTGGCTCCGGAACTATACTTGGCCGTCGGAATATCTGGTGCCAGTCACCACATGGCGGGCTGTGGTAACGCTAAGACCATTGTTTCGATCAATTCTGATCCGGCTGCGGCAATCTTCAAGTCTTCTCGTTTCGGCATTGTTGGTAATTGCCAAGAAGTGATGCCAGCGCTGGTCGAAGAGATCAAGAAGCTGAAGGCTTAGCGAAAAGAGCTGAAAATCGACGAAATAGGGTATTTTTTCAGCATAGCTCTTTTACGGTTTTGATGTTCGATGCACATTCTAACAAGCCAGTGTGGATTTTCTCGATGTATCCACTATTGCCATTCCTAGAGACAGCATGATTAAGAACTTGTTTCGTCGATGTGCCTCCTTTTCCTGAGCAGAGTTAAATCCTACTGTCGACATTATGTTTGCCGTTTTTTTAATTAAAGAATGGGGTTTGATGAAATCGCTGTCGTGGTTCAAATCGCTAAAAAATATTATTCATTCCGTGATGCACAATGGCCAATCTACTGTATGATCGCCCTCTCAAAAATCCACCGAATTCACCTAGTTACTTTCTAAAATACAAATCAGGTTAAAGATACGGTTGGTTTAAGTAAACAGCTAACCGATAAATCATATCAACTTGCTGGAGATACCTTAGTTGTCAAACGTATTATCAAACCGTTGGTTTGTTCTTGTAGTTACTGGTGTGGCACTTGTTCTTTCGTTGACTACATGGTTTTCAGCAACAGCTGTAATACCAGAGTTGACTAATCTAATGTCGCTAAGCCTGTCCCAAGCAACCTGGTTTACCAATAGTGTACAGGCAGGTTTTGTCGTTGGTGCCCTTATTGTGAGCCTATTGTCCCTGTTGGATATTTATAAAACTACAAGCATTATGGCTATATCTGCATGTGTTGCTGGTATTGCCAATGGACTTTTAATTTTGGAACCTGGAGTAGGTTTATCGCTTCTTTCTAGATTTATAACGGGGATGGCTTTAGCAGGTATATACCCCACGGTAATCAAATTCATTGCTACCTGGTTTAAAAAAGGACGTGGTTTTGCAATGGGAATAATGTTGAGTGCCCTGACACTCGGCTCCGCTTTGCCTCATCTGATACGTGCTGTCGGAGTCGAATTTGACTGGAAATTGGTCATTCTCATGAGCTCACTGGCATGTCTTATAGCCGCGGTGCTTTTTGCCTTTGTTTTACACGAAGGACCCCATCAATTTTCCAAAACTAAGGCAGATGTCAATCAACTAGGGCGTATCATTAGAGACCGTCCAGTGATGCTAGCCAATATGGGCTATTTTGGTCATATGTGGGAGCTCTATGCGATGTGGGGTTGGTTTTTTGCATACGTCATAGCAGCAAAAAGCACAGGACTTGATCTGGAAAATGCCGCGTTACTGACATTTTTAGTTATTGCAGCAGGCGCACCAGGTTGCGTTTTGGGTGGATGGTTAGCAGATCGTATAGGTCGTTGTTACGCAACTACTTTCCTCATGGTTATTTCAGGCACAAGCGCGCTCCTCATTGGGCTCTGTTTTAACGGTCCACCTTGGCTATTTATCACAATTGCATTGATCTGGGGGTTAACGGCAGTTGCGGATAGCGCCCAATTTTCAGCTGCGGTCACTGAGCTTTCCGACCAATCGATGGTTGGGTCTGCGTTGGCATTTCAAATGGGCATTGGGTTTGCGATAACGATATTTGTTATCTGGTTGTTACCAGTCGTAGCAGAGTACCTAGGTAGTTGGCGCTGGGTTTTCCTGATACTTGTACCTGGCCCTTTTTTGGGTGCCTTATCAATGCTGTTGCTGCGCCGCGAAGATCGATCACTGTTACTTGCTGATGGCCGGCGTTAAGAACGTTTAAATATATTTAACAAACACTGAGGGTGAAACATAGAATAACGGTGACCAGTTTTATATTAACGGTTTCTGGGTTAAACCTGGGTCTACTGACACACACTCGTGGCTCAATCCGGCGAATGATGAGAAAGTCGGCGACATTCCATTGGCGGATGGATTCGCAGCTGATATCTAAGCCTCAATACGCTTGAACTTTTTCAATAGCCCGAAAACTTAATGTGAAACCCCAATAGAGACAGACGGCATGCGAGATAATGTCGTCGAAGTGTCGAAAACCGTAATAGATATTTTTTTTCTTTCAGTATCATCATTGGAATAATATTGCAGATCTCGATTTGTCTTCCATGCCTGACTATTTAAATTTCCTCACCTCCTTTGAAAGATTTTATCGTCAACTCTGAAACTGGCTTTAAATAGCCTAGTTTATTCTATCGCCAAGTATTGGGTAAGAATGTTGAAAGCATTTATGCCTATACCCGATCTACAATCAAGCATCGCCTACCGATAGATCTTTCCAGAAACAACACTAGAGGGTTGTTATAGGCAATGTCGAGGCGAGCAAAATTGATGCCTTCATTGACGTATGGCAGGGATATGCGCCCAATGGAATGAGTTCACTTGCGAGCACAAGATATTCATTTTGATTATTGAGAAATTACGGTTCGAGCGGGCAAGTGGAATAAGGGTCACATCGTTCCTTTACCTGATAAATTGAACCCCAAACTCAGGCTAATGCTCAAAGATACAAAAACTTGGCATGAAGGCGACTTGAGAGCTAAGCATGGAGAGGTACCACTACCAGTTGCATTAGCGAGAAAGTGAGAAAATGCTGCAAAACATTTAAATACCAGTGTGTATTCCCAGTAACACATCTAACCGTCGACTACTCAACTGGACGTATTCGCAGTACCACATTCACGAGGCTAGCCTGCACAAGCCAATACGTAAGGCATCTAAAGATGCCAATAAAGTTAACGCGTAACGGACCATCAGTTGCGCCACAGTTTTGTAACGTATTTACTTGCAAGTGGTAAGGATATTAGGCTAATTCAAGAACTATTAGGACACGCCGATCTGAATACAACCAAGATTTACACTTACGTTATTGGCGAAGGTGGCTTGGCTGTTCTCATACGGTTAAGCAACTATTGTTCACCAAGGCCAAGAGGCGACTGGTTAAGCTCTACGAAACTAACGTTGATGCTTAAACATTCAATTGTGGCTGCAATATTCAGTGGAAGCGCAAGAAAGGCATTACCATTCCTGCGGCTAGGTCCCTCACAACGAATTAACCAAGAAGTGTAATGTGAAACAGCGTGCCAAGCACATCGAGTGGAACACGTAATGTTTGCCTGTCGGTTTGGAAGTCAATTACAGTGCTGGCAAGAAGGAGGCCGTAAAGCCTGCAAGAAGATAAAAGTATGTAAGCAAATGAAAAGGTGATATTGCCAGAAACTATTTTTATAGGACTGATCGCTGTAAATTAAAGCGATCAAAATCTAAAAGAGGTGACTTGAAGCCTGGAATAAAAACGGTCCGATACATAAATGAGAGCGGGAAAGAAACCAAACCCTAAAAGAAATTCAGGGTAATGGGAATCTATTCATTAAATGGCACTATTGGCAAATTTTGATGCTGACAATATTAATTTTTCTTATATATATTGCCAGCTCAAAGGTGAATAGCAACTTACTGAATGGGAGTGGTTTGGTATCCGCCAGTTTTAGTATTGTGGTGACAATTGTTGCTATCGGTACCATCCGAATGCGCCATTGCTCCAGATAACATACCAAGTGACAATAACATTATTAAAAATACTTTCTTCATGTCTCCTCCTTTAATTAATTGTTTATCTCAAAAAGCTTAAAATAGCTAACATGTTCAAGAGAAATAATATTAGCAGAAAAATCGTATGCCCGATACCCATATTAACTGCAGGGTATTCGTCACTGCATCGTCCAATGCAACGCAGTACGTCTTCAGCCGTTCACCCCCCTATCATTTTGCGAACTGTGAGGACATGATACAAGAGGCAATATATCGCGTGTCTTACTTAGCTAAACCCCGTGGCAAGGGTTACAGGTCAGCACAGACTAAAGACTTTTAATGTTCACGCATGAAACCTTAATGAGCATCAGCCCCGCGTCAATTAGCAGTCGCAGGGTTAGTGCTAAAGACCATAGAAGTCAGCTCTATAAGTACATTACAAATCAATGATTGTGCTATGAAGTTTGATGGTGCTCAGGTAAGTACCTCGGCCATGCTTTTAGGCATGCTAATTATATTTTGATCAATATAAAAGTACGTAAGGCAATACGATACTTAATCTATTGTTTTTTTTAAAACTAAAATAATACCTGTTGCATTAGACTTGTATCATAGATTGTTGCGCAGCAACTAATTTCCACGTGTCATTACGACGCAGATAGACTGTTGTTGATCGCACCGAACCATCAACGAGTACGTCATTATCAGTATAGGTCGTTTCAGTTCGATATGTCAGAATTGCCATATTATCGTATTCACGAACAACCAAATCGTAAACGTCCATACGAGACACATTCATTTTCCCGCTCCGCACACTATCGAATACCATCGATTTGGTTAGTACGGTTCCATGCGGTGTGGTAAAAGTGAGGTCATCAGCCACTATTTGATCAAGAGTTTCTAGATCAGCTTCGACTAACGCTCGAACTCGTGCCTTATGTACATCTAACACTTCAGAAGTCATTATTCACTCTCCACAGTAAAAACTTTTATCTGAACTGCCCCAATGACTTATCCAATTTGAATACTGGTTCATAGTTGATTAGTGATTTATTGGGACCATGATACAAAATTAGTATGACACTAGTTATGGGAATATCCACTACTTTTTATCTAACCCATTGATTTCATTGAAGAGTGTCTTCAATGACGCAAAGGCATACAAGCAACACAGCGGTATATAGATATAAATGATGGATTAGGTAGCAATGCAGATGAGTTAGGATGAAAAATATTTTTAGGGACAGATTTTTTTTTGATAATAGATTGAGTATCAATGCAAGATAGTTAAAGGCTAAATAATGGCAACATCTAAATCAAGGACTGCAACAGAATAAGCAGAGCGTTTGGGTAAATTTTCCTTATTTGATGTTTATAGATAGTCTCAATATTCAGAAGTAAATAATGCTGTGGACTATCTCTATACTTTACTTAAAAGTAATGCAGCTTGATATCAGAATTGAAAACACTCCATTTTGCGGATATAAAAATATAGCTACAGGGTCGTTCCTTGAGTATGAAGCCTTTAGACTTTTGACCCGACATATCCTTTGATGCAATATTACCTATTCAAAAATAATAACTGTCATGGACAATAATGAATAAAATACCCCTACTATTCATCCTTGTTTTTGCACCAACATTATTACACCCTGATTACCTTAATTGTCCCTGAAAGGTCGTTAAGATAACGGACGGTGATACTCTATTTACGCAATTAATCTAAGGTAATACACAAGCCTTCTATTTTAGTGAATTAATTATTAAAAGTAACTGTTGCAAAAAAACCATCACGACATTAAGATGACCCTAATTTTATTAACAATGAATTCTTTAATGGTTGATTAGGCCACTTCGGCTAATGAGAAGCAAGATTATTTTTACTCTTTAAAAAATTGCCTATGTACCTATTTAATAAACAAACTGGTTTCACTGCCGCGCTGTTGCTGATACTAACAGCCTGTGGTGGCAGTTCATCACTCACATCCGTTGATGTTTTTGATGGGGCGGCTATTGGTTGTACCGTTAGCTCGGATGGCACGACTGCCACTGAAGTGGGTGATGGTGCCTACACCATCGCTACGGTGTTCGTGTTAGACACCGGTACGGTCGTGACCGCAACGGGTTGTACTGATTCAGATACCCAATCGTTGTTACCGATAATGTCAGGTGTTGTGCAATCAGGTGCCGTGGTTATTTCACCCATCACGACATTAATTGTCGAAGCCGCTATCGCCAATGAAGTCGCGGCAAAGGGTGTCGGTCTGCGCACGGGTGCCAAAAGTATTTCAGCCACTGCACTGCAAGCAGCCATAGCCCGTATTGTGGCAAACTTCGGATTAGGGGACTACCAACCGACCGATCCAGCCACCGCTAACTATGTCGCTGCGGCGAAGGCTGACAAAACTGGTACCTCGACAGCAGCTATCGCCATGCGGGTTAGTCTGGCGATTTCTACCCTGCTCAAAAGTGTTGAAGTATCGGCGGGACCGGTTAACGCGAGTGCAGCGGTAGCGGCGGTTGCTCAAGCAATAGTCAACTCATTATCAGTCGTCGATTTATCGCAATCATCCGGCGTTGAGGCGGTGATGACCGAGGCACAAACCTTAGCAGCGCCTACAGTGGCAACTGCGATTCAAACCGCAACCAATGCGGTAGCCAAGCTGGTGCCTCTGATTATTAACACGACGGGTGACATTACCGCTGCCATCAATGTAACCACTATGATTGCCGATTTTTTAAATACTGCGGATGAAACCACGATGACCAATGACTCGACCATTTCAGACCTTGTCACCACCGTCGCTGCAGCAACAACCCCAAGCTGTGCGCTAGGCACATCGACACTCGGCGGCTGCAAACTGTAAAGCCCGCTATCAACCAACGCAACTCACTCATTAAATTACGGGAAAAACACATGAAGCATTGGCTTAAAATAGTGTCGATCATTGGATTGACGGTCATCACTCAAACCGCTTATCCAGCGGCAGTGACCGATACCTTTACTACCGGCGATACCTTAACGGCGGAGCAATTAAACAACATCAAAAGCGCGGTCAATGATAACGATTCGCGGATAGGCGCAGTGGTCTTCAGTTCTGCGCCAACGGTTAATGATGACATGAACACGTACACGGTAGGTACAGTCTGGATCGATACGTCAGCCGCAAAGCCTTATATTTTAGTGGACAGTAGCGCCGGTGCTGCAGTCTGGACCGTCTTGGGTGGGTCAGGCTCTACTCTCTATGCAATCGGTGACGCCGGCCCAGCGGGGGGGATTGTGTTCCATGTCACTGACGGCGGTTTACACGGGCTAGAAGCGGCAGCTGTGGATCAGGTATCAACTGAGTGGGGATGTTATGGCACGACTATCTCAGGTGCAAACGGTACTGCGGTCGGCACGGGTGAACAGAACACGGCGGATATTATTGCTGGTTGCAGCGAAACCACAGCCGCGTCGGTCGCATCGGCCTATGGACCGGATTGGTACTTGCCGTCTAAAGACGAGTTAAACCTGTTATATGTGCAGAAAGTGGCAGACATTGTGGGTGGTTTCGCTAGTGGCTCCTACTGGAGTTCGTCGCAGTACGGTAGTCACCACGCGTGGGTCCAGCTCTTCGACGGTGGCAACCAGGAAGGCACCTTTAAGGACGTCACCTACAGAGTGCGTGCTGTTCGGTCTTTTTAACTATTAATCCCTTTAACCCTTTTCTTATACTGCGAAGCGGTCGACTTGTTTAGCACGCTGTATTAAGACTTGCCGGTGTGCCCCGCGTGAGGGCTATCAAGATGTGATTTCGTTCGTCATAACACGGCTTGTTTAGGTTAATCGTAATGCTCTGTAACCCTGCGGCAGCCCATCGCTGCCAACGGTTTACATAGCGATCCAGAATAAAGGTCATTTCTTCGGAACTGCCCTTTTTTTGTTTCTGCTACTCATCAAGCTGATGCCAATGTAAAACATGGATTGCATATCTTTTATATAAAAAGGGTTTGCTGCAATGGTTTAGCTTTATCGTAAGTCGGCTATCGGTACTTAGCCGTCATTCAGTCTAATTGTCGCAACGTCGACTTATGTTTTTAAATTAGTGCGGGGGCGGGTCAAAAGTCTAGAGCTTTCTAGTCTAGTGAACGACCCAATAGCCACATTTTTATATCCGCAAAATGGCGCGTTTTCAATGCTGATATTGGAACCCATGACTCAATTTTAAAGCCTGAGTTTTAATAGGCTAAGTTGTTGATTTATATGGTTAAAACATATCATGGTTGTCCGGATTATTTCTAGTGTTAAACGATCGATTTACAACGCTAAAACATAGCTGACTTGTCTGGATTATATTCAGCAAAGTTACATTAATCACTGTCAGTTTTATATACGCCCTTAGCAGGGGCGTGATTTAAGTCTAAGCATCGACAATAGTCACCCGAATGCCTTCTGTAGGTTTTTCGGTCTCAGCCAATTTATAGGCTTATTTTTTGGGGCTACATACGAGAGTAAATCTTTATATATATTCGCGGCAAGAAGTGTATTGTTTTCTGCGTGAGCTTCTTTCTTCGTCTCGTTCGAGTATGCCCTGACGCTCAAGATAGCAGGCTACACGGTGGCTGATCGTGTGTACAAGTTGGGCTAGTTCTTCCTGAGTCGGCGCATTTGTCTGTTGAAATATTGCTTTACCGAATTTTTTTTTGCATAAACCCCATCAAGGAACAGCATGTGGAAATGCACAGCTGCTCCTCAGACACAAAATAGAGTGGTTTACCACTTGAGAAGGCACCTGAAACTCAGTCTTTAAATGGCAAACTCGTCAAAGAGTTAATTGCTATTTGTTACCTTAATGACTTTGCTTCCTATAGAGTCACCGTTGGTCACATGATTTGCTTTTACTCGATACCATGAATCACCTGCAGCTGACACAGTATCGGTATATGTGACCACATTAGTAGAGACAGTTAATCCTGCACCTGCATCAATCAAAGTCCATGCTCCGGAAACAGTGGTTTTCTTATATATCTTGAATCCACTTTCATCACTACTGTTATCAGTCCAAGTTAATACATTGGATAAGCTGGTGGTGGTTGCAGCAAATGCGGTTGGGTTTGTTGGAGGAGTTGCTTGTTTATCACATTCTGCAAAAACAGTCTTTGTATCATCAATTTCCATCAACAATTTTGAATTTGATACTTTCTTTAATTTTACATACATAGTTTGTGCTTCAAGACTAGGATTTCCCTTTACTCCACCTGAGCTAAAATCATTAAATAATATATTATTTTTAACAACCCAATTTCCTAACCCAGTGCTAGGATCGCCACAGCTGAACATATTTGGTGCAGAAGTTGTGTATGAATATGTATCGTCTCCATCATCGATCATTACTAGCGTGCCTGAGTTAGATCTGTAAACTGAGTCAGTGCCAACTGTCCATCCTGATCCTCCACATCCAGCAGTCTGTGCGTAACGCGTGCAACTCCAAGTACCGATTAAATCGCTTGCAGAGATCATTTTGTTGGCATTTTCAATGTAATCAAATAACTCATTCATCATATCAGCTGATATTACATCGCCAGATGAGAATGTATGTGCAGTAGCATAATCCTCTGCGTAAGCATTCCCAAGTGATAATGCTAATATGATGGGAGCAATACTTAAAGTTGAATAGTTCATCTAAACTCTCTTTTTTTAATTAAACTTAGCGGTTCCGAACGAAGATTGTCCGAATGTTTCTTCTGTTGTTGTTGAACTACCACTACCACTGCCACAACTCATTAACATTAAACTAATGACAACCATGCTTAACCATTTCAGAGGATTCATCTAATTTCCTTCTCTCAATAACGTAAATCTTAACGACATTTATTAGATACTTTTATTCAAGATATCATACTTCAATTCCAAATGACTATAATTAAATATAGAGACACGACCTTTAACAACTACTAACAAAAGAGCCTTTAGCTATACTTCCATCCCAGCTATGGGTCGACTTTACTAAAATATCAGACACAATAGTTGTTTCGATTTGTTCAGCAGACACCAACGATGTGAACAAAGTAACAAGTATTAACCAAATTGATATTCTCATTTTTAATCCATCAAAGCCTAATACAAAAACTTCAAATTACCTTTTAGTGTTGGCAATAACTGTTTCCAAAAAATACTTGGTAATGTTGTCCGTTAACATTATAGGTTCCTATATACCCATACTGATAGCCATATTGACCCCATTTACAATTTACAAGTGAGGCGTATGCCCCCCCCAATAGTATAAGCATGAACATATGACGAACACGAAATAAATAGCAAAATTCCGAATAGTATATTTTTCATAATTTCTCCATTTTTAACTTAGCAATAAAGGATCAAAATTAACCTTCGTGGGACTACCGAACTTCCTTCGTACAAACATAACAGCAGTATTCATAGGGCAATGTTCTCTCACGATAAACCAGGTGTAATGCTCTAGAAGTAAAGGAGGGATAAAAAACCTACCCACTGATAATTGGTGCGAATAAGGGCAACGCTTTATTCATTTTCTAGCCTAATACTTCTAAGTCTATCGTAAACCTATCAACCAGATATTCTGAACGCTTTGTACACTCGATATTGCAGCCATAGTCCTTTAGCTTCTTTATGCTTCTAAGCTCGGCCTCATGCTTCGTTGTGAACATGTAACCTTCAATAGGTAAGCTAACGATGCCATCTTGAATCAATAGGTCTATCTGGGAGAAGCTTACACCAGAGCGCTCTGATAGCTGGGATATGTTTAATCTGTGCGGTTGGTTTCTCATAATTCCTCCAGTCAGTTTTAGTGTATATTAATTCATTCTATTTGAGACCCCGTATTAATTACGGGGTTTTAGCTGTATCCCCTCGTCCAACGTAGTAAGTCTGCAACCGTTTAAACCCTAGCTAATTTATCCTAGGTCGTTCTAGTGCTGAGTATTTTATCTAATTCCTCTGGGCTTAGATTGCCCTGCACTTGATATAGGATGTAAGACCAGTCAATAGTGTTATTTTTTGACTCATTAAGCATATTTGTATACAAGGCTTTTTCTATGCTGTGTTCGTGAGGGCTAGTCCATTGCCCGACTCCATTGTCACTTGTGTAGTCTCCTAACGAGCTAATAAACAAAGCTAGTGTGTTAGCCTCACCACTAAGGTTGCTTGCTTTGGCTTTCATGTAATGCTTTTCTGTGACATTGGCGGGCGCATGGTTTAGAAACCTGCTAATCACGCCAGTATTTAGCTTTAGTTCACCCTCTAGAAGAGTAGCAAAGGTGCGCCTTAAGTCGTGAGGGATGAACTCTATCCCTGTCTTTCGTATAACCTTGACTAGTTGCTTTCTTATATCACCTAAATGCGACTTGTTGCCTCGGGCTGGAAATACCCAGGTATCGTTAGTTATTTTCTTGTCTGGATTAATGTCTTGTCTCCTAGACAAGAGCATTGCATATGTGAGGCTCGACATAGGCAAAGTATGATCTTTTCTATTCTTGGTGTCGGTTGCAGTGAACGTCATTTTATCGAAGTCTATATTCGCCCACTTAAGTTGCTTGGCTTCAGAGTCTCTGAGTCCTGTTAGTAACTGGAGTAGGGTGCAATCTCGTGCTGAAGGCTGGCATTCTGTAATAAGGCCTCGTACGAAGTCAAAGATTCGCTCTTGTGGTATGAAACTGTCTCGTGGTGGCACTGGCCTAGTATCGTCTTTAGGTAGCATGGTCTCAGCGGTTGAGACTGCATTCTTAGTTAGCAGAATCTCTCCATCTACCTCTATTTTGGTGCCATGAGTAAATATAGCTCTTAGGTAGCGCATAGCTTTTTGTGCTGTGGCTTTACGGTCTTTGTATTCGTTGAACCTTCTAGCGATATCTTCTGGCTTGATACTTCTAACTGGCTTGTTTATGAATTCTGCAAATACAAGGTTGAGAATATATCTGTAGTCCTTTCCAGTTTTGCTGCTACGTAAATCACAGTATCTATCTATTAGGTCAGATAGCTTCAGTTCCATAAGGCCTGTGTGTGCTTGTGCCTTCCTGTTGGTCTCTTTAATGCTCTCATTCTCTTTCCTGGGGTCTTTGCCTTCTGTTAGTAGCTTTTTTATCTCATGAGCCTTGTTTTTGGCTTCGTCGAGACTTACTAACGGATACTGACCAAGGCTAACTCGTTTATTGCTGCTGCCTTTAATTCTCCCTTCTACAAAGAAAGTTAGTGTTCCTGTTTTGGCTGCAACCTTAACTCCTATTCCTTCACTTCGATAGAACGTGTCTTTCTCAGGAATAGTCTTAGCCTTATTGTTTGAGCCAACGTAGTTTGAGAGCCATGTCTTGGTAATTCGCATGATTGCCTACTAATATCCATTGATCTTAATTGAATGATAGTTGATTTATCATTTATGATCTATAGGATTAGTAGTCATTTAGTAGCCAGTAATGGCTATAAGTTACTATATAAGGAAGATAATAGGCATAAAAAAGGGCTACGAATTAACGTAACCCTTTGATTTTTATGGTGGGCCTGGAGTGACTCGAACACTCGACCAATGGATTATGAGTCCACTGCTCTAACCAACTGAGCTACAGGCCCTTTGACTGATTTCTTTCCACTGATGGGAAGAAAGGATTGCTGCGTTAATATTTCAAACGCAGGTAATCAGGGGTGGGAATTGTATATGAAACTTAGTCGGCGTCAATAAAACTTCTGAGTTGTTCTGAACGACTTGGGTGACGTAACTTTCGTAATGCCTTGGCTTCAATCTGGCGAATACGTTCTCGGGTTACGTCAAATTGCTTTCCAACTTCTTCCAGAGTGTGGTCAGTGTTCATATCGATACCAAAACGCATGCGGAGCACCTTGGCTTCTCTTGGCGTTAGGCTTGACAGGATCTCTCTCGTTGACTCTGATAGACCTGCATTGGTTGCAGTGTCTGATGGTAATGCCACGTTGGTATCTTCAATGAAGTCGCCCAAATTAGAGTCTTCATCGTCACCAATTGGAGTTGCCATCGAGATAGGTTCCTTCGATATTTTGAGTACCTTGCGAACTTTGTCTTCAGGTAGTTCCATGCGGACTGCCAATTCATCGGGCTGTGGCTCACGACCAAGTTCTTGTAGCATTTGACGCGAGATACGATTGAGTTTATTGATGGTTTCTATCATATGTACCGGTATACGGATAGTTCTGGCTTGATCTGCTATCGACCGAGTGATGGCTTGTCTGATCCACCAGGTAGCATAAGTAGAAAATTTGTATCCACGACGGTATTCGAATTTATCGACAGCTTTCATTAGACCGATGTTGCCTTCTTGAATGAGGTCAAGGAATTGTAGGCCCCGGTTGGTGTACTTTTTGGCAATTGAAATGACCAGCCGAAGATTGGCTTCAATCATTTCTTTTTTAGCACGACGTGCCTTGGCTTGCCCAATCGACATCTTTCGATTGATTTCTTTGATTTCAAACACAGTTAAATTTGACGTTCTTTCTATCGTGCGTAGTCGTTTTTGATGGCGAAGTACTTCGTCTTTGTTGGCAGCTAATTCTTCTGAATAGCTTTCATTCTTAGCGATGTGACCATCAATCCAATCAAGATCAGCTTCATTTGATTTGAATGTGTCAAGAAAAACCTTTCGTGGCATTTTAGACTGCCGGACACAGATCTCTAATATGGTGCGCTCATTGAGGCGAATACGGTTGATAACGTCTTTTAAGTTGGTGCCTAGTTTTTCGACAAAAGCAGGCAAAAGCTTAATTAGCATTAGTTCGTTAACGGCCTTGCTCATGTTACTTTCATAAACTAGAAAATCATTATTTTCATGACCTTCCATAGCGTCATTGAAGCAGGTTTCGATCATAACAAAACGTTTTTCAGCTTCTTCTGGATCGGGACCCGTATCTTCTTCAACCGCATCCTCGTCTTCGTCGTCGTCATCGCTAGCTTGAGAAATGGCGGGCATTGGAATGGCGTTCGGATCTTCATTAGGGTCGACATAGCCAACCAGTACGTCCGTCAGCTTAGCTTCTTCTTCTCGCACTGCGCTGTATTTGTCAATGATCATTCGCATGGTGTCGGGATAGCGTGCGAGTGAGCTCATGGCTTGGTTTAGGCCGTGTTCAATGCGTCGAGCAATTTTAATCTCGCCTTCACGAGTGAGTAGCTCGACCGTACCCATTTCACGCATGTACATACGGACTGGGTCAGTGGTTCGACCAAATTCACTGTCGAGTGAGGCCAGTGCGGCAGCGGCTTCTTCAGCGGCGTCCTCATCTGTCTCTGTTTCGTTGTCGTTTAAAATATCATTGCTTTCTGCTGGCGCTGATTCATGGACTTTAATACCCATGTCATTAATCATGCGGATGATATCTTCAATTTGTTCAGGCTCTACGATGCCTTCTGGCAGGTGGTCGTTAACCTCGGAATAGGTCAAGAATCCTTGCTCTTTGCCTTTTGCTATGAGCTCTTTAAGACGTGATTGTTGATCTTTATCCATGGTGCCTCGACGATGATGGAATAGGACAGCGTAATCCGCCAGTATATAAGACCTTATCTCAATTTTTCAAGGTTTTTGAGGGTTTTACGTTGACAAATTACTGAATAGTGAACAATTGTTTCAGTTCAGTTTTCTCTGACTCTGAAATAGCACCCTCTGACTGGAGTTTTTTGATTAAAAGATTTCTTCGATATTTTATGTATTCTTTCTGGAGACGGTTAAGGCAGTCTTGAAACATTTTTTTCAAACTGGCTTCGTCCTCTACCTGAGGTCGCATAGCAGCTAACTGATACAAATGAGATTCATGTGCATCACCTTGAAATCGTTGGAGTAAATTTTGTGTACTGATGTCTGGCTCATCTTGTATTCGATCTAGAATTTTGAGTAACAGGTCAATACCCGGTATTTTGGTTTCTGAAAGTTCGTATTGATTGCCTATGCCCTGGGCCAAGGCTGGTTTTTGAAGTAATAGATTGATGGCGAGTCGAGTCGGTGTCCAAGTTTGTTCGGGTGCAAGGATTCTGGTTTCGTGATTATTATTGCTGCGCGAAAGCAATTTTTGAAGCCGAGCTTCGTGTTTATCTGAGGTGAGTCCTTCCGCTCTGCTCAGTATTTGGTCCTTTAGGCTTTGTAACGGTATCTGTTTGACGTAGGGATCTAAACGGTCGAGTAGCATTGCCTTGCCTTCTGAGGACGAAATGTCACATTCTGCTATCAAGGTATCAAATAAAAACTCACTGAGTGTCGTGGCTTTTTGAACCTCTTCGAGATAGGCCTGTTGCCCAAACTCTTGTATGTAACTATCTGGGTCGTGCCCTTCGGGTAAAAACAAGAAGCGGGCGATACGGCCTTCTTTTAAAGAGGTCAAACATTGTTCAAGTGACCGCCAGGCTGCTTTCTTGCCTGCATTGTCACCGTCAAAACAAAAAATTAATGATTTGCTGCTGCGGAATAGTTTCTCTATTTGTTCATTATTTATGGCAGTACCTAAAGTAGCAACTGCCGTTTTGACACCGTGCTGGGCGAGCCCAATGACGTCCATATAACCCTCTGTGATGAGAATATGATCGATATTATTCGATCCCTTTTTAAGCTCAAATAAACCGTATATTTCACTGCCTTTGTGAAACACTGGTGATTCTGGTGAATTCAAATATTTAGGGTTGTCTTCTGGATCGATAACACGGCCACCAAAGGCGATGGTTCTGCCTCGGCGATCTCGGATGGGAAACATTAAGCGATGACGAAAACGATCATAAGGCTGGCCGTTGTCTTTTTCTATTAACATGCCAGCTTCAGTCAGTGTTTTTTTGTTGCCCGTTAGGTTGTTCCAGCCTTTGGGAGCAAAGCCAATGGCGAAATCACGCGCAATATCACCACTAATACCGCGCTGTTTGAGGTATTCAATGGCCAGTGGGTTTTGTTTTAATTGAGATTGGAAGTAACTTGAACATTGTTCTAAAGAGTCGTACAGCGGTTCAACACTATGGGTGGGTGCCGAAGGTGCCTGACCTTGTTCATAAGGTACCTCTAATCCCATTATCTGGGCGAGTGTTTCTATTGCTTCAACAAATTCCATATGGTCGTATTCCATCAAAAAGCTGATGGCATTACCGGACATTTGACAGCCAAAACAGTGATAAAACTGCTTGTTTTGGCTGACTGAGAAGGATGCTGATTTTTCACCATGAAAAGGGCAGCAGGCCCAGTACTCCTTGCCCTTTTTTTTCAGGGGAACACGAGTATCGATGACTTCTACAATATCAACACGATTGAGTAAGTCATCGATAAATAAGCGCGGAATTTTACCAGCCATTAGCTCAAGTGAGATCCTTTATTTAGCTAGCATTTTTTTGTAACGTAACTGACAACGAATCAAATTCAGCCGCTTTTGGTTTTACCATCCAGATTTTGCGCTTAAAGTGATTGAAGTTTTCGAGTATATATTGGCCCCATTCACTACCTGTTTCGGCAACATACTCTCGAATAGCTTCATCCAAGTAGGCGCCATGACTCTCCATGCTTTCGTCAGTAATACGATGAATATCAATAAGTTCTTTGTTCACTCGATCAATAAAGTTTCGGTCAAGATCAAGCACATAAGCGATTCCCCCTGTCATACCTGCACCAAAATTGAGGCCAGTATTGCCTAGAATAGTCACGATACCCCCGGTCATGTATTCGCAGCCATGATCACCAATACCTTCGACCATGGCGTGAGCACCTGAGTTTCTGACAGCAAAACGTTCTCCTGCTAAGCCTGCCGCAAGGAGTTTGCCACCCGTTGCGCCGTATAAGCAGGTGTTACCAATGATGGTTGAGTCTTGCGTTTTGAAGTGACTGTTTTTGGGTGGAGCAATAACAAGTTTGCCTCCCGCCATGCCTTTACCAACATAATCGTTGGCATCACCTTCGAGTGTCATGTTGAGTCCACCGGCATTCCAAACGCCAAAGCTTTGACCGGCTGAACCTGATAAATTTAAGTGAATAGGATTATCTGACATGCCGTGATTGCCATGCACTCTGGCGATCTCACCGGATAATCGGGCGCCAATAGATCGATGAATATTCTTCACCTTGTAATGAAATTCACCCCCGCTGCCTTTTTGGATTGTGGGTAAACAATCGATCACCATCTGTTCGGCTAATTCGCCTTTATCAAAAGGCTGGTTGCTTGCTTGAGTGCAAAACTGCGGCAAGTTAGGATCGAGGCCACCATCAAACAAGAGTGGTTCAAGATTTAGGTTCCTTTGGCTTGGCGTAGTCCCTTCGATGGCTTCGAGCAAATCAGTCCGGCCGATAAGATCTTCCATTTTGGCAATACCAATAGTCGCCATAATTTCTCGTACATCTCTCGCAATAAACCGGAAGTAGTTTTTAACTTTTTCAACGTTACCAACAAAGTGTACCTTTCTTAACGTTACATTTTGGGTAGCCACACCGGTAGCACAATTGTTGAGATGGCAAATACGAAGGTATTTACAGCCCATGGCAACCATGGGCCCTGTGCCAAAACCAAAGCTTTCTGCACCTAATATGGCTGCTTTGATAACGTCTAATCCGGTTTTTAAACCACCGTCGGTTTGTACTCGAACTCGGTCACGCATTTTATTGGCGCGCAAAACTTGGTGTGTTTCAGTGAGACCTAGCTCCCACGGTGCCCCAGCATACTTGACCGATGTTAATGGACTGGCTCCGGTGCCACCGTCATAGCCTGCGATGGTAATTAAGTCTGCATAGGATTTGGCAACACCCGCGGCGATGGTTCCGACACCCGCTTCTGAAACAAGCTTGACTGAGACGAGTGCCTTCGGGTTGACTTGCTTCAAGTCGAAGATCAGCTGGGCTAAATCTTCTATCGAATAGATATCATGATGTGGTGGCGGTGATATCAGGGTGATACCTGGTTTTGAGTTTCTTAACTCGGCAATGAGTTTGGTTACTTTATCGCCAGGTAGCTGACCGCCCTCGCCAGGTTTTGCCCCTTGTGCTACTTTAATTTGAAGCACTTCTGCGTTGACTAGGTAATGAGGTGTGACGCCAAATCGACCCGATGCGATTTGTTTGATTTTAGAGTTTCGATCGTCTTTAAACCGGGCGGGGTCCTCGCCACCTTCGCCAGAATTCGACCGCCCACCCAATTGATTCATTGCTTGTGCCAGTGTTTCATGGGCTTCGGGTGACAACGCCCCAAGGGACATACCGGCAGAATCAAATCGATTCAGTATGGCTTCTAACGGCTCGACCTTTTCAAGATCAATCGGCGTTTGTGGTCGTAACTTGAGTAAATCTCTGAGTGCGGTGGCGGTACGATTGTTGACTGTATTGGCATAGATCTTCCAGTCATCGTAATTACCATCGTTGACGGCATTTTGCAGTGTATTGACTACGTCTGGATTGTAGGCGTGGTATTCACCATCATGCACATATTTGAGTAACCCGCCTTGGCTGGCTAGTTTACGTGGATTCCAGGCCAGTTTACTGAGGGCCTTTGTGTCATTCTCGATGTCTTCAAATTTAATGCCTTCAATGCGTGAAATGGTCCCTCTAAAACAAATATCAACAACTTCGTGGTGTATGCCAACTATCTCGAAGAGTTGAGCGCCACGATAGCTAGAGATAGTGGAAATTCCCATTTTTGATATGATTTTGTAAAGACCTTTGTTGATACCCCGGCGGTAATTCGTGCCAGTATTGGGGCATTGCAAATCGGGTAGCTCACCGTTACGGGTCATGCCGACGATGCTTGCATACGCTAAGTATGGATAGATTGCGGTCGCACCATAGCCGATTAAGACGGCCATGTGATGTGAGTCTCTGGCGGTGCCTGTCTCAATAATGATATTGGTGTCGCAACGGCCACCCGTATGACAGAGCCTATGATGAACGGCCCCAGTGGCGAGTGCAGCGTGTACCGGCAATCGGTTTTTTGGAACATTTTTGTCACTTAATATGAGCACAACAATACCCCGTCGAGATGCTCGTTCTGCTTGGTCAGCAATAGCGTTAATGGCTTGTTTAAGGTTGGTTACATCTGGATCATAACTTAGATCAATTGTTTCATTCGGGTAGCCATCGTTATGCTTTGATAAAAGCTCCAGATATTTCCTTTCGGATAAGATGGGTGAACTTGTTTTTAAACGATTCGCGTGCTCAGGTCCTTCTTTGAACAAATTGTGTTCGCGACCTATACAGGTTTCAAGTGACATCACGATCTTTTCACGCAGCGGATCAATCGGCGGATTGGTTACCTGTGCGAACTGCTGACGAAAACTATCGTAAAGCGAACGATGGTGCCTAGATAAAACGGGTAACGGTGTGTCGTCACCCATTGAACCAGTTGCTTCTTGGGAATCTTGTGCCAATACTTTGAGTATTTGATCACGCTCTTCGTAGCTGACTTGAAATTGTTTCTCTAAACGTGCAAGCACTTCCTTGCTCATGGCTAACGCAGACAGATTGGTATGAGCCGGGTTGGCAGTCAAACGCTGTAAACCATTGCGTAACCATATTTCATAGGGGTTACGTTCCTGAAGCATTTTATCGATGTCAGCTGATAATAAAAATTTACTGGTTTCGGTGTCAATGGCAATCATTTCACCTGGCTTCAATCGACCTTTAGCGATGACATCCTCTGGTGCGTAGTCCCAGATACCAATTTCAGAACCCAGCGTAATATGACGATCTTTAGTCATTACCCAGCGGGCTGGACGTAGGCCGTTTCTGTCCATAACGCAACAGGCATAACGACCCTCTGTCAATACGATGCCAGCGGGGCCATCCCAAGGTTCCATATGCATTGAGTTGTATTCATAAAAAGCAGAAAGTGCAGGATCCATATGATCTACATTTTGCCAGGCTGGTGGAACTAACAAGCGCATGGCGCGAAAAATATCCATACCCCCAGTGAGAAGAAAGTCGAGCATGTTGTCCATGGAGCTTGAGTCTGACCCGGACATGTTAACTAGTGGGTTAATCGCGTCGACATCCGGCAGTAAGTCAGAATCAAATTTGTAAGCGCGGGCATTGGCCCAGTTCCGATTACCTTGAATAGTATTGATTTCGCCATTGTGAGCCAAATAGCGAAAAGGTTGAGCCAGTTTCCATTGAGGCCAAGTATTAGTTGAAAATCGCTGGTGGAAAACACAGATGGCACTTTCCATCGAATCGTCATTGAGGTCTGGATAAAATATGGGTAAATTTTCAGGCGTAATGAGTCCTTTATAAGACAAGACGCTCGATGACATACTCGTCACATAGTAATGTTCGTTAATACTTTTTTGTTCTAGGGCCTCATGTGCTTTACCGATAGCCCGACGTGCAAGATATAACGACCGGTTAAACTCAGCATTGGTGTGATGTTGGGCTGCATTGATGTAGGCTTGATAAATTGCAGGCTGAGATTTGAGGGATTCTTCGCCACAGGCGGAAGAATCAGTGGGTACTTCGCGCCAGCCAGCAAAATCTAAACCTTGGTCAGCTATTTTTTGTTCGATAATAGCTTTAGATATCGTTTTTTCCTCAGTATCAGGGGAGAGAAAGATCATTGCAACGGCGTATTCTTTATCACATTTAATACCAAGTTCCGCTGCTTTTTGACGAAGAAACGAATCTGGTTTTTTAATTAATAAGCCACAGCCATCGCCAGATTTCCCATCGGCTGCCACAGCACCTCGATGAGTGAGCCGAGCGAGGGCGGCTATCGATGTTTCTATGAGCCAGTGGCTGGGTTTGTCGTCGATGTTGGCAATTAAACCAAAACCACAACTATCTTTTTCAAAACTAGGATGGTAAAGGCCTTTGAGTTTGGTGTTTGTACTCATTCAATTTATACCTGTCTCAGTGCGGCAAAAGAGTCAATAATTCACCGATTAGTATACGCGTGAAGCGCATTGAACTTCAATTATTTAAAGTGGAAATAGCCAACAGAGGGTATGGATAATTTGGCGCCCCCATAGGGTGCATTAACTGTTGGTGAGCGTTGCCTTTAAAAAGTCTGGGTTGTAGTCAGAGGTAACAATTGCTTCACCTAATCCTTTTAGTAATATAAATTGGATTGTTCCATTGATTACCTTTTTATCGATGGACATCGCAGACATATATTGGTCGACCGTCATGTTGGTGGGGGAGGTGACCGGTAGATTCGCATTTTTAAGCAAGTCTATCGTACGTTGTTTTAAACTGTTATCGATCCATTGCTGGCGACAAGATAGGTCAACAGCCATTACCATGCCTGCTGCTACTGCTTCACCGTGAAGCCAATTGCCATAACCCATTGTTGCCTCGATCGCATGGCCAAAGGTATGCCCTAAGTTAAGTATGGCACGAATGCCTGATTCTCTTTCATCTATGGAGACGATATTGGCTTTGGTTTGGCATGAGACCAATATAGCTTGGGCAATTATGTCGCTATCTCGGGCCATCAGTTTGCTTATGTTTTGTTCTAACCACTTGAAAAATTTTGCGTCATGAATTAATCCATACTTAATAATTTCGGCCAATCCTGCACTGAACTCACGATTAGGCAATGTGCTTAGTGTAGATATATCGGCAATTACGCACTGAGGTTGGTGAAAAGCACCTATCATGTTTTTACCCAAAATATGATTGACGCCTGTTTTGCCGCCGACTGACGAGTCAACTTGAGATAAGGTTGTTGTAGGAATTTGAATGAAATTAACGCCACGTTGATAGACGCTTGCTGCAAAGCCGGTGATATCGCCAACAACACCGCCACCAAGTGCAATAAGAGTCGTCTGTCGATTGTGTTTTTTTTCAAGCAGCGTAGTGATTATTGTCTGAACTGCCTCAAGGGTTTTGAATTGCTCACCATCCTCTAGAATGACGCAGTCATGTTGGATATTTTGGCTATCTAAATTGGTTTTTATTTGTTCTATATAGAGTGGTGCAATCGTTGTGTTTGAGACAATCAGCGCCGTGCCTCCTTTAACATATCGGCAGAGTAGCTCTGGTTGACTAAGTAGCCCACTTCCAATAAATATAGGGTAGCTTCTATCCCCAAGTTCAACCGTTAGAGTGTGATTATGTTCCATAGATTAATTCAGCGATTCAGGTAATTGGGTAATAATGTCGTTAGCCAGTTTGCGCGCTAACCGTCTATCAGTTTTGACAATTAAGTCGGCCAGATCAAGGTAAATCGGACGTCGAATCTCAAGCAAACTTTCAAGGCGCTGGCGCGGGTTATCAGTTTGTAGTAAGGGTCTTTTGTTATCTCGTCTCAGGCGATGCATTTGTTGATTGACTGACGTGTCTAGAAATATGACGAAGCCATTAGATTTTAACAGCATCTGGTTTTCTTCTCGTATTACAGAGCCACCGCCGGTTGCAATGATTTGGTTGTTTAGTTGTAACAGTTCCTGCAGCGCTTGTGTTTCTCGGTCTCTAAACCCACATTCTCCTTCAACGTCAAAAATTCGGGGTATGTCCACGCCAGTTTTATGTTCGATGTAATGATCGCTATCTTGAAATTCACGATTGAGTTTTTTGGCCATTATATGACCGATAGTCGATTTTCCTGACCCCATTGGACCGATAAGAATGATGTTTCGATTATTCATACCGATATGATACTAGAAGTTGCTAGAATTATTAATGTTAAGGCGTTAATAATTTCAGCTTTGTTACGACTTTAATCAAATTGTACTAATAAAAGTTTGAATAATGAATCTAATGAGCCGAGAATTTAATTGTCTGATATTGTGAATAAAGTACTGAAGGTGCTTTTATTATGCGATCAGGACCACACTACTGAAAGTTGATATCAACGCCTTGAAGTATCTTAGGTGTTACAAAAATAAGTAACTCCGATCGATTATCAACACTGCGTGTGGTTCTAAATAACTGTCCCAATATAGGTATATCACCAAGTAAGGGCACTTTGGTCACAGAATTTGTCTGGGTTGTTTCGTAAATACCTCCAAGAACTACGGTTTGCCCGTTATCCACCAACAGCTGAGATTGAACTCGGCGAGTATCAATGGTCGGTGCTGAAATGTTAGCAGTGCCAAACGTTACTAAAGAGCCCTGAGTATCTCGATGCACTTCAAGATCCATAAGAACTCGATCATCCGGTGTGATTTGAGGTGTAACTTCTAACGACAGAACCGCCTTTCTAAAGCTTAAAGTTGCCTGCCCATCGCTAACGCTGAAAAATGGAATTTCAACGCCTTGCTCAATTCTGGCTGTATGAGAGTCTGATGTTATGACTCTTGGACTCGACACCACTTCGCCTCTGCCTTCTATTTGAGCCGCTGATAATTCAAGTTCTAGCAGTGTACCTAATGGTAACTTAGCTAAGGCAAGGGCAAAAGTGCCAGCAGCATTTTGAACGGGTAAGTTCGTATTTAATCCCCCTGCACCTGGACTAAATTGGCCATTTTCTGCGATTGCCACACCGGGCAGTGTCCCCGAAGTTGTGGCTCCTAAGCCTGAAGTAGGGCTTGCGTCAGTACTTGTTACTCCAAACCTAGCGCCCAACTCTTTACTGAAATCGTCGTTAGCTACGACTACTCTGGATTCGATTAGTACTTGTCGTACGGGAATATCGAGTTCGGTTAACAATCGTCTAACGCTGATTAGGCTTGAATTGATATCTTTCACTAGTAAAGTGTTGGTTCGAACATCAACGCTGACAGAGCCCCGGGTGGATAGGATAGAGTTGTCTTTTTGTTTGAGTAAATCGGCCATCTCCTGTGCTTTTGCATAGTTGACTTTAATAAACTCAGTTCGAAGCCGTTCTAGATCTTCAGATTGTTTTCTAGCCTCAAGCTCTAGTTTTTCACGGGCTGCTATTTCGTCTGCAGGTGCCACTAAAATAACGTTACCGGATCGGCGTTGTGATAAACCTTTTGTTTTTAGGATAATGTCCATAGCCTGATCCCACGGGACATTTTTCAGTCGAAGCGTTAGGCTACCGGTAACCGAGTCACTGACGACTAGGTTGAGGCCAGTGAAATCTGCGAGTAATTGTAAAACAGAGCGGACCTCAATATCCTGAAAGTTGAGTGATAAACGTTCACCAGTAAAACCAAATTCATCTTTTTTCTTACTTTCTTTTTCTGCAATCGAAATTGGTGCAACTTCGATGGTATAGATTAAGCCCGTTTGGTAAGTTAAATGTTCAAAGTCAGTATCTGATTCAATGGTCATTTGGATATTTGACCCATCTTGAATGGTATCAATATGGCTAATAGGGGTCGCGAAATCACCAACCTCCATGCGTCGTTGTAATTCTTTTGGTAATTGGGATGAAGCAAATTCAACATATATCAGGTTGTTTTCACGCCAAACATCGGTGTTGATAGATGAGTTGGTCATGTTGATTATAATTAGCCCTTCTCCCTTTTTGCCTCGTTTAAAGTCTATATTTGTAATGCCTTTTGCAATGCCTATCGGCGAATCTGCCATTTTGACGTTAGTAATAGGTTTTGATTGGGTTCTATCGTTTTGAGTTTTCAATTGACTTGAGCCTGCCAGCGTCAAAGTCATTTGATTACCACTAACTTCTGTTGAAAATGCTGCCTCCTTTGTTAGGTTTAGTACCACTCGAGTACGATTCTTAGTCGCTACAGAAATAATGCTTTGCATGCTACCGATACCCACCTCAAAATTCCTTTGGGGTAGTTTGTTTGAGGTGTTGGCAAAGTCGAGTGAAATTTGTGCCGGTTGGTCGATAGTAAATGTTTGAGGCTCTGTCGCTGCGCCATCAAAAGTAAAAACGAGCTGCACCGCATTACCCGCCAACATAGTATAATCGAGTCCTATCAAGCTTCGGCCAATGGCACTATTAACAACGAGAATTATTAACATGATAATGCCGAATGAAGCCTTGAGTATCTTATGCACGATATTTTTGTCATCTGCTGATGTCATTAGATTTATTCCCACTACTGCGTCAAAGCTATGGCTGATGAATGTTCGATATAGTTGCCAAGTGCGTCAGAAATAATCTCAGTTAACTCAATTTTCTGGTCGGTGACAGAGATAACGCGTCCGTGGTTTTGCCCCATGTAGTGGCCTTTAATTACTCGGTGTACCGTATTGTCTGGTGCGAATACAAGCCCCCACTTGACGCCATTTTGGGTTACTGAGCCCTTTAGACTTAATGTGTCTAACGGGAATTCTTCTAAGGGTTCACGAATGCGGTTAATATTAGGTCTAGGCCCGTTGGCTTCAGTGTTAGTTGTGTTTTGATTTTCATTGGGCCGTCTAAAGTCGACCCGCCTGAAAGGGTCGCGTAAATCTTGTGAGGTGTATTCAACGTTTTGATAAGTCTGAAATACCGGTATTGGTTCAATTTCACCAGGAGGTTGACTAATAGTTTCCTGAACAAATTGTTGTAAATCCCCTAAGCCTTTATTACAAGCTGATAAAAACCCACAAAAAATTAAAACAATGACGAAACGTAGAACACCTTTGACACTAGACATTACTGCTCATCCTCCTGCAGGTAGCGATACGTTTTAGCAATGGCAGACATGCTCAGCTTATTATGAGACGTATTGTCTTCGTTTGTAATGGGCGAAAGTTTTAAATCGTGTATTGTTACTATTCGAGGCAATGCCGCAATGCCACTAATAAATGAGGCTAATTGATGAAACGAGCCAGATACTTCAAGTATTATGGGAAGTTCAGCGTAAAATATTTTCTTTTTTTCGATATCAGGCTTGAACTTTTTGATTTCAAGCCCGCTGGCTAATCCCGTCTGTGATATATCCACCAGCAGTGACTCGACATCTGTCTTTTCAGGTAGCTGACGAAGTAACGCACCAAATGAAACTTGCATTTTTTCCAATTGTTGTTTGAATATTTCCAGTTTTGCCGCTTTGTTGGCTTTAATTTTAAATTCACCTTTTAGTTTAATTTCTTTTTTTTCATGTTGTTCTAATTGAATGAACTGGTCGTTTGTATCGTAAAAAAGGCCGGTTCCAATGACGGCCATAAAAATCAACAAAAGTATTGAAAGCTTCACTGAAATCGGTGCTTGACCTATGTTTTCTGGTGCAAGGTGATGTTGAATATCTTCAAAAGTCATTAATGAATGCCGCCTTCATTATGTTTTTTAGCTGTTGAATTAGGTGACGTCTGTTTAACGGTCAGTGTGAAGGTGCTAATTCGATTCACTTTTTTGTCTTTTATTTGTATAACAGTTAAATTGGGGTCTTTAAACCAATCAGAATTGCTCAAGTTTCTCATGTAATTGGATACTCGAGCATTAGATTCTGCTTCACCATTAATTATTAGATTGCCGTCCGTAAGTGACAGTGTTTGCAGGGAAACACCGTTTGGCACCGTAGTGACTATTTCGGTAAATAAATGGACGATAGAGGGCCTGCTTCGCTGAAGGTTTTGAATGACTTCCATTCTCTCAATGAGGCTGCGACGAACTTTTTGCAACGCACTAATTTCTGCGATTTGCTTATCAAGTTCATTAATTTCAGTCGATATATAATTATTTCGTGAAAGCTGATAATCAATTTTCCTTGCCATTTCCATGTGAATGAGCGCCATGATTGAACCTGCCAGGAGTAATGATAAAACACACCAGATTCCAAACTGTTTCTTCTGTTCCTGCCTTTTCCATTCTCGCCAAGGTAAAAGATTAATGGTGGTCATTGGTATTTTGTGCCTCGAATAGCGAGTCCTGCGGCAATTAGGAAAGACGGTGAATCAGATTCAAAAGTAGCTTTATTTACTTTTTTAGAAGCAGACATATTGATGAACGGTTTAGCTATCGAGGTTGGTACTCCAATTTGGAGCTCTGCTAATTCAACTAAGTTTGGTAAACAAGCATTTCCACCCCCCAGTATTAGGTAATCGATTGCATCATTACCTTCTCCCGAGGAATAAAAAAATTGTAGGAATCGACTAATTTGCTGAATGGTTGTTTCTTTGAATGGATTTAGCAGTTCTGGTGTATAGTTTTCAGGCAACCCACCCTGTCTTTTAGCAAGCTCTGCTTCATCAAGTGACAGCCCATAATGTTGCATTATTTCTTCAGTAAGTTGTTTGCCACCAAAGTTTTGTTCCCGAGTGTAGATGAGTTTATGGTTCTGAATAACGCTAAGGCTTGTCATAGTTGCGCCAATATCCGCAATAGCAATCGTTTTTTTGTTATAACCATCAGGCAATTGGAATGCCAATGATGAAAATATTGATTCAATCGTATAAGCTTCAATGTCAACAATTTTGGGCAGCAAGCCCGCTAGCTCAACTGCAGCCATTCTGTCATCAACGTTTTCTTGGCGACAGGCAGCAAGCAACACGTCCACTGTTTTAGGATTTTGTTTTGTTTTGCCCATAACTTGAAAGTCTAGGGCTACTTCTTCTAGAGGGTAGGGAATATACTGATCGGCCTCGAGCTGAATCTGGCCTTCCATTTCTTCTTCTGATAGAGAAACAGGCATTGTGATTATTTTAGTGATGACAGAGGAACCAGCAACGGCAATGGCCACATTTCTATTTTTAATTTTTGCATTGTGAAGCGCACGCTTTATAGACTCACCCACGGCTTCAATTTCGATTATTTTTTTTTCGACAACGGCATTGTCTAGCAATGGTTCGATGCCTATTCCTTCGATTTGGTAACGAGGTCCAGTTTTGCTCAGCTCTATCACTTTGACGGATGTTGAACTGATATCTAAACCAATCAGTGGTTGATTTTTTCGATTTAAAAACACAGGGTTACCACAGTCATATGCCTCAGTTATAGGTCTATAGTTTAATCACTTTATGTGATAATTTGAGTCCTTACTGAGTTGTAAGTCTATTAAATTCAAAATGACTTTATTTCAACTGTAGTCGAGTCCAGTTCAAGGTAATGTTAGTTTAGTTGTATGTATCACTTTGTGTGTAATTTAATTTATGAGAAAACTAGTAAAAATAATATCAGTGCTATTTGCCACCGGATCAATTCTGATTCTGGCTATGGGGCTTTATGTCTATGGTGTTTTGGTACCTAACCTGCCGTCTATAGAGAACCTAGAGGATACTCAGCTCCAAGTGCCAATGCGTATTTATGATAAGAATGATAGGTTGCTAGCTGAATTTGGCGAGCACAGAAGAATCCCCGTTGTTTTTGAGGAAATTCCCAAGTATATAGTTGATGCGTTTGTGTCTGCTGAGGATAGTGAATATTGGAATCATTTTGGTGTTGATCTACAGGCCTTAATGGCCGCGGCTTATCAGCTAATAACAACCGGGGAAAAAACCCGTGGTGGTAGCACCATTACTATGCAAATGGTGAAAAACTACTTTTTCAGTTCAGAAAAAACTTACACTCGAAAACTTAATGAGATATTGCTGGCTTTAAAAGTGGAGGGTGAGTTGAGTAAAGAAAAAATTATGGAGCTCTATCTCAATAAAATTTATTTAGGTCACCGTTCCTACGGTTTAGCGGCAGCGGCACAAGTCTATTATGATAAACCGATGAAAGCCCTTTCTTTGGCGCAGGCAGCTATGATCGCTGGCCTACCCAAAGCGCCGTCAAAATACAACCCGATTATTAACCCTGAGAGAGCGCTTATCAGGCGTGATCACATTTTAAATCGAATGAATGTGCTGGGATATATTGATGATGTCCAATATGCACGGGCAAAAGAGGAAAAAGTCACCGCAGAGTTACATGCGACTCGCACTGTGGCCGATGCGCAATATGTTGCTGAGTCTATTCGAGCCAACTTATTTGAAAGATATGGTAGTGACGCCTATAAAACAGGGTTGAATGTCTATACTTCTATCGATGGTGAACTGCAGGGCGCTGCAAATAGGGCGTTAAGAACGGCATTGCTTGATTACAATCGTCGTCATGGCTATCGCGGTGTTATTGATAATATAGATTTAAGTTTGATTGGAGATGATCCATTTGAAGAGGATTTTGTGAGTGATGAGCGCATTGGCAATTTACGTAAAGGCGTTGTTTTGTCAGTTGATGAATTAACGGCATCAGTATTAATTTCAAATTATGAGCAGGTTGAGGTTTTATTTAAGGGGGGCATTGATTGGGCCCGTGAATTTATAACGGTTAATAAACGAGGTAAAAAACCCGCTACGGTAAGCGATGTATTGGCGCTAGGTGACGTTATTTGGTTAGAGCAGCGAGATGATAAATGGTTGCTTGCCGATCTGCCTCAAGTTCAGGGTGCTCTAGTTTCGTTAGATTCTAGTAACGGGGCTATCCGATCAATGGTAGGTGGATTTGACTTTTTTCAAAATAAGTTTAACCGAGCGATGCAGGCAAAACGTCAACCGGGTTCAAATTTTAAACCGTTTGTTTATTCTGCGGCACTTGAAAAGGGGTTTACAACTGCGAGTCTTATTAATGATGCGCCTGTTGTATTCGACGATGACTCCTTAGAAGTTACATGGCGACCAGAAAATTATTCGGGTCGAGTGTATGGACCGACACGTTTGCGAGAAGCGTTAGTTAAATCACGCAATCTGGTGTCTATTCGAGTGTTAAGATCAGTTGGGTTAAGTTTTGCCATTGACTATGCTCAGAAATTTGGTTTCTTACGAGAAGACATGCCTTATGATTTGTCTTTGGCTTTAGGGAGTGCTGCTTTTTCACCACTTGAAATTGCTCGAGGTTATGCCGTATTTTCCAACGGTGGCTACTTAATAGACCCTTATTTGATTAGTCGAGTTGAATCAGGTTCTGGTGAAATAGTGTTCGAAAATATTCCCAGAATTGTTTGTAATGACTGCCTTATCGAAACACCCGTTGAGGCGGATATGGTGGTTGATAGGGGACTGGCATTAGCTTTAAAAGCACAGAATACGGAAGTTGGAGAAGATTTTGCTTTGATTGAAATACCAGAGATTCTATACGCTCCAAGAGTCATTACGGCTCAAAATGCCTATATAATGAGATCTATTATGCGAGAAGTGGTTCAAAGAGGCACGGCAGTTCGTGCCAAGGTATTAGGTAGAAAGGATATTGGTGGAAAAACAGGTACTACTAATGACCAAGTGGATGCTTGGTTTAGTGGCCTGAATAGCCAAGTGGCAACAACGGTTTGGGTTGGATTCGATAATCAGCAGACATTGGGTGCTCGTGAGACTGGTGGTAGGGCTGCCCTACCGATTTGGATTAAGTATATGCGTTTGGCGTTAAGTGGAATGCCCGAAGATCTTGAGCCACAACCTGATGACATGGTAACCGTCAAGATTGATGCAGAAACTGGGAAGCGAGCCGGGCAGGATACAGTTACTAGCCGGTTCGAAATTTTTAGAGCGGCCAACGCACCTAAAGAGCTAGTAATTTCTAGAACAAGAGACAATACTCTAGCGCCTTCGTCAGCAGCTGAACCAGAAAGCGAAGATCAAATGGTTGAAGAAATCTTTTAACCTAAAGCTCTGACTTAACAATCTGATTCCATCGAACCAAAAGCTATTGACGTATTTTGTAGCCGTATTCATGCACGGTATCGACAACAACTTTAAGATGGTCTGGATTGATTGACGGGTGTATACCATGCCCTAAATTAAATACATGACCCGGGCCAGATCCAAAATCAGCCAATATTTTTTTGACTGCAGTGCGAATCGTATCGGGTAGGGCATAAAGCGTGCAAGGATCAAGATTGCCCTGTAATGCGACTTTATTTCCAACGCGTTGTCTTGCTTCGTTTATATTAATCGTCCAGTCTAGACCAATAGCGTCGCAGCCAGTGTCGGCGGTTGCTTCTATCCATTGCGCGCCACCTTTAGTAAAAAGGGTCACAGGTATTCTTTGTCCGTCATGATTACGCTTTAACTGAGATACAATTTGCTGCATGTATTTAAGTGAAAATTCTAGATAAGCCTCAGGGGATAGCACACCGCCCCAAGTATCAAATATCATCACGGCTTGAGCACCGGCTTCGATCTGTGCGTTTAAATATAACACCACTGATTGAGCTAACTTATCCAGAAGGCGATGCATGGCTGCAGGGTTTTCATAAAGCATACCTTTGACATAACGATAGTCTTTTGAGCTACCACCTTCTACCGTATAAGTTGCTAATGTCCATGGACTGCCACTAAAGCCAATAAGAGGGACTTTTCCGTTCAGTTCTTGTCGAATCAAAGTAACGGCATCTGTGACATAGCGTAACGTTTCTGAAGGATCGGGAACACCCAGCTGGTCAACATCACGCTCACAACGAACGGGGCGTTCGAATTTTGGCCCATCACCTTCACTAAAATAGAGGCCTAAACCCATTGCATCGGGAATAGTGAGTATGTCAGAAAATAGTATAGCTGCGTCCAAATCAAAACGACGTAAGGGCTGCAATGTAACTTCACAGGCGAGTTCTTTATTTTTACAAAGATCTAGAAATCCGCCAGCTTTTTTTCGTATCTCTCTATATTCTGGCAGGTAACGGCCTGCCTGACGCATGATCCAAACGGGTGTGGTATCAGTGGGTAGGCGCAATAACGCTTTGATCATACGATCATTTTGTAATGGTGCAAATTTCAATTCGAGTGTTTCCTATTACTTAAGGATTAGATATCAAGGTAATCGAGCATACCTTCTGCTGCCTTGCGACCTTCATAAATAGCAGTCACTACGAGGTCAGAGCCTCGAACCATATCGCCACCAGCAAAAATTTTTGGATTTGATGTCTGAAAATGGTGAGTTCCAGGTTCAACAGGCAGTTCTGGTGCAATGACTTTTCCTGAAGCGTCTATGTTTATTTCTGATGGCGTGAACCAGTCAGCAGGATTAGGTCGAAATCCAAAGGCGATGATAACAACATCGGCTGCTAAGCTTTGCTCTGAACCCTCAATAATTTGGGCAACACGACGACCATTTGAGTCAGCATCACCTAGTTCAGTGGAAACAAACTTGACGCCCTGTGCTTGAGTGTCACCAAAAACTTCAATTGGCTGACGGTTAAATAGGAATTTAACCCCTTCTTCTCTCGCGTTAGCAACTTCTTTTTTCGAACCAGGCATATTTTTTTCATCACGGCGATAGACACAAGTAACGCTTTTAGCGCCTTGTCTTATTGCAGTTCGGTTGCAGTCCATAGACGTATCACCACCACCAAGAACAACAACATTTTTATTTTTAAAATCGATAAACTCTGGCTTTTTGGGGATATCAAAGTCAATTTCATTATGAATATTTGATATGAGGTAAGGCAGTGCTTCATGGACACCTAACTTATCTTCACCTGGGAAACCACCTTTCATTGAGGTATAAGTTCCCATGCCGAGAAAAACGGCATCATACTCTTGAAGTAGCGTTTCAAACTCAACATCTTTGCCAATTTCACAATTTAAATTGAATACAATACCCATGTCTTCAAACATGCTTCGACGACGAGTGATTACGTCCTTCTCAAGCTTGAATGGGGGAATGCCAAAAGTAAGTAATCCACCTATTTCAGGGTTTTTGTCATATAAAACGGCTTTAACACCATTGCGGGTGAGTACGTCAGCACAGCTAATACCTGCTGGACCTGCGCCGACTATTGCGACTTTTTTCCCGCTGGCGACAACGTCTGATAAGTCGGGCGACCAGCCTTGAGCAATGGCAGTATCAGTGATATATTTTTCGACCGAACCTATAGTGACTGCACCAAATCCTACATCCAAAGTACAAGCGCCTTCGCATAGACGATCCTGTGGACAAACACGACCACACACTTCAGGTAAGCTATTCGTTTTATGAGACATTTCAACGGCTTCGATCAAATTGCCATCGGCAACTAATTTTAACCAGTTAGGGATGTAGTTATGAACGGGGCACTTCCATTCACAATAAGGGTTGCCACATTCCAAGCAACGATCAGATTGATCTGCTGCTTCTTGTTGACCAAAATCAGTGTAAATTTCGCCAAATTCAACAATTCTACTTGATACTGCCTTCTTGGGAGGATCAGATCGCTGCTGATCTAAAAACTTAAATACGTTAGCCATTTGTTATTAGCGCTGTGTGTTAAGTCAATTTGTGCTTTATTAATTGACTAACTTTTCCAACGTCAGCTCGACCTTGCAGTTGAGGTTTAAGAATGCCCATTACCTTGCCCATATCCTTTATCGAGGTAGCCCCTGTGTTGCTAATTGCTAGCTCAATGAGAGCCGCTATTTCTTTTTCAGAAAAAGCCTCTGGCAAAAATTCTTTGATAATGACAAGTTCGGCTTCTTCAATCGCAATCAGATCATCGCGTCCAGCTGAAGTGAACTGGCTGATTGACTCACGCCGCTGCTTTAACATCTTATCAAGAACACCGACGATGCGATCATCGTCGAGTTCAATTCTTTCATCGACTTCGATCTGCTTGATAGCAGCAAGCATTGTACGAATTACTAGAAGCCGGGACTTATCGCCAGTTTTCATTGACGACTTCATATCAGCCTGAAGTTGTACTTTTAGGTTAGCTTCTGACATTTCAACAGAAACTTAATACATACGACGACGAGTACCGAAATCCTTAGAAATACGTTTGAAATTACGTTTTACTGCGGCGGCAGATTTACGCTTTCGCACAGCTGTGGGTTTTTCGTAATGTTGACGACGACGTGTTTCGGTTAGAACACCGGCTTTTTCGCAAGATCTTTTGAAACGACGAAGTGCAAAATCAAACGGCTCGTTGTCCTTTACTTTAACTGATGGCATATTAAGAAATATCCGGTATGTTGAATTTTTGGCGTAATAAAAAGTCACACGCCTCTTTTGAGCCGGACAATTATAAGGAGGCTATATTAAATATCAATTGCGAATTGCAAATAAGTTACGATTTATGGTGAAAATATGAAGGTTTTGGGTCTAGAAAGCTCTTGTGATGAGACTGGAATCGCAATTTACGATACTGAGACAGGTGAAATATGGCAACGATTGTATTCACAGATTGAGAAACATCGTGAGTATGGTGGTGTTGTGCCTGAGTTAGCATCACGAGACCACGTTGTTAAAGCAGCGCCAATGATAAAAGATATTTTGTTCGAATTTGGCTCGTTAGACGATATTGATGCAATTGCTTATACCCGCGGTCCAGGATTAACGGGGGCATTAATGGTGGGTGCGAGTATTGCGCGCGGTCTAGCCTGGGGAGCTGATAAGCCTTTGCTTGGGGTTCACCATATGGAAGGACATTTGTTGGCGCCAATGCTTTCAGAAGATAAGCCAGAGTTCCCTTTTGTGGGGTTATTAGTATCCGGTGGGCACACTATGCTGGTTGACGTTCGGGCGTTAGGCGATTATAGGATTTTGGGCGAGTCTCTCGATGATGCCGTTGGAGAGGCGTTTGATAAAACCGCGAAATTACTCGGGTTGCCCTACCCAGGTGGGCCTGAACTGGCTGCCCTTGCGGATCAGCTTAACGAATCACGGTTTGTTTTTCCGCGGCCAATGGTAAATCGTCCGGGTCTTGAATTTAGCTTCAGTGGGTTGAAAACAGCTGCACTCAATATTATTCACAAGCACCAGCCGCTAGATGATATTTTACGAGCTGAGATTTGTTTTGCGTTCCAGCATGCCGTTGTTGATACCCTTCGTATTAAGTGCGATCGGGCTTTAACTGAAACGGGCTATTCTCGACTGGTAGTGGCTGGTGGCGTGGGAGCAAATAGTCGCCTACGAGAAGTATTGGCTAAGTTAACAAAGGACCGATCTGGTAAAACTTATTTTCCTGCACATGAATATTGCACCGACAATGGCGTAATGATTGCCTATGCAGGAGCCCTAAGATTGGACGCGGGTTTGGAGGACGATAACGTCTTTGACGTGCTGGCGCGTTGGTCGCTCGAAGATTTGGATGAAATTCCGGCCTAATATTATTAACGTGTTGAAATTGAGTCGACAGAGGCTTAAATGTTACACGTTGAGTGCTAAGCCTCTGTCCCACTGAGTAGGCGCTGAATGTTGCTGCGGTGACGCCAGATAAGTACGGTTGATATTGAACAGAAGACTAAGGTGACCGAAGTTGAAGAGCCAGTCCAGTATAAAAGTAAAGGCAATATGCCAAACGCTACGATAGCGGCAAGTGAGGATATTTTAAAAACTTTAGCAAATAACAACCAAATGGCGATAATGGCGAGACCAATCATCCAGTTAAAGCTCACTGCAACTGCTATGGATGTTGCAACACCTTTACCGCCTCTGAAACGGAAAAACAATGGATAGCAATGACCCAGAAACGCACACAGTCCTGTCAGAGCAACAACTAATTCACTGAATGCAAGCCACTGTGCAATAAGAACGGGTATTAGTCCCTTCAGTGAATCACCGGTAAGTGTTAAAAACGCCGCTTTTTTGCCTGCTATGCGTAATACGTTGGTTGCACCAGGGTTGTTTGACCCATCGTTTCTTGGATCAGCAAACCCCATTATTTTACTTAATATAATGGCTGAAGATAACGACCCTAAAATATAGCTAAGGCTAAGCAGGCTGATTGTTTCGAATAATGCTGTAATTGCGTAACCTAGTGGTTGAATTTATGGGAACTGCCACCACTCTAGCAGAATCTATTGGGTTTGGCTTTATGCGATGTGAAGGGATCAAAAGCTTTGAATAAAATACTGTCTGTTAATCGGTCGGGTCAAGGTGAAGCAATTATTCTGCTGCATGGTTGGGGTATGAGTGCGTCTGTTTTTGATCCGCTATGTGAGTTGCTGTCTGATCAATATGAAGTGATTACGGTTGATTTGCCTGGCTACGGACAAAGCGAGTGGTGTGAATCTTTGACTTTTGAAGATCAGGTAGCCTTAATCAGTGAGCAAGTACCGCGGGGTATTCTTCTGGGTTGGTCAATGGGCGGCCTATATGCCACAGAAATGGTCAGGCAGAAGCCAAATCGTTTTAGTCGATTAATTTTAATGTGTAGCAATCCTTGCTTTGTTAGCCGTGAAAACTGGCCTTTTGCAGTTGATGCGTCAGTATTTGAAGACTTTTCGCAATCGTTACGGCAAGGGTGGCGGCACACAGTAAGGCATTTTTTAACGTTACAAATGTTGGGGCACACTGATGCTCGACAGTTGGTGCGCGATTTAATGATTAAACTTGAACAGGTAGGGGAGCCACATCCGGCAGCGTTACGTTTTGGGTTAGATTTATTGAAGTCTGCCGATACCCGTTTAGTCTTATCTCAATTAGATCTACCCATTCAGATGATATTTGGCCGTTTAGATGCACTGGTTCCAGTCAGTATCACTCAAGAAATCTGTGAGGTTAACCCACAGATTCAGGTAGAATTGATAATCGATGCTGCACATGCACCTTTTTTATCGCATCCGGCACAAATTGCCTCGATAATTTGATTAGAGAATTAATTGAATTATGTTTGGATCTTTACCCTCTAATGCTCAACTAAGGTTTTAATTTTGGATTTGTTGAATTTACCTCGACTGGATAAGGCTGCGGTTAAAAAATCATTTAATCGCGCGGCTACGAGCTATAACAAAGCGGGTGTCCTACAGGATGAGGTGCTCTCTAGATTATTAGGTCGACTACAATATGTTCGCCTTGATCCAGCGTCGGCCATTGACATTGGGTGTGGTACGGGCCGCGGTGTTGCTGGCCTTCAAAAAATTTATTCTGGCGCCAAAGTGATTGGTCTTGATATGGCTTATTCAATGCTACAAGAGACTAAAAAGCAATTCAGACTTTTGAGTAGAAAGAGAATGATCAATGCTGATATGGAGCGATTGCCAATTGGGAATAATTGCTTTGACCTGATGTTTTCCTGTTTGGCTTTGCAGTGGGCTAACGATCTAAACGTTGCGTTTCAAGAAGCGGCTCGCATTGGTAAGCCAGGGGGGTTATTTATGTTCGCTACTTTTGGCCCGTCGACTCTGATAGAACTTCGAGACAGTTGGTTTGAAGTTGATCAGCGTCCGCATGTTCATCAGTTTATCGATATGCATGATATTGGTGATTCGTTGATGAAGGCTGGTTTTTCTCAGCCGGTGGTCGATGCTGAAATTATCAAACTAGAGTATAACGATTTTCGTCAGGTATTAAATGATTTGAAAAATATTGGTGCGAGTAATGCCGATAAGAATCGGAATAAAGGATTAATGACGCCAGGCCGATTGAAAAAGCTGGAGGCGGCGTATCGAGAAAAAGGTTTTCAGGATGGCAAATTCATTGCTAGCTATGAAGTTATTTATGGTCACGCCTGGATCAATGAGGCGTCTCCTGGTGTTTAAGGCCTTGCTGGCATTAGTGGGTGTGGTTGTATCCAACCCATTAAAAAAGATATTACAAGTACAGCAAACAAAATGATCGACAAAGTGATCCGAATTGTAAGTAGTTTTGCTGTGCGCTGTTTGTTTTCCCTATCTCTTATAAAGGTGAACATGCTGGCAGCAAGGCTCGCCAATATCAGGATAAATAAAATTAAGATGATGATTTTTATGAACATAATTTTATGACTTTAGCTTTATAAACGCAGATTCTACAGAAAAAATAGGCGTTTTATATTCGCAATTGAAGCGATATAAATATTTTTAAAGAAATTTCGATGCGGGGTCTAACTTTTAAGGCCGTAGCGCAAACGAACAGAAGTGTTAGTTTACTCGATAGGGGCTTCGACTGCGATATGATTATTCAAAACTGGTGTTTTAAGCCAAGTTGGCTAATAACGATGATTACTCTTGTGGTGGTAGTTATATTTGTGAAGCTAGCAATGTGGCAGTTGGATCGTGCTGAATTTAAAGATTTGGTTAAAGACAAGTTCGAGTCTAGGTTGGCAACTGATTATGAGTTTTTTTCAGCAAGTGACTCACTAGTTGATATTGATTATCGGAACTTAATTCTTGAAGGTGATTTTGATGTCAGTCGAACCATTTTAGTTGATAATAAATTGTTTAAAGGACGAGCAGGTTATGACGTCTTAACGCCTTTTATATTGTCCGGCAGTCAAAAAATTGTTCTGGTCAATCGAGGCTGGATTGGGGTAGGTGATAGCCGAGATACTTTACCGGTAATTGAACCTCCAGTGCTGCTAACTCAGGTCAAGGGCATCGCTTCGGTACCCACTACTGAGGGCTTTCGAATGGGCGTCGTGAACTTAACGAAGAGTTGGCCGCAAGTAGTGCCTTATACTGATATTGATGCGATGCAGGCATCTTTTTCAGGTGAATTGTTACCGCTAATGATATGGCTCGCACCTGATCAGCCAGGTTACTATGAACGCAACTGGAATCCAGTTTGGGCCGATCCTGACAAAAGTCGAGCTTATGCCTTACAGTGGATTATTTTTGCTCTCATTGCGGTCGGTTTATATTTGTTTTTAAATTTACGGAAAGTGAAATGACTGAGAAAAATAAAAGTTTGTTTTGGCACAGAGCGAAGCTATTAGCCTTTATTGGTGTTTTTTTAGCCCCTTTTATTGGTGGTTGGATGGCGCTATATGTATTTGAAGTTAGGCCAGCCAGCGGCAATTATGGCACGCTTGTTCAGCCGGTTAAGCGATTGAGTTGGCCGGTGTTAGAAAGTACTCAGGGTGATATTTATGAAAATGGGTTGGGACGCCAGTGGTCCTTTATTATGCTTAATAAAGGTATTTGTGCTGAATTATGCCAATCTAATCTGTACTATATGCGCCAGTTACGGACTCTGCTTGGACGTGATACTCAGCGTATTTCGAATATATTCATAAGCACACAGCCGCTCAGTGAAGAGTTAAAGGTCTTTTTCGTCGATTATCCTAATTTAATTGTCATTGATAAAGTAGACGATGTTGCACTATTTAAGCAGTTCCAGGATGAAGGTGAAGATGTTGTGGGTGATTCGCCTAAATTATACCTTGTCGACCCTGACCAAAACTATATGATGCATTATCCGGCAGAAAATGATCAAAACAAAATTCTGGAAGATATTAGGAAATTGATAAAATTGTCCCAAATTGGGTGATCTTGAAATGATATCGATTAAATTACTTGGGGCTTGCTCCTCGAAAGCTAAAACATAAAATGACTACTTTAACTATGGCCACTTGGTCGCAATACTATAAATTGACTAAACCTAAAGTGGTTTACCTCATTGTTTTTACTGCAATGGTTGGCATGTTGCTGGCAGTAGACGGAGCGGTGCCGCTCGATATTTTTGTTTTTGGTTTACTGGGTATTGGCTTTGCGGCAGCTTCAGGAGCAGCTATTAATCACGTGGTTGATGAGCGCATCGATCAGATTATGGAAAGAACAAAGGGTCGCCCTATCGCTAGTGGTGATTTAGGGCAGAGAAAAGCGCTGATATTCGCCTTGTCTCTTGGTGTTATTGGTATTGCGATGCTGCTAATTTTTATCAACGTGTTAACAGCAGTCTTAACTTTTTTCTCATTAGTTGGATACGCACTAATCTATACTATGTATTTAAAGCGAGCCACTCCTCAGAATATCGTGTTGGGCGGTGCAGCGGGAGCAGCACCCCCTTTGCTGGGCTGGACTGCAGTCACTGGGCAGGTTGAAACTGAAGCGCTTTTGTTATTTTTAATTATTTTTATTTGGACTCCACCTCATTTTTGGGCATTGGCAATTCGCCGAAGAGAAGAGTACGCCAAAGCTGATATACCCATGCTACCGGTGACGCATGGTGTGTATTTTACTAAGATTCAAATTCTACTTTATACAGTGCTTTTGTTTGTTGTTACTCTGGTGCCATTTTTGGTGCAGATGAGCGGCTTGATTTATCTCGCAGGAGCAGTGTCTCTTGGTATTGGATTCTTATATTATGCAATTAAGCTTTATCAAGATGATGAGCCTAATATTATTGCAATGAAAACGTTTAGCTATTCTATTTTCTACCTCAGTGTTTTATTTGGCTTCTTGTTAGTTGACCATTACGCCAGAATTTTCATTCGAGGATATTTAGCCTAAGTTAAACTTTAGACTCAATAGGTCTGTTTAGGCACCCAGAGAAATCATTACCACTTTGACTAAAGTAGTGATGGCTAAGACAAAAGTAATTCCAAACAATATACCTATCGCAATAAAGTGGGAAACTTTACCGTGTTTAAAATCTCGCTCTCGGTTGGCGTTACTTTGTACGCCAATAAAAGCAGCCATAGTGCTCATCAGTAGCTGCCAAAAATTGATAGTGACTTTTTCTTTTTCTTCGTTGTCTTCTTCCAAGGTATTTTTCCAAGTGATTAAGTAAAATTGAAGTTATCTAACCTCATTGTGCCGATTATTAACCCTGGTTGATATAGGTACTTAAAAGAAAGTAAGTGATTAACTTTAATGGCCTTGTAAATAATATATTGCAACTATATATAACGAGTAATGGGTCACTCGAGGCGTGTTGAAATTTATTGGTTAGCGGTTCAATTTAGATGAGAGAATCCTCACAAAACAAGGCGTGATCTGCTAGCGTTTGAATTGAAAAACTGTATAATTCGTGAGGATTTTTAGCGCCGTTCTGAGTCATTCGACATGGGCGGAATTTTTTATTTAGATACCGACAATTTTACTGGGGCATGGAATGCCTAGGTTAGTAGTATGGAATATAGAGTAAGCATTAATATTGAGGTTTTATAATGAGTTTTAAAAAGTTAACCGCACGGTGGTTTGCAGCAATAGCGGGTGTTTTATCCATGCTATTGGTGTCGGTTGCGAATGCAGAGTACACCTTAAATCTGACTGAGGGCGTAACCCCGATAAGTCGTGACTTGCACGGTCTGCATATGGTTGTATTCTGGATTTGTGTTGCAATCGGTTCAGCGGTTTTTGCAGTAATGGCATGGTCAATTTTCTTTCATAGAAAATCTCGCGGGGTGAAGGCTTCAAACTTTCATGAAAGTACTAAAATTGAAATCATTTGGACATTGGCACCGCTGTTAATTTTGATAGCAGTTGCTATTCCAGCGACCAGCACACTTCTCGATCTTGAAGATGCTAAAACGGACGCTGATATCAACCTTCAGGTTACGGGTATTCAGTGGAAGTGGAAGTATAAGTTTGTTGATGAAGATGTCGAATTTATTAGTTCGTTAGCACAAAGTAGTCGAGACGTAGTTAAAGATCCGTTGGGGAATGAAAATTATCTTCTTGAAGTAGATGAACCAATTGTTTTACCAATCAACAAAAAAATCCGTTTTCTATTTCATTCTAACGACGTCATTCATGCTTGGTTTGTGCCTGCTCTGGCTGTTAAGCAAGACGCTATACCCGGTTTCATTAATGATTCTTGGGCGATAATTGAAGAAGTGGGCACTTACCGTGGTCAATGTGCAGAATTATGTGGAATAGAGCATGGTTTTATGCCCATTGTTGTCGAGGCTGTAACACAGGCTGACTATGAAAAATGGCTCAATGGTAAAAAAGCTCAGGCTTTAGCCGTAGCTGCAGCCGCTGAAGAAAAGTGGTCTATGGAAGACTTAATCGCTAAAGGTGAAACAGTCTATAAAGTTAACTGCTCTGGCTGCCATGGTGTTACTGGTGCTGGCATTCCTAATGTGTTTCCTGCTATGACAGGGAGCGATATAGTTCTTGGTGATATTGCAGGGCATATCGACATCATTGTGAACGGAAAAGCAGGTACTGCAATGGCAGCGTTTAAAACGATGCTTAGTGACGTTGATATAGCGGCAGTAGTAACTTATGAACGAAATGCTCTAGGCAATAGCGTGGGTGACATGGTTCAACCATCAGCTATCACTGGCTTGAGATAAGAGGATTTATTAATGACAAATGCAACTACTACAACTGATCACGACGATCACGACGATCATGGGCCTGCCTATGGATTATCTCGTTGGATAACGACTACAAATCATAAAGATATTGGTACGTTATACCTTTGGTTCTCTTTCATTATGCTATTGACCGGAGGGAGTTTTGCAATGGTGATTCGTGCTGAATTATTTCAGCCTGGATTACAATTTGTAGAACCACATTTTTTTAACCAAATGACTACCATGCATGGTTTGATTATGGTCTTTGGTGCGATCATGCCAGCTTTTGTTGGGTTGGCTAACTGGATGTTACCATTGATGATTGGCGCACCCGATATGGCCCTGCCGCGTATGAATAACTGGAGTTTCTGGATATTACCATTCGCTTTTTCCATGTTGCTCAGTAGCTTGTTTATGGAAGGCGGTGGTCCCGCTTTTGGTTGGACTTTCTATGCACCACTTTCTACAACGTATGCACCTGCAAGTACCGACTTCTTTATTTTCGGTGTTCATTTAATGGGTATTTCATCCGTCATGGGTGCGATTAATGTTATCGCTACGATTTTGAATATGCGTGCTCCTGGCATGACGTTAATGAAAATGCCATTGTTTGTATGGACTTGGTTAATCACTGCTTACCTGCTTATTGCAGTTATGCCTGTATTAGCTGGTGCAGTCACCATGATGTTAACTGATCGTCATTTTGGAACGTCATTTTTTGATGCTGCTGGTGGCGGCGATCCGGTAATGTTCCAGCATATATTCTGGTTTTTTGGTCATCCTGAAGTCTATATCATGATTTTGCCCGCGTTTGGTATAATCTCTGCAATCGTACCAACTTTTGCGCGCAAGCCATTATTTGGTTATAGCTCAATGGTTTATGCGACTGGTTCCATCGCTATTTTATCATTTATGGTTTGGGCTCATCACATGTTCACCACGGGTATGCCGGTTGCAGGAGAGTTATACTTTATGTATGCCACTATCCTGATTTCAATCCCAACAGGGGTTAAGGTATTTAACTGGGTAACAACAATGTGGAGAGGGTCGATGACTTTCGAAACACCGATGTTGTGGGCGTTGGGTTTTATTGTCATGTTCACGATTGGTGGATTGTCCGGTTTGATGCTGGGCGTAGCGCCAGTCGATACGCAATATCATGACACTTATTTTGTTGTGGCTCACTTTCACTATGTATTAGTAACTGGTGCTTTGTACTCAATTATTGCGGCCTATTATTATTGGGTTCCAAAGTGGACGGGTAATATGTACAACGAGACCCTAGGAAAGATTCATTTCTGGTGGTCAACAATTGCTGTCAACGTATTGTTTTTCCCACAACACTTTCTAGGTCTAGCAGGTATGCCGCGTCGTATCCCTGATTACGCTTTGCAATTTGCAGAGTTTAATATGATCTCGAGTATTGGTGGATTCTGTTTTGGCCTAGCTCAGGTGTTTTTCTTATTTATTATTGTTAAGACGATCAAAGGCGGCAAAAAAGCGACTGATATTGTTTGGGAAGGTGCTACGGGTCTAGAGTTCGAAGAACTGCCTTCTCCTGCACCCTATCATAGTTTCAATACGGCTCCTGAAGTTAAGTGAAATTGTAAACGTAATATGTCTCAGTTCTAAACTGAGGCATATTTTTAGGATATTGTTGTTTTGTTAGCGCTACAATTGAGTGACTTCTTGTGAGTAACGTTTTTAAAAAAATCATTCCTCGATCGCAGATGATTAAAATTTGTCTTGTCCCTGTGTTCATGTTTGGGTTTGGGTTCGCAATGGTGCCTCTATATGATGTGCTGTGTGACATAACTGGTTTGAATGGTAAAACAGGACGCGTAGAAGCGTCAATGATAGACGAAAGTGATGTTGATCGGTCCCGAACTATTGAAGTCAGATTCTTAGCCAATACAACGGCAGGACTTCCATGGAGTTTTGAGCCACTAGTCACCAAGATGGACGTTCACCCTGGTCAATTGTACGAAGCAATTTATCGGGTTCGCAGTACGACAGATCGAGAAACAAAAGGTCAGGCAATACCCAGCGTTTCTCCAGGAATTGCGGCACAACATTTTAATAAGACCGTGTGTTTTTGTTTTAACGATCAAAATTTAGCTGGTTTTGAGACGAGAGATATGCCCTTGAAGTTTATAATCAGTAACGGCATTTCAGACAAGGTTGAACAAATAACACTATCGTATACCTTTTTCAGTTTGGATAAGGGTTGAGTTAAAATAAAATAGCTGTTCAAAAGCAGTTTAAAGTTCAGATAATTTAAAGAGAGATTATTCATGAGTTCAGCATCGGAAGAGACGTATTACATACCGAATGGTACCCATTGGCCAATTATAGGCTCAATTGGTTTGACTACGACAGTGGTTGGTTTTGCTAACTATCTGCACGGGTCTGAGCTAACCGTTATGTTTGTTGGTTTAGCCATCCTCATTTTCATGATGTATGGTTGGTTTGGTCAGGTAGTCGATGAAAGCTTAGCGGGCCTTTACAGTGAAAAGGTTGATAGATCTTTTCGTTGGGGTATGGGCTGGTTTATATTTTCCGAAGTAATGTTCTTTGCCTGCTTTTTTGGAGCGCTTTATTATGCACGTGCACTTTCAATTCCATGGTTGGATGGTGCCTCAAATAACGATGCAACCGCTTGGTTATTATGGCCAGACTTTGAAGCCGCGTGGCCTTTAATTAATTTACCTTCCTCTGATAAATTTACCGTTGCTAAAGAGGCAATGGGTCCTTGGGGTTTACCTGCAATCAATACGGCTATTCTTTTGACGTCTGGTTTAACACTGACATTTGCACATTGGGCGATTAAAAAACATGACCAAGTAAAAGTAGTTTACTGGTTGTTTGCGACTGTTGCATTGGGTTTTATATTTGTTGGTTTGCAAGCATTAGAGTATTCACATGCTTATAACGATCTCAATTTGAGAATGGATTCAGGCATCTATGGCAGTACTTTTTATCTATTAACGGGCTTCCATGGATTTCACGTTACTATGGGTGCAATCATGTTGCTAATTATGATGATCCGAGCAATGAAAGGCCATTTCAACGGTAAAAACCATTTTGCCTTTGAAGCAGTCGCCTGGTACTGGCATTTTGTGGACGTAGTTTGGTTAGGTTTATTTGTGTTTGTTTATTGGATATAGAACTTCGATAGAATAATCACAAAATGATTCTTAAAAACGCGACTAAAGGTCGCGTTTTTTTATTTGTCATAAAAATTTATGGCAATATTAGTTTTAACAGTGACCCTCAGCTGATCCAGAATTATTACAGCAAGAGTTCGTAACCCAAAGTAATTCAGTTCAATGAAAATTATAATGTTGCTGGACTATATTAAAACAAGAATGAGGGAACAGGGATGATGAGTTATCTTTTTAAGGGTCAAAAAAAGCACGGCAAATAAAACCGTGCTTTAATTGGAGCGTTAAGCCTATAAAATTAAGCTACAAATTTTGCCTTGATTGTCTTAAATGCATTTTTTTCTATCTGACGAATGCGCTCTGCAGACACACCAAATTCATTAGCAAGTTCGTGCAATGTTGCTTTCGAATCATCATCTAACCAACGACGTGAAACGATCTCTTTACTACGATCATCTAACTCATTGAGCGCCTTTCTCAAATGAAGACTGTCTTGCTGCTTCGAGTCTTTAGATTCAAGCGTAATTTCTGGTGAAAGTGTACTCGACATGAGCATATTTTCTGGCGCTATGTAGGCCGAGTCGTCATCTTCATCACTGCTCATGTTGAAACCGATATCTTGGTTGTTGAGCCTGTTTTCCATTTCCATGACATTTTCACGCGTGACACCAAGTGTTTCAGCGACATGGGTAATTTCTTCTGCTTTGAACCAACCTAAGCGGGTTTTTTGGCTACGTAACTTAAAAAATAACTTTCGCTGAGCTTTAGTCGTCGCTATTTTCACGATGCGCCAATTTTTTAAAATGAACTCATGTATTTCGGCCTTAATCCAATGCACTGCAAAAGAAACAAGCCGGACACCAACTTCTGGATCAAAGCGCTTAACAGCTTTCATTAGGCCAATACTACCTTCTTGAATTAAATCAGAAATAGCCAATCCATAACCAGCGTAATTATTGGCAATCTTAATTACAAATCTTAAATGGGGTAAAACTAGCTTTTGAGCTGACGCTAGGTTACCGGTCGCCTGCAAATCAGTGGCGTATGCATACTCTTCTTCTGGTGTGAGAATAGGGATTCTTCGCGAAGCCTGTATGTAGGCGTCTAAATTTGACGACCCCATAAGGATTGGCAGTGAATTGCTAGTACTGACCAGCTGTGTACTCATAATAAACCTCGTGTTTAGTGTGTGTAGCACTCTTCATAGAGGAGTGCCAAACATTAGAGCATGGATAGAATACTTAGTTCAACCATGTCTAATGAAAAAATTAGGAATCAAAGAAAAATAAATAAAATTCTAATATTTAATAACTATACGATTTTGAACTAACATAAGATCACAAGTATCCCAAGTAATTGAACAAACCTAGGGCTAAAATGCTCAATCAAAAGCTATTGATAATAAAATGAAAAATAATTTTTGCTTTTTGATACAAACAAAAACCTCTTGAAATTCAATGGGAACAACGATATTACAACCTTTGGCTTGGACGCTAATTCTCAAGTAAATAATGAGATTATAATTTCAATTTAAAATAAATTAAATATAATTCAAAACATCAGCTTTATAGCCTTATCCTAGGCAATGACATCGTGGACAGATTATCCATTCATAATTAACGCTTGTTTGTACTAAGCTTTATTTTGGTTCTATTTGGTTCAGATGTTTAGCTACGGCAATCCACGAGCCAAAAAGGCCTAGTAGGGCACTTGAAGTGAGCAAAATAATAAAATCTTGCAATGAAAAGGTAACGAGATCAAGTTCTGATTGATACAGTAGGTTAAGACGCTCGAGCGGCCCAGAAATAGCCAGATACCCCAGTTCTACAATAAGCCAAGATATTATGCCGCCTAAAAGGCCATACCATAAACCGCCATACAAAAATGGTCGACGGATGAAGGCATTGGTAGCTCCGATGAGTTTAGTGACAATAATTTCCTGATACCGATTTTGTATATCGAGCCGAATCGTATTACCAATTATGAGTAAGACTGCAAAAGCAAATAAAAGTGTAATGATACCAACAGCCCGTTTCGCTATTTCTAATATAGTAAAAAGCCTTTCTAGCCATTCAGTATCCAGTTTGGCTAGTTTAACTTCGGCTAAAGACTGCAGGCTATTGAGCAGATTCTTTATTACAAATCTATCACTGCTCCTTTTGGGGATGACGATAATAGTGTGGGGTAGGGGATTACTCGATAAAGTGTCAATACTTTTACCAAACCCAGAGCTTTGACGAAACGATAGGAGAGCGCTGTCACGAGAAATAAATTTAGTTTCTTGGACGTTCGCTTGATGAGCAAGTTTTTTGCTTAACTTTAGTGCCACTGTCTCATTGATATTAAGGTCAAGATATAAGGAGATTTGTGTGCTCGAACTTAAGTCTCCTGACATAGCCTCTATATTTTTAAGAAAAACGTAGAAACCGCTGGGTAGTGATAATGTAATGCCAATAACAGCCACAGTCATAATGGTGGTGGTCGGCGCTGTATAAATTTTACCCAAACTAAATATAAGCGATTGAAGATGATGTATAAAGTAGGCGAGTAGCCTATTGGCAGCCTCTGGCCTATCTCTTCGGGTGGTGCTTGTCGCCATAACCATGACTAATGAGGTCTAATCATGATTGGTATCCTACTATAGGCTGGAGGTCATTATGAGTCATTTGTCCACCGTTTAGAGTGAGTACGGGTTTTTGCAGATCATTGATCAAACTTAAATCATGACTTGCAACCAAGACAGAGACCCCTACTTGATGAAAGTCGACAAAAATTTGCATGATTTCACGCGACAGCGCAGGATCAAGATTGCCTGTCGGTTCGTCGGCTAACAGCAACATGGGTTTGTGTACGACGGCTCGAGCGATCCCAATGCGTTGTTGTTCACCCCCTGATAAGGTAATTGGCATGGCTTTTTCTTTACCAAGCAAACCGACTTTATCTAAGGCGGCGCGGGTTCTTTTTGCAATCTCTTGATATCGATATCCCTGAATAGTCAAGGGTAAAGCGACATTGTCAAACACAGTTCGGTCAAATAACAGCTGATGATCCTGAAAAATAATACCAATGTTACGTCTTATATAAGGGACTTTATTCTTAGAGATTGTTTTTAAATTAATACGATTGAGCAAAGCTTGCCCACGGGTAGGTTTTTCAATTAGAGCAATAATTTTAAGGAGTGTACTTTTACCCGCGCCAGAATGACCGGTCAAGAAAGCCATTTCCCCGTCATCGAGTTGCATGTTGACGTTACGAAGAGCCTCAAAACCACCTTCGTATCGTTTAGTTACATTCTTAAATTCGATCATAAATAAGTTGTAGGTTTAGCAAGGCAAAGGATTAGCTTTCAAATTCATTTAACAGCGCGTCAACAAATTCATCACTGTCAAATGTTCGAAGATCTTCAACTGACTCACCAACCCCAATAAATCGTATGGGTAGTTTGAGTTGTTCAGCAACACTAAATATCATGCCACCTTTGGCTGTCCCATCAAGCTTGGTTAATGTAATGCCAGTAACACCGATTGACTCTTTAAATTGTGCCGCTTGAACCATCGCATTCTGACCTGTACCGGCATCCAGTACCAACATAGTTTCATGTGGAGCCGTCAGGTCAAGTTTACTGAGTACGCGTTTAATTTTTTCCAGCTCGTCCATCAAGTTGCTTTGGGTGTGCAGTCGTCCTGCAGTATCGGCAATGAGTACGTCAATATTTCGGGCTTGAGCAGATTGGAGGGCATCAAATATAACGGATGCTGAATCTGCGCCTTGGCCTTGTTGAATGACAGGAATATCGAGTCTGTCGCCCCAGGTCTGAAGCTGCTCAACCGCAGCAGCTCGGAAAGTGTCACCTGCGGATAACATGACTCTATGACCTTCAGACTTTAATTTTTGGGCTAACTTTCCAACAGTTGTTGTTTTACCTGCACCATTAATACCGACCATTAATATAACGTAAGGCTTGTGATGAGTATCAATATTGAGAGGAACAGCGCTAGGCCTGAGCACATCAGACATTACCTGTTTCAGAACCGACAACACTGTTTCGCTATCACTTAATTGTTTACGATTAAGTAACTCGGTCAGTGTCGAGGTTATTTTTTGAGTGGTTGGTAAGCCTATATCGGCTAACAGCAGTTGATCTTCGAGTTGCTCAAGTAAATCATCATCAATACGTTTCTTTCCCAATAAGATATTGGCAAGGCCGGTTGATAAATTAGAGCGGGTCTTGGACAGCCTTTCGCGCAAAGATGAAAACAAACCTTTGCTTTTCTGAGGCTCGGTGTCCTTATTCTTGTCAACCGACTTAAAGCCAAACATCTAATTTCCTACGCAAGGGATTTCAGGCACAATATGCTAACAGAAAGCGATCAAATCTGTGCGCTCTGATTTACCATCAGACACATATTCTGTTACCCATTCTACGACATAAATAAATGAATAGTGGAAAATCACAGCAGGTACGAATTATCGGTGGGCGTTGGCGTGGCCGTAAACTTCAGGTGGCCGATATTGACGGGCTCCGGCCGACCACGAGTCGGGTGCGTGAAACCCTTTTTAATTGGGTCGCATTAGACTGCCCTGGTGCTCATGTGCTTGACTGTTTTGCAGGAAGCGGTGCATTGGGTTTTGAGGCGTTATCTCGAGATGCGAAGCAAGTTACTATGCTTGAGAAGAGCCGTTTGGCTTGCAAGAATTTGATATTTCAAGCCGAGCGACTGGCAGGTGAGTCGGTGGAGACGTCGCAGCTAGATGTTCAACAGGGAGATGCCTTGCAACTGGTTGAGCAACTGACATTAAAGTTTGATTTAGTCTTTATTGACCCGCCTTTTGCTGAGGGTCATTTGAAGCAAACTGTAATGGAGTGTTTAGTTCAGTCCCAAAGACTTAATCAGAGCGCTAAGCTTTATCTTGAATGGCCAAAACATGAGCGATTTGAATTGCCGTCGGAAGATTTTGTCTGGCTTAAACAGAAAAAAGCCGGACAAGTTAATTATGCTATGGTCGAATGGTTAGGAAGCCGTTAAGATAGTTCATGAATTTTTGTAGTTAACTTGACTGGCTTTTTCTAGCTGATCTCCCGTGAGATGAAAATGGAAAGAATTGCAATTTACCCAGGCACTTTTGACCCTGTGACTAAAGGTCATATAGATATCTGTGAGCGGGCGGCAAAAATGTTTGATCATGTAGTTATCGGCGTGGCCGATAGTCTCGCTAAGGAGCCGTTCTTTGATGTGAATGAACGCACTGAAATGCTTGAGATGGTCTTTGCGAATAATCCAAAAATCTCGATTCGACCTTTTTCTGGGTTACTCATTGATTTTGCCCGCGATTGCGAATCTCAAATTATTATTAGAGGATTAAGAGCAATATCTGACTTTGAGTATGAAGTGCAGCTCGCGGGTATGAACCGTTCTCTTGCTAACGAAATTGAAACAGTTTTCCTCACGGCTGCTCAACATTATGCCTTTGTATCCTCGAGCTTAGTCCGTGAAATTGCTCGTCTAGGGGGAGATGTGTCTGAGTTTCTACACCCTTCAATTTTACAAAAATTGACTGATAAATTGGAAAGTTCAAAAACTTGAACTGTTTTATGAAAGGAGAAGATTAGAATGGCGTTAATGATCACAGACGAGTGTATTAATTGTGATGTTTGTGAGCCCGAATGTCCAAACGACGCTATTTATCCCGGTGAAGAAATCTACGAAATAAACCCTGATTTGTGTACTGAGTGTGTGGGTCACTTTGGAGAGTCTCAATGTGTTGTTGTCTGCCCCGTTGATTGTATCCCGCTTAACCCTGACATTGTTGAAACTCAAGATGAGCTAATGGAAAAATATAAAAAGCTCACAGGTAACGAGGAAGCACAGGAATGAGTATTCATAATTAAATTATAAGAGGTGACGTTTAAGAATTACCTGACAACCTAGAGTTTTCTATTTTGCCCAATAATTAGGGTGCCCAAGGTAAATGATTTAGGGGCAATAGCAAAAGATCGCTTGAAATTGAAAAAAACATCCTAATACTGGGTGCACTTTCTAAAAATCTGACTATATTCACAACAATTGCTTTTACACTAAGTATTTATACCGACAGGCATTAGCGACATTAACGCTTGCTCAGTTAAACTCGAAATCACACTGATACATTACTATTTGAGAATAATTTGAAAACTGATGCGTTTTCTCGGTTACGAACCGAGTGGCTAGGCAATATACGCCCCGATATTTTAGCTGGACTGGTTGTTGCGTTGGCCCTCATACCTGAGGCCATTGCATTTTCAATCATTGCTGGCGTTGACCCCAAAGTAGGGTTGTACGCGTCTTTTTCTATTGCCGTAATTGTTGCAATAACGGGTGGTCGACCAGGCATGATTTCAGCTGCAACTGCCGCCACGGCTGTATTAATGGTCACTCTGGTAAAAGACCATGGACTAGAGTATCTGCTTGCTGCCACCGTATTAGCAGGCCTATTGCAAGTAGTCGCAGGCCTGCTGAAGCTTGGGTACGTTATGAAGTTTGTGTCCAGATCAGTGATGACAGGCTTTGTGAATGCTCTCGCGATACTTATTTTTATGGCGCAGTTACCTGAATTGATTCATGTGCCTTCGCTCACCTACATTTTAGTGGCCGCAGGGTTAGGCATCATTTATCTACTGCCTCTCCTAACAAAAGCAATTCCATCACCCCTAGTGTGTATTTTGGTCTTAACTGGATTATCGATCTGGCTGGGTTGGGATATTCGAACAGTGGGTGATATGGGAGAACTTCCCTCGACATTGCCTATTTTCTTAATTCCTCAAATACCCTTAAACCTTGAAACTTTGATGATTATTTTGCCTTACTCGGCAGCTGTTGCTGCAGTAGGACTTCTTGAATCATTAATGACAGCATCCATAGTCGATGAGTTAACGGACACCACGAGTGATAAAAACCGCGAATGTATTGGCCAAGGTATAGCCAATACGGCGACCGGTTTTATCGGAGGAATGGCTGGTTGTGCAATGATTGGACAATCGATGATCAACGTTAAGTCTGGTGGTCGAGGTCGTTTATCGACTTTCTGTGCAGGCATATTTTTGCTCATAATGATTGTTTTTTTGGGTGACTGGGTGAAACAAATCCCAATGGCGGCGCTCGTTGCGATTATGATTATGGTTTCTATTGGAACCTTTAGCTGGTCCTCTATCAAAGATTTGAAAAATCACCCACGTAGCTCCTCAATAGTTATGTTAGTTACCGTCGGGGTCGTCGTGACAACGCATAATTTGGCGCTAGGTGTGTTAGCTGGTGTTTTGTTTTCAGGTCTGTTTTTTGCTTGGAAAATTGCACAGATCTTTCGAATTACATCGACTCTGTCAGAGGACGGCATGTCGCGTAAATATCTAGTTGAAGGGCAGCTATTTTTTGCTTCAGCGAATGAGTTTTCGACATCATTTGATTTTAAAGAGGCGCTTGAAAATGTCACGATCGATGTCAGTAATGCGCACATCTGGGATATATCCAGTGTTACTGCGTTGGATATGGTGGTCTTGAAATTCCGCCGAGAAGGTGCAGAAGTAGAAATAGTAGGGTTAAACGAAGCCAGTGAAACGATCGTCGACAAGTTAGGCGAACACGATAAACCAGGCGCTTTAGAACGATTATTGGGGCATTAAGTAATGTATTCTATAACTAAAATCATGGCCATGGTTGATGGCTCAGTCTATGCACAAAGTGTTTGTGATCATACTGCTTGGCTTGCACAAAAAGCCAAAGCATCAGTTGATTTAGTTCATGTTTTGGCTCGACAGCAAAGTGCTGCTGATGATGCATCCAATTTAAGTGGCAGTATTGGCTTTGGTGCTAGAACAGCGTTAATGGAAGAGCTGGTCGAGCTTGACTCCCAAAAGGCCAAGTTGTCGCATAAGATAGGTCGAGCGATTCTTGATGAAGCTAAAAATAGAATGCATGAAGATGGTATCGAGGCAGTAACCACTCGCCTGCGTCATGGTGAAGTGGTCGAAACAGTTGAAGAAAGTGATCAAGGAGCTGACTTGCTTGTCATTGGGAAGCGAGGTATATCTGCCGAGCACGATATGTCACATTTGGGCATCAATCTTGAGCATGTTGTGCGCTCAAGTAAAAAGCCTGTACTGGTCGCATCACGTGTTTTTAAACCCATTAACCGATTATTAATTGCCTTCGATGGCGGCAGTAGTGCCAATAAAGCAATCGATCATCTAGCCAATAGCCCTGTTTTTAAGGATATTGAATGCCAACTGTTGGTGGTCGGTTCAGAGTCATCTAAGGGGGCACAACAGCTTCAACAAGCAGCTGCTAAGCTGCGCAGCGCAGGTTTTTCTGTTGACGTTAATATTGAGCAGGGGCTACCGGAAGAAGTCATATCACGACATGTTGAAACAGATGGATTTGATTTACTGGTAATGGGAGGCTATGGGCATTCGCACATTCGTAATTTTTTCGTCGGGTCGACAACATCAGCGATGCTTGCTTCTTGCAAAATTCCTGTTTTATTGTTCCATTAAATACGATTAACCTTCAAGCTAAAATAAATTACCACAGACTATTTTGGGTTATATAGTGTGCATTAGGACCCACTAAATAATGTCAAAAACGCTTTACCTATCCTATGCGCTAATTATTATTGCGGGTGCTATTTGGGGTGGTGTCTTTTCATTGGTATTGTTAGCGGCATCAGAGGGTGCGCATCCACTAGGCATTTCAGTTTGGCAGGTAATCATAACTGCATTGCTATTTGTTGTTTATCGAGTGCTGGTTAAAAAACCGATCTTTCGACGAGTTAATTTAGATCACTATACTGTTCTCGCCATCGTTGGTATATCGTTTCCAAGTTTGTCCTATTATTACGCAGCATCTCATCTGACTGCTGGCATTTTATCGATTAGCATTTCTGCTATCCCTCTATTTAGTTATATCATCATGCTGGTATTAAAAGTGGAAAGAGTTGTTATAAAGCGAGTCTTTGGTATTGTTTTTGGCCTGATAGCCATCTTGTTTTTAGTCATCCCTGATCAAGGCCTTTCCAGTGAAGATGCCAATCTTTGGATTCTACTGGCGGTCTCTTGTGCTTTTAGCTATGCGACTGAAGGCGTCTATATTGAACATCAAGTTAACCCCAAGATTGATGTGTCCGAGTTACTGTGTGGATCCAATATCGTGGCTATCATGATGATGGTTCCTGTGGGTTTATGGTTGGGCGTGACTGAACCGGTCACATGGCTTATAACACCAGCAGGTTATGGCGTGGTTGGGGCGGCAATCGGCACAGGCTTAGCCTACGCACTCTACTTTTATGCGATTAAAATTGCAGGGGCAGTATTTACCAGTCAGTGTGCCTATATTATTACCATTTCAGGTGTTTTTTTGGGTATTATATTCTATGGTGAAGAGCATAGTATCTGGATCTGGATTGCTGTTGTTGTTTCACTTATTGGGTTAACGTTAGTGAAACCCGTTGGCAACGCTCATTAGTCATGCAGGCAAGTCATGTTATTGATTGAGTTTACCTCCCTCTGCTCGTTAACCGTTTTATATAACCTAATATCTGCCTTATGAATAAAGAAGTCCTAAGACGTATTTCGCCAATTATTGTAGTCGCAATGTTGGGAACAGCCGCGCTTCTCTATTTTGTGCTTATTTCATCGAATGATGAAGTGGTTTCGAAACAGAGTTTAACCCCACTCTATGGAACGTTAGAGGATATTGGTTGTAAAAAAGATAGGATGGCACATAACTTAAAAATTGCTGAATCAGACTTTTGGTTAAGTCTTGCTGTTGAAGGTATTGACTGTACAGAGGCCAAAAAAAGTTGGGTGCTGGGTCTTCCGTTACAAATTTTATATCAAGGGCTTTTAGAGCAAGAGCCCATTATTTATGATCTCAGCATTAACGGGCAGTCAATTTTTAGTTATAAGGATTCAATCGATACGGGTTACAAAATCCAAAAGAAATTTTTATATTTCGTGCTGTTGCAATGGTTTTTTGTGATTGGATTATATGCCAAAGGGGTTGTTGATAGCCGAAAATCAAGTTGAAAATTTTAACTCACTAACGAATTAGTATTTCGAATTCGTTAAAAATAGTTTTGTAAACTTCAGCTTTAAATGGCGTTGTGTGGTCAATTAGCCACTGTGGTGTTACCCAGTTGAAGTGGGTGAACTCCCTATCCTGAGTTTTGGTCGCGTCTGGTAGTGGGCCGTTATACTCCAGCAAAAACCACTTTTGTCGTTGGCCTTTATATAAAATGCCTTCTTTTTTCACGGGCTTTCTAAACTGATAGCTCAGCCATTTATCATGCTCTCTCACTATTCGAGTTTGTTCTGGTACTAGGCTGGTTTCTTCAAATAATTCACGTTGCATTGCTTCTAACGTGGTTTCGCCAGAGTCAATGCCACCTTGAGGCATCATCCAATCGCCACGGTAATGGAATGCTTCACCGGCGAGAATGAGTCGATCGTCATTGACTAACATAATCCCAACGTTGGGACGGTAGTCGGGGTTGTTAATAAGTTTAAATTGTGTACTCACCACATTAAGTCATCGGGTATTTGATAATCAGCATAGGGATCATTTTCGATCTCTTCAGACGACTCTTTAATATTTAACTGAACGATATAATCACTATCCCGTTGGGCAATTTTTTCAGCGATACCGGCAGGCACAATTTCAAATTTTTCAGTCACATTACCTAATAGCGCCACAATGGCTAGTCGTCCTCGACTGAGGTGATCTTGCATTTCGCTGGTGACGTAAATGTGTTTAACTTTTTTTTCATAAACAAAGCGATAATGAATATCTCCTTTGTTATCGGCTATTTTATTGAGGTCTATCAATTGTTTAATCTGAGCGACAACTGCCTTTTGATTGGCTTCTTGCTGTTTCTTTAAGTTTAATTCGCGATCACGTTCATTTTTCTTTGCCCGCTCACTGACAACAGTTGTTTTCGCTTCATTGACCGTTTTTCCACCCATCTTGCGAATCACTTTGGCCTGTTTATGCTGGTCATTTTTAACTTTCTTAGCCTTATTCTTATTAATCACGCCAGCTTTGAGTAATTGATCTTGCAGTGATGCCATGTTTTCCGTTTTTGGGTTATCTACGTAAACCTAATATTAATCTATCTATCGGTGTCCGCCAAATATTGATCACAAAAATCGTTAAATTACTTCATATTATTAGATTGCTATCACATCAATTAAAAATACACTTTTCAATTATCGATTGTATAGTTTGTTTTTTATGACAACATACCAATTATGAACTTGCTAATCAAAGACAATTACAGGTAAATCTGTTGACCAATAAAAAAGTTTCAAAAGAGCCCTTACATGGAGTCACTCTAAAAGAAGTAGTGACTCAGCTTGTTGATAAACACGGCTGGGAGTCATTGGGTAATCTGATTGATATCAAGTGTTTTAATAGTGATCCAAGTATTTCATCAAGTTTAAAATTTCTCCGCAAAACAGCTTGGGCTAGAGAAAAAGTGGAACAGCTATATCTTAAAAGTTTTTAGTGCTTAAATTAGTTAATGGGGATATTAGAAAAGCTAAATTAGCCAGGCTGAGGGCAGCATGGTTTTGTATCAATCGTTAGGTATGCCCCTTTTACACATATACTTTAAATCTGATTCATCTGCGTCTATTAGAAATCAGCCTAGAACAAACCAAAGCTTCTTCAACAAAGTCATCTAGAACCGACAAACGTAGGGTTTTCATAACGATTATGGGTTATCAGAAGTAAATCTGGACCCTTGCAGTTTTGCATGTGTTCAAACTTTAAACTCGGGTTAATCGTCCCAACTTTCTGCGTATAATCCATTCCATTACTAATGTTGGTTATATTCATAGTCACTTTAGGTTTAACAAATACTGCACGACTTATCCACGATTATGTTAGCCTAATTATGCTTGGTGGAGCAAACCACCGAATAACTAGAGGTTATATCATGATCGAGAAAGCCATTGGCTTTCCCGAAAAACCGAGCTTGCGCCCGCAAGACGCACGGTTTTCTTCGGGTCCCTGTAAGAAATATCCGGGTTGGGATATTAAACATCTCAACCTTGAACAATTGGGTCGAAGCCATCGCGCTAAACAACCCAAGCAGCGTCTTAGTGACGCCATATTACGTTCACATCAATTACTTAAATTACCCGATGACTGGAAACTTGCGATAGTACCTGGCTCTGATACCGGTGCATTTGAAATGGCCATGTGGTCAATGTTAGGTGCCCGTGCTGTTGATGCATTGGTATGGGACAGTTTTTCTGCCGATTGGGCAAAAGACCTCGAAACACTCGGCTTGCCTGAATTGAACGTATACAAAGCCGATTATGGTGACTTGCCAGACCTCACCCAAATCAAGTCAGATCACGATGTTGTTATGGTTTACAACGGCACAACCAGTGGCGTGCGGGTTCCGCATTTAGATTGGCTCGATAGCGATCGTAATGGTCTGGTGTTATGCGATGCAACCTCTGCCGCTTTTGCCATGCCGATCGATTTTTCTAAACTCGACGTCGTTACTTGGTCTTGGCAAAAAGTGCTGGGCAGTGAAGGAGCCCATGGCATGCTGGCACTGAGTCCAAAGGCAATTGCAAGATTAGAAAGTTATACCCCTTCAAGATCATTACCTAAAATATTTCAACTCACTAAAAACCAAAAATTAATCGAAGGGTTATTTTCGGGTGCCACTATCAATACGCCTAGTATGTTGGCGGTCGAAGATTTACATGCTGCCCTCGATTGGGCAGATCGTATTGGCGGTGTTGAATCACTTTGGAAGCGCACGCAACAAAATTTTGACCTGTTAGATCAGTGGGTTCAGCAAACAGCGTGGATCGATTGGTTGGCAACGTCCGCCGAGACCCGTTCGCCTTCTTCTATGTGTTTACGCATTATTGACCCTGAATTTAATCAACTCGAAAGTGAGGAGCAACAGCAAGCTATTAATTTAATGCTGAGCTGGTTAGCACAAGAAAACTGTGCCTTGGATATTGCCAATTACCGCAGTGCACCTGCAGGCTTTCGGATTTGGGGTGGTGCAACTATAGAAACAGACGACCTAATGGCCTTAACACCTTGGATGGATTGGGCTTTTGATCGGTTTAAACAACGAAACAAGGTGACATGAAATGACTGACGCAAAAATAACGAGTGAAAAAATGAACCATACTTCGATTGTAAAACCTAAAGTACTTATAGCCGACACAATGTCGAGCCTGGCCCTTGCAGTCTTTGAGGAACGTGGCATTGAAGCAATAACCCCAGGGAAATTATCGAAACAAGAACTGTTTGATATGGTCGGAGAGTTTGATGGCATTGCACTCAGGTCCTCAACACAGATAACCGAAGAGCTACTCGGGTATGCGTCCAATGTGAAAGTGGTTGGACGGGCAGGTATTGGTGTTGATAACGTCGATGTAGCGGCTTGTACAAAACGTGGCGTTGTAGTTATGAATACACCATTTGGTAATGCCATTACTACTGCTGAACATGCCATGGCGATGATGTTATCGCTGGCACGCCATATTCCGCAGGCAAATCAGTCAACCCATGAAGGCAAGTGGGAAAAGTCTAAATTTATGGGCATGGAACTGACCGGTAAATTGTTGGGTATTATTGGCGCTGGAAACATCGGCTCGATAGTCGCAAAAAAATCAATTGGTTATGGGCTGCGAGTTCAGGCTTACGATCCATTCTTAACTGAAGAAAGAGCAGACAAGTTAGGCGTTCAAAAGGTCGACTTAGATACACTTTTGGGCACTTCAGATATCATTTCATTACACGTCCCTAAAACACCCGAAACGGCAAATATTATCAGTGCCTCGGCAATCAACAAAATGAAGCGTGGTAGCCTGTTAATCAATTGTGCTCGGGGTGGTTTAGTCGATGAACTAGCCCTACTGGTGGCTTTAAAAAGTAACCATATAAAAGGTGCCGCACTCGATGTTTACGAAGTAGAGCCCGCCAAAAATAATCCATTATTCGGCCTACCGAATATAATTTGTACGCCACACCTAGGGGCTTCTACGGTCGAGGCTCAAGAAAAGGTAGCGATTCAAGTGGCTCAGCAAATGAGTGATTACTTGTTGGGTGGTGCAATTAATAATGCGTTAAACGCACCCAGTTTAAGTGCAGAGGAAGCCAAACAGTTGAAACCCTACCTTCAGCTTGCACAACGCTTGGGTTCATTTATAGGCCAGTTGACTGATGACCCAATCGAATCATTGACCGTCACCTATGGTGGCGAAGCCAATGGTTTAAATCTTTCACCATTAACCACGCAGGTAGTTCAATCGTTACTCGAGCGTCACAGCAGTTTTGTCAATTCAGTGAATGCACGTGAGGTAGCAACCCAACGTAATATCGACTTAATAGAAGCATTAAGTGAAGGTAAGGATGAGTACCCCTGTCGTATTACCGTTGCCGTCAAAACAGAGGCGCACACTCACAGCATTAGTGGCACTCTAATCCAACATCGACCTCGAGTGATTGACGTGAAAGGCATTCCATTGGAATCACAACTAGGAGAACACATGCTTTATATTACCAACCAAGATACGCCGGGTGTCATTGGTGATATCGGCACATCTGCAGCTACTAGCCTTATCAATATTGCCAACCTGCATCTAGGGCGCGAGGCCAGTGGTGGCAATGCCATGGCCTTACTCGAGATAGAAGCGCAGCCAAGTCACGATGCAATGCAAAAATTAAGCGCCTTGGCTAATATCAATACAGTCAAGTATCTTAACTTCCCATCGTTATAGTTTGTGACCCGTGATGTCCTATCAAGTGAAGAAATCTCAAACACTAAGTAAACCACCCGCCTGGGTTACTGACGACCAGAACGATCATCAGGGTTTTGTGATAACGCTCTGTGGGTCGATTGATCTTGACTTGAAACGATTTGACTCACAGGTGCAAGTTGCGAAACAACTGATCGAGGACAAAGGGCCGCCTATTGTTCTCGATCGGTGCCGTATGATAGGCGTGGCTCATGATATAGAATTCAACGTCACCAGTTCAGCTGCGTGGCAGATTTTTCAATCCCTGAATAGTCAATTAGTAAATGTTGATATAGCGGTTCAACCTGTTAGTCAGCGTACTAAAAAATTACTTATTTGCGATATGGATAAAACAATAGTCGATGCAGAAACACTTGATGAAGTGGCAGAAGCAGTCGGCATTGGTCAACAGGTTGCAACAATAACCGAACAGGCAATGCGAGGTGAAATAGATTTTGATGCCTCATTAAGGCAACGGGTAGGATTACTAAAAGGGCAACCAGAGCAAGCATTTATCGACATGGCAAATGCTTGTCGTTTAAACCCAGGGGCCGAACAGCTAGTGCAAAAAGCAGGCCAAGCCGGACTGTATACGGTTTTGATCAGTGGTGGCTTCGATACCATCGCCCGACCCATTGCACGGCGACTAGGCTTTGATGAAGTCCACAGTAATCGGTTAGAGGTCGATAACGGAATCTTAACCGGCGGTGTATTGGCTCCAATAGTTGACGCAAATTCGAAACGAGCATTGTTGTTGTCGATCGCAGCCAAAATGGGTATCGACCCGGTCGAGTGCTGTGCAATCGGCGATGGTGCAAACGACATCCCAATGATAACGCTAGCGGGTTTAGGGATTGCTTACCAAGGTAAGCCCGCAACGTGTAAAGCAACACCCTACCAAATTAATCAAACCAGCCTAACAACGGCCTTGTATTTTATGGGACTTTCCTAGGTAAGTGACAAGTTGTTCTGCCATCTAACTGCTCACAGGCAGTATATAAATAACACGTTAATGGTTGCTTGGGGCTATTGGTTGATTTAACAGCACAGGATAGCGCGCACCTTAATCGTCATTGATCCATCTTCCTTAGCAAAGGCAATTTACATTTTTTCTGATAGGACGTCATTTAATGTAGTTCTCATCTGACAATTTCTAATGCTTTCTGTCTATATCATCAGCGTGATTAATCAAGTAAGTTTACAAATCAGAGGTTGAATTGCATGAAATTGATATTAAATAAACTTTAACTCGCTTTGATCTTGATGCAAAACTTGGGTCAAGTTAGGTTTGTTATTGCAACCGCAGGCAAAAATGATAGTACCAGCACATTTAAAAGTTAGCTGATCGAATAGATAACTAATAAAACAAAACCTAAGAACAATAAGGGGTATAAAAAATGGATAGGAATGAAAAACTGTCAGATCATTTTACCTTTGGAGAGCTAATAAGGTCAGAAACAGCAGAAAGAAAAAATATTGATAACTCACCACCCGATCACTTAATAGTAAAGTTACAGCGTTTATGTTCTGAAATACTAGAGCCAGTGCGGTTACATTATGGAAAGCCTTTTAGGCCTAATAGTGGTTATAGAAGCACTGAGCTTAATTCAGAAATCAATGGGTCATCTTCATCACAACACTGTAAAGCAGAGGCTGTTGATATCGAAATAGCCGGAATAAGTAACTATGAGCTTGCAGTCTGGATTGAACAAAATTTAGAATTCGACCAAGTCATTTTAGAGTGCTACCGAAAGGGGGAGCCTAATTCAGGCTGGGTGCATGTCAGTCTCAAGGACGAAGAAACTACTAATAGAGCAATAGTACTTACTTATAGTAATGGATCATATTCAAATGGCTTACTGGCGTAGCGAAAAAAAGAGGTTTGGGGTACCCCGAAATAATTTTAATGTAACACCGAGATTGTATGCAAACGAATACAATAGTTATTATTAAATAAAAAACGAAACCCAAAGGGTTTGATCGTACTATGGAATGGTCCTTATGTACCACTGATCTCTTAATTTATAATGATATCCGTTAAGGCACGACGAGGACTATGTCGCGTTATTTCTACCATGCCTAATCGGAATAATTAGGCTTGAATAATATCCGTTACAGTACGACGAGGACTATGTTGTGTTATTTCTGCCGTGCCTAATCGGAATAACATTTGTACCGTGTCACTTGTTTTAATATTGAAGAAGTCCTTAAAAGCCGCTTGCATTGGCAGCATGTCTTCATATTCTTGTAATATTTGGCTCAACGGGTGCTGTGCTAGACCCATCGAATTCGTCTTAAGGTTAATACGGCAATACTCGCGACCCACATTGATCTGATCGATGCGACTATTTGAAGCGCTTGTGATCCAAGCAAATGTACCTGTTGATTCAACGACTTTTTGGGTCATGGAGACTGCTTGTTGTCCGAATTCAGTCGGATCTTTTTCGGTACTTTCACGAGACAGGATAAAGTTTTCAACCAATAATCGCTTTAAGCCCGATAGCCCAGCTTGTGCAGTGCCGAAACCATCACGGTACTGCTCTACCTCTGCTTGATTAAATCGGAACATTTTAATGGTTTCCTCATCCCTGCCTTTGTTACCCACCTCTATTTGCATTGCTTTGGTTAAGACTTGCTCAAGTTGTTTTTTGGCGGCAGGAGAATCCACTAAGGTGAGTGAATTTTGGTTATTATCAGTATTAAAACGGATTAATTCTGACACTTGATTTTGGGTCAATGGCTGATCGCTATACTCACGTTTATTAGAGTGACGACTTAATAGGTTAGCAAATAGAGGGTTAGTTTTTACTGACTCATTTGGGGTCAAAGATACCTTTGCTACTGGTTTATTGAGGACTTGAGTATTGCTATAGATACCCTGAGGGAAAAGCGTGATTTCTGCATCATGCCCTAAGCCAGATGCCGCAATAGATGCAGTTTCTAAGAAGGTACCTTGGCCTATATGTATTTGTCTAAAATAGGGGTCGGTGGCGGGTAATAAACGCTCTTGATCCACATACAGTTCAAATTTTAATGGCCCTGTTAGCTTGATAGCCCAAGGCTGTTTATTATGCGGGTTTGGGCTCAGGATGGCATAAGCCAAGACCTGTAAGCGGATATCTTTAATATCTGCTGTGGGCCCATTCCATCCATAATTATCTGATTCATCTGAAGAACTAAAAGACGATTTCAAGTCACCGCAGCCAGTGATGCCAGTGGTTAATGCAATAGCGCCGGTAGAGAGTCCAAAAATGCGAATAAATTGACGTCTGTTCATGTTTATCATCCTGAAAAGTGACTTTAAAACTACATTCCTTAGAATGTATGTTATATTCTAAAGAATGCAAGTCAAGCTATTTTTCTAAACGATTTTAACAATGGTTCATTGAACCTTTGGGTTATTAGGTGAAATATAGTAATAAAAAGAGACGATTAGAATGGCAGCAAGAACGAAAAGTGAGGTCAGAGTGGCTATTTTATTTGGTATATTGCAACAGTTATTAACGACTCGACAAAACAAACTATTTGCTAATTTATCCATTACCTCGTCACAGTTTGGGTTATTGTTACATTTCACCCATAACCCAACGCGAAGTTGGTTGGTCAGCGAGCTGGCTAATGTCATGGAAATGAATCAACCTGGCATTACCAAGGTGGTGACTCAATTAGTTGATAAAGGTCTTATGTTAGCAACACCTGATACCAGTGATCGTCGTAAAAAGCATTTAAAAATAACCGAAAAAGGGCTTAAAATCTGTTCGATAACCCTTAACTTGTTTGAACCTGACATTCAAAATATTTACTCAAGTTTCGCTAATGATGAGCTATCTGAGTTGGAGCGGCATCTTGAAAAGTTAATGGCTTGGTTAGATAATAACCGTGGTGATATTAAAGGTCTTTAGCCCAGTTTATTTGTCATTATCAAACTTTGTGGTTAAAGGTAACAACGAATAGAACTCAGTTTAAGCTTTAGTGTCAAAAAAAACGCTCATACTAAGTGTTGATATATTTAAACGTTATCACTCACTATAGAATTCTGCATTTTGCAGGCAAAAAAATTTTAGAACCTAGTTCTTAGGATAGTATGGCTGACTGTCGTCACTCTTTTGTAGGCTTTAAACAGTGAGTTCTGACAATTTTTTGCACAGCTTTAAAGTTAAAAAAACCAGTTGATTTTTAAACCTGTTGGCAGAGGTTTGATTTAGCACCAGGCAAAGTCTTCACTAGCTTTGTTTAACCAATCAATAAACAATCGTGTTCGAGTCGAGAGATAACGGTTCTGAGGATACAGTGCGTAAATGCCAAGTTCGGGATAAGTCGAGTATTCAGGCAGTAATGCCATTAGCTCACCCGATTTTAGATACGCTTCGGCGCTAAAGATCGGGAGTAGTGAAACGCCTAAACCACTTAAGCAGGCCTCGAGCTGCATTTCTGCGGTATTGGCAGCGAAGTTACGGTTTAGGGTTTGTGTTCCGATTAATCCATTGTTATCACGATAACGCCATACTTCTTTTTGTTGGTGTCTATTGTAAACAACTCCAGGGTACTCAGACAGTTGTTCGACGGATTTAGGTAATCCATATTTATCTAGCAATTTTTTACCAGCACATAAAATGACGGGGCAAGGTGCTAATCTTCGAGCCATTAGCGTTGAGTCTTCGAGTGCACCGATTCTTATAACAACATCAAATCCTTCTGCCACTACATCGACCCAGCGATCATCAAAATCAACTTCAAGTTCAACTTCAGGGTACTGTTCCGCAAAGGCAGCAATTGGGCGAGTCAAAAACTGTGTTCCAAATGACATCGGCGCATTCACTTTGAGTTTGCCGATGGGGTAGGCTTTCAATTCCAGAATCTGTTGCTCAGCTTCGTTCAGGTCTGCTAGTGCTTGCTGAGCCTTTTCATAATAAATAGCACCTTCTTCAGTCAGCCTGACGTGCCTGGTTGTTCGGCTCAGTAACTTGACACCTAGTTGGTCTTCAAGAGATTTAATTTGTTTACTGATAGCGGGTCCAGTTAACCCAAGGGCACGTGCAGCCCCTGCAAAACTTTCGTTCTTCACCACTTCAAGGAACACGCCAACGCGTGATATATGATCCATATTAATTACTTTTTGGAACTAATAAAATTATAATATTGCATATTATCATTTTAAATGGAACTAGTATGATGTGTTCTCTTTCAATCAACACGAGACTATAACTATGAATAACCTTACTGCTAACCACGGCGCCTTTCTAACACGTATCACCCTTGGTATTATTTTACTGGCACACGGTGCGCTTAAAATATTTGTTTTCACTATTCCTGTCACTGTTGGTTTTTTTGGCAGTTTGGGTCTGCCAGCACTAGTTGCTTATCTGACTATCTTTGGCGAAGTGTTTGGTGGAGCTGCACTTATTTTAGGTATTTATCCACGTTTTATTGCCTTACTCAGCTTGCCTATTCTGCTCGGTGCAACCTGGGCTCATCTCGGTAATGGCTGGTTATTTAGTAATGAAGGGGGCGGTTGGGAATTTCCTGTATTACTCGCTGTATTGTCGATAGTCGTTGCAGTCCAAGGTGCAGGCAGTTTCGCCATCAAAAGTGTTCCAGTGATTGACAGATTGATCCCTAAAACGCTGAAAGATTAATATATGTTGATAAAAGCAGACGATAAATGGCAAAAGAAATTATAGGAGGCATAAATTGATTACTCATTATCCGTATAAAAATCTAGGCCATGCTAATCATGGTTGGCTGAATGCAAGGCACCATTTTAGCTTTTCAGGTTATCAAGATCAAAAAAGAATGCAGTTTGGTGTTCTGCGAGTCATTAACGATGATGTTATTAAAGCGGGTGCAGGTTTTGCTCTTCATCCTCATAAGAATATGGAAATCATAACCTATGTTAAAAAAGGCGGAATTACTCATCAAGACAGTGATGGCAATGTTGGACGCACCGTGGCGGGTGATGTTCAAGTAATGAGCGCAGGCACTGGTGTATATCATTCTGAATTCAATCTTGAGACTGATGATACCAATATCTTACAGATATGGATTGAACCGAACCAATTGGATGTCAAGCCTAGGTGGGATAGCTATGAATTTCCTAAAGAGCCGACATTGGCTTCACTCACTTTGTTAGTGTCAGGTGATGGGAAGGCACCGTTATCAATCTATCAGGACGCTTTTATTTATGGTGGTCATCTTTGTGAAGGTACTGAACTGAGTCATACAATAAAGCATCAGGCTTACGTGCTTGTGTCTGAAGGAACACTCGAAATAGAGGGGTATTCACTCGACAAGGGCGATGGATTAGAAGTTTCAGGGCTTTCATCAATCAGACTGAAAGCAATCAGTGAGGCTAAGGTATTGCTAATCGATGTACCACAAAAAAATAGACTGTGATTTTTAGATGAAGCAATGTAATACATACATAATAGACCCATAGAATAGAAAACAGTTTAAGTTTTGCAAAGCTGGCGTTTGGCCCTCATGTGTTACGTTGCAATAATTCTTTCAGACCTATTTCAATTAGTAGTGTGTAAAAAATGAATATAAGATCTAGATACCTATTTTATTTAATTTTTATGGAGCAAAAAATATCCAAATATCACTCTGTGCTTTACAAAATCATAACTTAGAATAGAATCACCCGCGGCATCACTAAAGCCACTTAATATTATTATAATTTGGGTTCCCTCGCCCCCAATGACAAAAAGGTTACATATGAAAGTTTTCACCACAGTTCAATCTAATAAAGCACTCACTTTTTTGGTTGCAAGTCATCTTCTGATTATTGCTGCTAGTAATTATCTGGTTCAACTACCATTTACTTTGTTTGGCTTCCATTCCACTTGGGGGGCTTTTAGTTTTCCATTTATTTTTCTCGCTACAGATTTGACGGTACGCATTTTTGGTGCGCCAATGGCACGAGGTATTATTCTGCGTGCAATGATACCGGCTTTATTTCTGTCCTATGTACTTTCGGTGTTATTTTATGAAGGCGCTTTTCAAGGTCTGAGCCAATTGGCTGAATTTAATCTTTTTGTGGGACGTATTGCATTGGCAAGTTTCGTTGCTTATGTATTTGGGCAATTTCTGGATGTGCAAGTCTTCAATCGACTTCGGCGCACTCGGCGCTGGTGGGTTGCTCCGGCTGCTTCTACCGTACTGGGTAATGCGCTGGATACGCTTTTGTTTTTCTCCATGGCTTTTTATCAAAGCCCAGATGCTTTTATGGCTGAGAATTGGGTAGAGATTGCACTGGTTGATTACGCGTTCAAACTTATTATCAGTCTACTGCTATTTCTGCCAGCCTATGCTGTTCTGTTAAAATTTTTGGCTGGTCGTTTGACTGAAACTAATGATGAGTTATATTCAGATCGGGCAAAAACCTAAGTAGTTTTGCTGCTCTGACCTGCTCAAGCACTTATTAAGTAGACCAAGCCGTAACAGTTAAGAAGAAAATACGAGACAGACGATAGCTTCATAAATAACCATAGAAATAAATAGATATAACAGTATTAAAAATGTCATGAAAACCCCCAATTTTTTACTAATAAAGCCTTTATGAGTGTTTCTGAAGGCCTGGAGTAAATTGGAGTTCTAAAACTCGGTTGACGATGTCTTGTAAGCCAGGGAATATTAATTGGCTTTCAATATATCTAATATTTATACAATTTGTAACGCTAATGTTTGTAATTGGCCTCATTGTTACCAGTAAAGTAATATTTATTTTTTTTATATTCTGCATTTGAATATAGCTTAGGGCTTGGTAGGAATCCACTCAGATACTTTCAAACGATATTATTTCTAGAATGTACTCACCTTAAGTGGCCTACTTTTATTTTGGGACCAGAGAAAGTCAAAGACAAGTCTGGCTATATCTTGGGAGACCCTGATGCTAATTTTGCTGCAAACCCTTATGTTGAGAAAATACGCACTTTTTTCACGCGACCACGAATTAAATATTTTGAATCAATTAAAAGTCTTTTTGCCGATGGTCAGGGTAATTATTTAAATGTGTTAGGCTATCAAAAAGAGACCAGTCAGGTGAAATTAAGTCATTTCTACACTACGGTAAAAATTACTATCAAGAATGGCTTGAAATTTCAGTTTTCACTCTCACTATCAATTAATACAGTAATGACAATCTGTTTTAATGATACGGCATTGATCTTTACACAGCCGGGTTTAACAATTCAAAGAATTATGGCCACCAACACAAAACCTTCAACTATAATAAATTGTCTGTTACGATTTAAAATATTACAGTAAGATACTTGCTGACGAAAAGGAGTGTTTCAAAATGGAGTTTCAAAGCAAAAAAAAACTGTTCTTCGCCAATGATTTCTTGTCTGGCGTTATCAAAAAAAAATCAAAAAAACTCCCAGTTTACCAGCTCATTACCGTCCATTAATAAACATATTCATAGCAATCGGTTCACATGGAACCCCTATGCTTCGCTCTTCAATTAGTGGATCTCAGACGTAAAATAAATCGCAATCATTTAGATTATTATCAATAAGATAATATAAATGGAAAGAAAATACAGAAGGAACTTTTTTAATGGCTACTTTTTTAAGTATTTTTTAGATGACTGTGGTGGAGATGATTTTTTAGCAGGTGAAAAAATCAGCGCATTGCATAATAAGAATTTCAAGTACCAAAAACTAATAACAGCCGTTAGCTGTAATAACCTATATTTTATTGTTAGGGATTAAAAATGAAATATTTAAATTTTATTCATAAACGGCCACTAATAACCATTTTTATCTTATGTATTTTTGGTGGGGGGGCTATTTTTGGCAACATGGTGTATTTATCCAGAAGTATCAATAAAGAACTTTCATTGAAATACGCAGACTCGTACTTAATAGCTTTGAATACATTTCATAGCTTATACTCTACAGACGTTGTCACGCGTGCAAAAATAGCAGGCATAGTAGTAAGTGCTGAATACAAAGATATACCTGGCGCTATTCCGGTGCCGGCCACTTTTAGTATTGAATTAGCTGAGAAAATTTCCGAAAAAGAAAGTGGTGTGACTACTAGATTGTATAGTAACTTTCCTTTCAAAAATCGGTTAAACGGAGGTCCGAAAGATGAATATGAACACAGTGCTTTAAGTCATCTCCGCTTTTCAGATGATAAAACTTTACCCTTTATTGCCTACGAAACAATTAACAACCAGCTAACACTTCGTTATTCCAAATCCTTAGTCATGGCTCAAAGTTGTGTGAATTGTCATAACAGTCATCCTAATAGCACTAAAAAAGATTGGACTGTAGGAGATGTTAGGGGGGCTCGTGTCGTCAATATAGAATTAAATCAAGTTCATAATATTGCTCAAGACGGCTGGTTAATGACACTTTTTACAATGGTAAGCAGTTTTATTATTTTATTGTTGATTATTTATATAATTATTCAAGCTCTGCGCACTTCCATCCGCATGCTGTCATTAACGAACACGGCATACAATCGTTTCGTACCCCATGAATTTTTGAGCTACCTCAATAAGCAAAGCATTATTGATGTTGAGTTAAGTGATAATGTCGAAAAGCAAATGACTATTCTATTTTCTGACATCCGTTCATTTACTACATTATCTGAAGGCATGACGCCTGAAGAAAGTTTCAAATTTATTAATACTTATTTGGGCGTAATGGGGCCTATTATTCGTCACAATAATGGCTTTATCGATAAGTATATTGGTGATGGCATTATGGCTTTATTTGATAACACTGATGATGCTGTTAATGCAGGTCTTCAAATGATTGAGGTATTAAAAAGTTACAATACTGAAAATGTGAGTAATTTACCGAGCGATCTTAATATTGGCGTGGGCGTACACCGTGGTAAATTGCGTCTAGGCACAGTTGGTGAGGATAATCGTATGGATGGCACGGTTATAAGCGACGCTGTGAACTTAGCTGCACGTATAGAAAACGAAACAAAAATTTTTGGTTCACAGTTCTTGATCAGTGAGTATGCGTTACAAAATTTGGAGCAAAAAGATGACTTACGTTATCGTTTGATTGGAGAGGTTAAGGTAAAAGGAAAAGCTAAATCGGTAACGCTTTATGATATTTTTTCTACTGATTCTGATGGTAAAAATAGGGTAAGTGATGAATCTATTGAACTTTTCGAAGACGCTGTAAAACACTTTCAAGTTAAATCTTATGCTTCTGCTAAAGGGCGTTTTGAGAAATATGTTAAGAGCGTACCTAGTGATATTGCCGCGTTATATTATTTGACATTGTGCAACGAGTATAACGATAAAAAGGGCTGATGCCTTAACGCTATTGAGTCAATTAATGTTTTTTCTTTTTTTGATTATAATCTGACTAGAGTTGGATTGGTGAACAGATTGTTTGACTTGGATCTCACTAGTATCAAAAAAAGGGTGTGAAAAGACTGGAAAACAGTACGAATAGTTAATTTGAGCGTGTGAAACTTTTTACTACTAATAGACATCCCCTAAGACCCTAATGTTAATAATAGCCTAGCTGAATTTTGATCCATTAGGTTAGTATGTTCTCATCTTAGTCAAAATTCGCTTTGTAAATAAAATTTTTTTTAGATTGTCCTATTCTTCTTTGCAACTTTTTTTTCAGGAATACCAAAGACTTGGTGATAGATTTGATTTTAACAGGTGTTTCCAAGTAGTTTTGGGTTGCTAAAACATCGTATTTTTGTTCCTCATCAATGCCCATAGGGTCTTAAAAAATGTCAAGTTCGTTCATTCTATTGATAACAATGTTCCTAATCCCTTAATGGTATTTATGAATAATAAATGGCTGTCTGATGATTAGTTGTTAATGTTTATGCAATAAGGTCAGCTATAGATGCGATTGAATCTTTCAGAAATTTCTATTTCCCATTGTCCTCAGTATTCGTCAGAACAAGGAGGCTTTTGTTACTAATAATCCAGTTGATTTGAGGAAATTAACGTTTATCGGACCAGATTATATTAAAGAATTTGAGACTAACGATTTTAAAGTGAAGGTGTGTTGCAAAAACTATAGGAGTCCTATTTATATTGCCAGAAAAGATAGCTCCAATGCTATGCGCTTTAGATTAGATGCTGTAGAAACTTTATTTTCGTGTGAGAATGAATGCCACATATATTCAATTACATATAAATATCCTTAATATGAAGAAGGTAATATTCCATAACAATATACTGTTTTCAAAATTACTCACCGCCTCTGTTTTTCTTATTTTTATTGCCATTTGCTTTTTAATTATTGTTACCGTCTCTGTTATTCTAACTAAAATATCCTCCCTAATTTTGGTGCTATATGTTGCTACCAGTTTAGTGACCTTCGTTATGTATGCTTTAGATAAATCGACAGCCAAAGCTGGAGCGTTGAGAACGCAAGAAAGTACCCTGCACCTTTTAGCATTAGTGGGTGGTTGGCCTGGTGCAATGATCGCGCAGCAAACGTTTCGGCACAAGACTAAGAAACAATCATTCCGTACTGTTTTTTGGTTGACAGTGATATTGAACAGCGGCGCATTCGTCTGGCTGCTTACACTCAATGGTTCGATTACTTTGGCGTTCTTAATTTGGGACAAGGTAAGCCATTAAGTTACTTCATTAGGATAAATTCTGGTTTACTTATTCAATGCGTTAGCCTTTATGTTTTTTTAAAAATTAAATTTTTTACGCCTGCCTCCCTCTCTCCCTGCCTTAGCTTAGTGATAAGTGACTTTCATAACTAAAACGCCTTGGTAGCTGAGTGACTGGATCATTAAATTGAAGCTTCATTGCCAGTAACTGCAAAGGTGCTGAATAGTCATCTGCTGATAGTGCCTTTAAATTTGGGTAGTAGTTGTCGTTCAGTATGGGATGGCCTAGTGTCTGCATGTGCACACGTAATTGGTGAGTTTTACCCGTCACAGGATTCAATTCAAACAATGCCTGATGATCTGATTGCTGTAAGCATCGAATCACAGAATGGCTATTGGCTTCGCCTTCGACCACACACATTCTAAAACGTGGTTCGCAATGAACAATACGGTTTTTAACTTCCCATGTCTGGCCTATAATTTTTTCATCACCACTAATGTTGGCAATGGCTTGATATGTTTTGAGTATTTTTCGGGTTCGAAACAAATCATGATACTGATTGCGAGTATGCAAATTAGTAGAGAACATTACTAAACCAGCTGTCACTCTGTCTAAACGGTGTAATGCTTGTAAAGCCTCAATGCCAGTGCTGCGGCGTAATCGGTTTTGTAAACACTCATTCACATAAACACCACCGGGAGTTACTGTTAAAAAGTGGGGTTTATAAGCCACTAAAATATGTTCATCCTGAAACAGTATAGTTTCCTTAAAAGGAATGCTGGGCTCACTCTCAACCTCTCTGTAATAGTAGACTCGTTGTTGTGCCTGAAACAATGATTGGTCTGTTATCAATGAACCGTCGTGCCAATGCACTTTTCCATCTGCAATGCGTTGCTGCCAAATCTGAGCATTAATATAAGGAAACTTGATGATCAGGTATTCCAGCACTGTTGTTACGCCAGGATTAACCTGCGGTAAACTTAGTTTTGAAGCATACTCAGAAATTGTCATCTAGTGGTCCAAAGTTTGACTATAGCATGAGTTTAATAGGGTTTGGGTCGTGGTACTACTGACTAAATTTTTTCGATGAACCGTAACCATTGGTTAAAAAGTGGGCTTAATGAAAAGTTAAGGAATAGAGCCTACTTTTAATAATTCATTACAATGGTGAACTAGTATCCAGCGTATGCTAATGTTATTTCTAACATTTAGGTGAAGAAAAAAAGTAATCAGATTAAAATACTAAGTATATTTTGGACTCATAGGGTCGACTAGTAATAGCTCCGTTATAGGCCAGTTAAAAAATAATCTAGGAGAAAATATAATGAACGATACATTTATGAGAATACTGTCGGGAAACGATTCTTTGGTAGAAGTTGAACCTTCTAGTATGGTCGAATTAGACGCATTTACTACTGATGATCAGACCGAACTAAACCAATCATATTTTGCATCAGGTGATAAAAACGTTTTAGCGGGTGTATGGGAATGTGCACCCTGCAAAGAAGAAATCGAAAGCTATCCAGTACATGAAATGATGACTATTATTTCGGGCTCAGTGACATTGACTAATAAAAAAGGAAAGTCAGAAACGTTTACTGCTGGTGATGTCTTCTTTATCCCTAAGGGTGCTCAATGCACTTGGCATATTACTGAGACGTTACGCAAAATTTATATGATTGCTGGTTAATCAAGAGGCTGATTCTTGGCAGGAAAATAATACAAGGGCAAGGCTTAGAGGTTGAAATAAATGGGGTCAACATTACAGGCAATTATTGATTAAGTTGATTTATTTTGACTGATAGTTAGCTATTGTCACTAGGCGTTCATTAATTTCCATATGTAAAACTGCGCTAACACACCAAAGCCCATCACCCACTACCACATGGGTGTGTTGTCTTGATGGAAATCAATTATCCGACCACCTAATCAAATCCCTTAAAAGGTCTGCAAGCATTCCAGCAACGGGTTTTGTCAACCCGCAGCACCCATTGGCTAGGTCATTGTTAAAGCAAGTATTTCTCTGCCCCAGCCTTAAACTAAAGTCCTCGGCGTTATGAAAAAACGCAAAGCGGCAACAAACGCAATAATAAAAAGGCTGTGCCGGCCATTGTTGTTTGAAAATCAAGACCTTTATTGGTGTCAACATTATGGCTTAATGGATGGCTCATAGGCCTGGCTCTCTGACCAGTGGCTATAAAGCGAGGTGTGTTATATTTCTTTGGGTTGTTAAAAAAATTAAACATAACGAATAACAGTAATATGTGTATCAATGAAATGACATTTAGCTCAATCAAAGTAAAGGTTTGTTAACGAATCTTAGGCTGCTATTTCAAAATTTGTCGAGCTCTACATTATGCAGTCGTTAGCTAGGTATCAAAAAAGATTGGGTCCTCTTCCACCTCAAGTCATATAACCGCATCTAGGATTTTGAGATAAATTATCTTGGTGTAGTTATTAATATGTAATTAGGCAAATTCAGGAAAGATTAAATGCTCGCTGTTATTGAACTCGTATTGCCTCTATTTGCCATTATCGTTCTTGGTTTTGTTGCGGGTAAATTGGCTCGACTTCCCATTGAAGGTTTGGGGTGGATGAATTTTTATATTATCTACGTGGCTTTACCAGCCCTGTTTTATCAGCTTTTATCCAGAACACCGGTCAGCCAGTTTACTCAAATTGGCTTTATTCTGATTTCCATAGGCAGCACGTTTGCTATATTTCTTTTGGTATATCTGATTGCTAGGTGGCGAAAAAGTCAACAGTCTGAAGCCACCATTCAGGGGCTTGCTGCCGCTTATGGCAATATTGGCTATATGGGTATACCGCTTGGGCTGGCTGCATTTGGGCCTGCCGCTGGAGTTCCGGTGGCTCTTATCTTTTGCTTTGAAAACGCGATGCATTTTATTGTTGCACCTTTGTTCATGGCGCTGGGTAATAGTAACAAACAAACAAAATTCGCATTGGTTAGGCACATCATGGTCAAAATCTTCACTCATCCTTTTATTATTGCAACAATAGCGGGTGTATTGGCATCGGTTTTTTCTTATAAATTACCCGCGTTTGCTGACCAAACATTCGATCTATTATCAAAAACTGCAGGGCCTTGTGCCCTATTTGCAATGGGTATTAGTGCAGCGTTGCGTCCACTTAAACGCGTCCCTGTGGCACTTGGCTACATCATTCCAATAAAACTTATTCTGCACCCTTTTTTAGTTTACGGTTTATTGGTTTGGCTAGTACCTGAACTTAATCCCATATGGCTGTATAGCGCTGTATTGTTGGCGACTTTACCCACAGCGACGAATGTATTTGTATTGGCTGAACAATATGGCGTTTGGCAAGAAAGGGCCTCTAGTACGATAGTAATATCGACTTTGTTAGCTATGCTAACGGTAACCACATTTTTATATTTAATGCGCTCTGGTTGGTTGTAGTCAACTTAGGGTTGAAGCTTCCAGTAAATTGCATAATTTACTAAATATATATAGAATTAGTAAAAAATGCAGCTATTAAGTTTCTATGCAAGATTTTTCTACAGCCTTTAGTTTAGCGTTCTCATTAATTTTTAATGCTGATGCTGATTTAATCGAGATAATCGGCTTGTCTCTGTCCGTTAGTTTCAGTGCGGTTTTTTTTTCCGTTGCGGTTGGTTTTCCACTTGGTGCAGTGACTGCGGTCGTTCGATTTCCCGGTAGGCAAGTGTTGGCTGTTACCTTAAATGCATTGATGGGCCTACCACCTGTTGTGGTTGGTCTTCTGGTTTATTTGGTGATTTCACGTGCGGGCCCACTCGGTTGGATGAATCTATTATATTCACCTACTGCGATGATCATCGCTCAAAGCATCTTAATCACACCTATTATTGCTGCACTAACTCGGCAGATAATCGAAGACTTACATAAAGAATATGACGAACAGCTCCGTTCGTTTTGTTTGCCTGAGTCACGTATTGTGATGACGCTTATTTGGGATGCTCGATATAGTTTAATCACCGTTGTACTGGCAGGCTTTGGTCGTGCCATTGCTGAGGTTGGGGCGGTCATCGTGGTGGGTGGCAATATTGACCATCTGACTCGTGTTATGACGACTGCAATAGCACTCGAAACCTCTAAGGGTGACCTGTCATTGGCCCTGGCTCTGGGAATCATTTTGTTAATTCTTGCATTGTCTATTAATGCAGCTGCTTATATTTTGCGCAACAGTGCGCATCGTTCAGCCCATACTTGATATTATGATTAAGTTCAAATCCTCGATGCAGCCTTTATCGCTATTGCCTTTAGTGGTCCAAAACCTTAGTTATAAGGTGAATGAAAAACTATTACTCGACAACATCAATGCGACCGTTAACTCAACAGGCGTGAGTGTGGTTTTGGGCGCAAATGGTGCGGGTAAAAGTTTGTTTGTTCGTTTGTTGCACGGTTTACTTCCATCTGAACAACAAACCATTAAATGGAACGATCAAGTGCTAGATTTAGTGATACGTAAACGTCAGGCACTGGTTTTTCAAAAACCGATTTTATTAAAACGCTCAGTGTCAGCCAATATAGAATTCGTGCTGAGCAAGTCTATACTGAAACCAAGAACATCCGATTTGATTCAACAACGTGACGCCGTTTTACACGAGGCGGGTTTGTTCGATCAACGAAACCAGCCAGCTAGGCTATTATCGGGTGGCGAGCAACAAAGGTTGGCGCTGGCAAGGGCATTAGCTACCAAACCAGAAGTGCTGCTACTTGACGAGCCAACGGCTAGTCTAGATGCTGCGACTACTTTTCAAATCGAAACTCGATTAGAGTTAGCTCGTGACAAGGGAGTAAAAATATTTTTGGTCACCCATGACATAGCACAGGCTCGCCGACTAGCTGATGATGTCATGTTTATGCATGGTGGAAGATTGATTGAGCATAGCGTATCGAATGAATTTTTTAACCACCCATCAAGTGAGCCGGCTAAGGCTTATCTCGAAGGCCGTTTATTGTTTTAATTACATAAGCTACCCTAACTTCAACCCCTATTTTTAAGTTTTAACGCCTAAAAGGGCATACTAAATGCAGTGTTTCAAGATATTCCTAATAGTCCTCTCTATCCACATGAGTGTGAGCGATGCGCGTGCGGATGAATCGTCAATTATACTGCAGTCAACCACATCGACAGCGAATTCAGGTTTATATGATCATCTGCTGCCAATATTTAAAAAAGAAACGGGAATAACCGTACATGTTGTTGCCGTTGGTACCGGTCAGGCGATTAAAAACGCGAAAAACTGTGATGGGGATGTTTTGCTGGTACACGCGAAGTTGGCCGAGCAAAAATTTGTTTCTGAAGGTTTTGGCATCGCACGATATGACGTCATGTATAACGACTTCATATTGGTCGGGCCACCAGAAGACCCTGCTAAAATTTCAGGTGGCCAGTTGGCAACCATTGCATTAGCCAATATTGCCATGAGCCAGTCTCAATTTGCTTCAAGAGCTGATAATTCAGGAACCCATAAAAAAGAAGTGTCGCTATGGAATGCAGCTCGAATCAAGCCACAGCAGTCGAGTGGTCACTGGTATTTGGAAACGGGTTCGGGAATGGGTGCTACACTTAATATTGCGGTTGGTTCAGGCGCTTATACAATGACGGATAGAGCTACTTGGATTAGTTTTAAAAATAAACAGGATTATAAAATACAAGTTGAAGGTGATGAAAGTTTGTTTAACCAGTATGGCATCATTCAAATTAATCCAAAGAGGTGTCCTCAGGTGAAATCAGTTCAGGCAAAAAAATTGATAGACTGGATGCTATCTAGAAAGGGTCGGGATGTTATTGCTGAATATGAGCTTGAAGGTCAGCAGTTGTTCTTCCCAAACGCTCTTACTCACTATTAAAATTAACATGAAATTGTTGTGTTAGATTATAACCAGTCAATTCGTTAGCTCTGTTAGCGAAGGCTTTAGACTGACAGAATTGAATGAATTTTTGCCACGTTGGTTCAAACCAAGCTTTTCGATCGACTAACAAGTCGTAGCGTTCCTCAACAACAGGAATAAAGCCAAGCCGGAACTGGGAGGCTAATGTGGCTAATCCAAAGGTTAAATCTGCTTTGCCTTCAAGAACGTCAACAACGGCATCCATCTCGCTTCGAGCTGCTGATGTCCAGAGTAGACTGCCGGGATCAATTGATTGTTCTGCCATCAATGCTTCAAGTAATACTTGGCTGCCCGCTTCTACTTGTCTTGGCACCATCGTTTTACTTTTAATATCGAGCAAGGACTGGTATTCCTCAACCTTATCTGGATTAACAATCATGCCGCGCTCTCGTTTGGCCCATTCCACTAAAACAACACCGGAACTAGCAAAATTCTGATTAAACAAACGAGACTTAACCAAGGGTGTATTCCAGTCATTTAACTCTACATTATAAACGTGAAGTCCAGTTGCAATTCCGTCACCTTGTTCGAATCGGTCCAAACCATCAAGACTGCTATCTAAGTAGCTCGCCAAGCCACAACGGGATTCACGTAATGACCACTCTAATAAAGGGTCGTGGCTGCCAATAATAACCAATGGTCTAGGTTTAGATGGATGGCTAACACGAGACTCGTGACTTTCTAGCCATGCATCGACAGCGTTTCTAGGGAATAATAACTTTCCAGTGGCACGAGAGCAGGGCACGCTGCCAGAGGCTGCCAGATCGTAAACTTTACGTTCCTTAATGCGGAGTAATTCAGCTAGTTCTTTAGTGGTGAGATATTCGGTCAATGGTGATTTATCTTGGATTGAAGTTAATTAAATTTAACATACATGGACTGTAATGCCTAAAGCATAGTCACTCTGAAATAGGAAAAGAGTCAGGCCTACAACTTGAACTCTTAAAATGAGTTTTACTGATAGTCCGGACAACGAGCGGTATACTTTTGAGTTGTGTTGGCTTTAAAATAAGGTTATGACGATTCCTTCCAAAGCATTTTTACTCTCCGCTTTTGTATTGCCTGGATTAGGACACTATATCTTAAAGCGTTATATCTCTGCGGTAGTCCTAATCGGAGTATCTTTAGTCCTGTCATGTGTGTTGATATTAACTACGATTGAACGAGCCCTATTGATTTCAGATCAAATACTGAACACTGGAATACAACCTGATTTGTTAGAGATGACTCGTTTGGCATCTGAGTCATCATCAGATGATACTTTGAATTTTATTGGCTATGTTACAACAACCTTAATTGTTGTTTGGGCGTTAGCTTTGTTGGATATTTTTAGAGTGTCTCGGCAATCATATAAATCAATTTAAACTTTACTCGTTTTAAGAGCTGATCTTAAGTAATTAAATTGTAGCCGTAATGTTATTAATAACCCTCTGGGATTTAACTTAAAATTCACTCGTAGGACAAGATCGTTGTCTGACTTGGCAGGCATACCAAGCCAAAGCTGATGTTAAAAAAACAAAGATAGCGCTCGCCATCGCCAGTGTTTCTATTTTAATACCGTGATCAATATACCCGCCTATAATGATAGGTGATATGGCTGTGCTCAATACCATCACTGAGGTTGCGAGTGATTTGATTGAACCCAAATGTTTGATGCCATACATTTCAGACCAAAATGGCGCTGATACAGTTGATTGAAAGCCAACCGTAATACCCATTAACGCGAGAAATACTCCCCCCCCAATTATGTTTGATGAAACAGCCAGAAGCACTAGCCCGATGCCCATAGGTATCGACAACCATGGCACCATACGAATCGCACCATAACGATCGACGAGGAAGCCACTGATAATTTTAGTGCCAACTGAAACCAGTGCATACATAAAAAATAGCGATGCCCAAACACTCAGAGACCAACCTTTAGATTCAACAAGGTGTACCTGATGGAAAATGAAACCAGTGAACATTAATGGTTGCGACATAAGCCCAGGCATCAATAGGTAAAAGAACTTATCACGCATCACTTCTGGCCGAGTCCATTGCCTTTTTAAAGAATCCTTCTGAGGTTCATTATCAAACTGGGATAATTGCGCTAGGTACTGATGGTGTCGTTGCTGATGCCCTTGCAAGAGGTATAAAATAGCTGGCACCATAACTAAAAGCAAAAATACTGCTGACACTTGCCAGCTACTGCGCCATCCCACCCACAACAATAAGGCCACTACAATACTGGGCACGACTGCCTCAGAAATGGCATAGCCCATTCCCGCTAAGGCGGTAGACTTACCACGATTTTTTTCGAGGTACCTTACCATCGTGGTTGTGCTAGTGAGGTACATTAAGCCTTGGCCAAATTGTCTTAATAAAAACAGTCCTATTACCAAGCTGACGACACCCGAACTAATGGATAAAATACCGCAACCTGTCGCCAGACCAAACACGAGTGCTATGGAAAGTTTTTTCAGGCCAATCTTATCTATGAGACCACCGCTCCAAATCATCACTACTGCACTACACAGAGTGGCTAGCGAGTAGATTGCTGCAAACTCACCATCACTTAAATTAGTGGCATGGCGAATTTCTCCACTCAATAATGAAATGAAAAAAGTTTGCCCTGGTGCAGAAAAAAATGTCATTAAAAAGCCGAATAGCAATAACCGCCATTCGGATCGAATCAAGTGTAACAATTGTGATTGCCTCTTAAACTAAACTGGGAGGGATGAAATGCAAAGGCTAACGGATTTAGCCAAAAGTTCTAAAATAGTCATTCCTCTGAAAAATTCAGTTGGGTTTCTCGTAAATAAGATTTAACCATTATGATTTTATATTTATTAACTTTAGTCGAAGTCAATAAATATAGATTTTACTTAATAGTAGAAGTTTAACGAGATGAAATTAAGTACATATCTTACCAGTAACAATTAGATTAATAGCACTTTCTCAGCACACGTCTATTAAAATTATCTGAGAAAACAGCTCGTGATCATATATAGTTTTATAACATGTTTAATTAATTTCATAACCATCAATTTAATCGATATTAATTAGTGACTTGCGGGTATTGTTTGCCCCACCGGTTGTCTTTACAATAAGTTAAGTTTACTGTGAATGAGGGTAAAAATTTATGAATCACCCCGATTTGAATTCAGTATTAGATGAATTGCACAAGACGGCTTCGCTTGATTTCAGTAAGGCCAGATCTGCACCACCTTCTATTTACCATCACCCTGATTTACTGGCACTTGAAGCCAAAAAAATATTTAAAAAGGAATGGATTTGTGTAGGCCGCACTGCAGAGATGCCTAACGTAGGAGATTATTTAACTTACGAAATTATTGATCAACCAATTTTTGTAATTCGACAAAAAGACAAATCCATTGGTGCGTTTGCTAACGTATGTGCTCATCGTTGTGCAAAGCTATTAGAGGGTAAAGGCTGTTCGACCCGAATCAGCTGCCCATACCATTCATGGACTTACGCACTTGATGGGCAACTGATTGGTGCTCCCTTTATGGATCAAACGCCAGGTTTTGATACGTCAGACTATCATCTGGTATCTATTCGTTCAGAAATCTGGGAAGGCTTTATTTATGTTACCCTTAATGATCAGCTTGAATCAGTAGCAGAACGTCTAAAAGGCCTGCATGAAATTGTTGGTCAATACCGAATGGCTGATTATGAGCCGGTATTTGAAGGTGATGAAATCTGGGGAACCAACTGGAAGTGTCTAGTTGAGAATTTCATGGATGCTATGCATATTCATCGTGTGCATAAAAATTCATTTGCCAAAGATGGTATTGGAGAAGATCGCACAACGTGTTTTGAAGGTGACCCGTATTTTACCTGGCACCATATAGAAGCAAACAATGACTCAGGCCGTGGATTTGCGCATGAATCTAATACTTGGCTAAGTGATGAATTCCGATCACGTATTTTATTGTTGGGTTTATTCCCTAACCACACGATTCAACTGCAACCTGATCTTTTGTGGTACCTATCGATTATGCCACAAGGCATGGATCAGGTTCGTATTCGATGGCGTGTTTCAATCCCTCGTGAGATTCTTGAAAATTCTCCAGATCGTGAAGAATACATAGCCGGCATTAAAGCTTTGCTTATTCAAGTTAATTCTGAGGATCGACCAGTCGTAGAAGGCCTCTTCCAAGCAACTGCATCCAACTTTGCTAAGGCGGGTCCAATGAGTCACCTTGAACGCAATGTGTATGAGTTTGATAGATACATTGCCCGAAAATTACTTGAAGAGGTTTAATAACATGTTATCACTGGATATCTTTCAAAGCTGGTGGGCAATGGGATTTCTTCGCCCAGACGGCTACGAGTGGACAACCGAAGAACGCTTCGAAATGATCTCAAAAGCGGGTTATCGTGGAGTTTGTTTTGATGCAGGCCTCTCTTATATGCCCTATGAGAGCTTGTCTGATTACGTTAAGTATTGTGAACAATACGATCTCGATGTAGTGATTAATGCGTTTCCACGTAATCAAGCAGATGTAGCAAGCGCGCTCAAACAAGCTAAAATGTTTAACGGCCGCTGTCGATTTATCAGCATCATAGGATACATCGTACCCTGGAACGTCGACGAAGTTGCCAATATAACCCGACAATGGCTCAAACAAGGACAAGAGTCACAAGTCCCCATTTTTGTTGAAGGTCACCGTAACTGCATGACCAATGACCTCCTGTTCACCCTGCAGTTAATGGATGCTGTACCTGAGCTGATGATGACTGCAGACCTGTCTCATTTTATGGTTAATCAAGAGTGGGTATTTTTACCACTTGAAGACCATCAACAGGCGTTGATTAGCCGCTATCTTGAGCGTTCCGAATGTTTTCAAGGCCGCATTGCATCACCCGAGCAAATTCAGATTCAACCCAGTTTTCCACAACATGAAAAGTGGGTGAAATTATTCCATAACTGGTGGATCGAAGGCTTAACTAGCTGGCGAAGAAGGCACTCTGGCACTTCTGACCGTTGTGTTTTTCTGTGTGAATTGGGTCCACCGCCCTATGCCATCACCGGTTCTGACGGGTATGAATTAACTAGTCGCTGGGATGAAGCACTGCAGATAAAAGCAACCGTTGAAAGTATTTGGAGTGAGCTGGAAAAACCCAGTCAATAAGTTCAATTCCTTTCATCCAGCCCGAGTGAAAATTAGTCATTTCATCAGGGTAAAATATTATGCGGTAATCATCGTTATTAAGACTGTGTATTTATTTTCACCCGATTAACCATCAGTAAACGATTGTTACAAAATCTAGAAAATTGTTGGATTTTGTGCCCCCAAAAAGGCTATATGGTTGTATTAACCTGTGATTGACGAGAGTTAATGGCGCTTATCAATACTGATATGAATCATCTAACAACTGCCAGTGGAAAGGTATTAAAAAATTTAAAAGCGCCTTTACTACCCGCAACCCCTTTGATAACTGATAATCATTAAACTAAACTTAAACCTTCTTATCCGGTTGAACGGCCAGGTAAACCAACAACACCTCCATAAAGCTAGAAACAGTACTTTCCAAATCAAAATTTGGACGTATCAACGTACGTATCATTGCACCATCAAGGAAAGTTGAAACAATTCTACGCGTCTCATCCACATCGACTTTTCGAAAGATTCCTTTCTCTATTCCTGTTGTTAAAAATTCTGACAATGTTTTTTGTTCTAGATTATAAAAGTTATCAATAGGACTGTTCTCGTTTGATTTATCACCACTTTTGGTTTTGAGATCAATGCTAACCCGCACCATCTTACGGATGGTACCCATTAATTTAATATGAGTTTCTAGCCAAGTTTCAATTTTCTTCTGGGGACCTTCAACTTTATCAATCGCTTTCTGAAAAGCACAAAATACCTGCTCGGCAGCATCCTCAATTGAAGCTCGACACAAACTTTCTTTGTCAGAAAAGTAGTAATAAATCATGGCAGTATTGACATTGGCTGCAATGCCAATATCTTTAATTGTGACTTGTCCATAGCCTTGTTCAGCAAACAGATTAAGGGCAACTTTTTTAAGTTCTTCCGCTATATCTCTTCGTTTTCCAGTGTTAGCTGGTCGTCCAGGCGTTTTTCGATGTGCAATATTCTCACTCATTCTTTTAAAGCGTCCGTTCTATTTTTTTATCATATAAGTCAATTATCAGGCCCTTAAATAAAGTTTGGAGTGGCATCAAATTCATACATTATTCCTAATGAAATACATCAAATAATTAATCGGAGAATTACTATTTCAAATTATAACCCTTAACGACGATATTTATTATCTCTAGTTGTTTCAATCGCCTCATATAGGCTTACAGAAAAGTCAAACGACTGAGCTAGCAGGAAAAAGTAATCTTTATACAATCTAAATAAAGCAAGACCTCTTTTTAATATTTGAAGATTGAGTCAAATATAAAATTTTAGCGATTATAATGAGAAGAAAATTACCATAAAGAAACTTGGCGAAATCATTAAGTTTATGGACTACCGGAGAGCTCTATTCATGAATAGCCTAATCAGAATGAAGTTCATCTGAGACTGGTCTCAATTTGGAGGGCAGGTAGCAAAGTTGTACTAAAAAATAGCAGAGTCCAGGACACTAATAAATAGTATCCCAGATTCTACTGCCAGTATGATCTCTTATAGTGACTCTTTTAAAAGTGCACAGTCCGTTCCATCTTTAAAATCAACTTTTTTTGTCATGAAACCAAACTTAATCCACCAATCGTTTGTGGTGTTCCAGTTTGCTTCAGCTTGACCATTAGGCTGACCAAATGGTGCTTCACCAGGATGAACGCCACAAAAACGGGCGGCTTCTTCCAAGCTGTACATGTAAATTCCGTTATCCTCTGTGGGCACTAAAATTGATGCAACATCTTCTTCAGAAAAGCCTATGGCGTCGCCAATAATTTTTCCAGCTTCTACTGGATTTTTTCTCCAGTACTCTACACCATCGAAAATAGCCTTTGTGGTTTTAACCGCCATGTCTCGATTTTTCATTGTAAATGTGTCAGACATAAAAATTGCATCACCAATAAGCCCTGTTTTTGTCCAGAACTCTTCACGCGAATTACTTACTGAACGCGCACCTGGTAGATCAGCTAGAACCTGCGCACCAAAAGGGTCCCAAAGTTCAGCTGCTGCAATTTGCCCACTCGTCATTGCCGCTGCCGCATCACCTGCAATTAGGTTAACCATTTGAACGTCGTCAACACTGACGCCATTTTGTTCAAGCCAAATCGCAACCATTATTTGAGATAGCCCACCCTCCATGACAGCAATTTGTTGCCCAATTAGGTCAGATGCTTGTTTAATATCAGGACGAACAACAATATTATCAGTACCGTTACTTAAGTTAGTGAAAGAAATAAGCTTGAACCCCATGTCTTCTGCTGTCGCAATTGGACCAAATTCAACGGTACTAAAAACAACGTCTAACTGTCCAGAAGACAGTAAGCTGAAAAGTTGAATAGGATCCTCAATAATGGTGAATTCAAAATCAATGTCAGGTGATAGATTTTTTTCCTGTGTTACGTATAAAAATCCATAGCCTGGCCAAGTAAAATGACCGACTCGAACTTTGTCTTTTGCACTCACTGTTCCGATAGTTCCGACGACCAAGGAACAAAACAAAGCCGTGAAAATCAGTAAACGTGAGAATTGCTTTAGTATTAATTTTGGAATATATAAATTCATGTTCAATCTCCTTACTGTTAAAATGATAATTGGTTATTTTTATTCTATTAACTAAGAGGCCCTTGAATCTCTTCCCGCATCAAAGTGTAAAGATGCTTTTCCATTTCTACGTATCCTGGCTCGGTAAGAAGATCCTCTTTCTTCTTAAAGCGCCGCCCCTTTTTAAACTCCATTGATATATCTTCTTTTATCCTGCCAGGTTGGCGAGTAAAAAAGATAATTCGGTCTGCTAAATATATAGCTTCCTGAATATCGTGAGTAACGAGCACAATCGTTTTGTCAGTGTCTTCACAAATTTCAACGACCATCTCCTCCATTTCCCAGGTGACCTGAGCGTCAAGCGCACCAAAAGGTTCATCTAGTAACAAGATATTTGGGTCCTGTGCCAGTGCTCGTGCTATAGCAACTCGCTGTTTCATACCACCAGAAAGTTCATCTGGATAAGCATTAGCAAAATCGGTTAGGTGCACCAGTTCTAGATAGTGTTCAGCTCGCTCGCGTTGCTCAACTTTTGAGTAGCCTTGTATTGCCACGCCATGCTGAACATTTTCAATTACAGTTAACCATGGGAAGGAGGTATAGGCCTGAAAAACAAGCCCGCGCTCTGGAGCAGGCCCATCAATGGGTAAACCAAATGACTCTACATTGCCGCGTGTCGGAAATTCCAATCCAGCCATAAGGCGAAGTATGGTTGTTTTGCCACAACCAGATGGTCCAATCATTGCAGTCACTTCATGCTCTCTTATATTTAATGACATGTCGTCGACAGCAATACGTTCACCGTTCAAATATTCTTTTCTAACACGATTAACAGCTAATGGAAATTTACCTTCTTTTTGTCCAGCCTTTAGCGCCTTTTGGCGATCTGAATGATAATTCTTTTTGAGTAAACTCATCTTTCTGCTCCTTAGCGCCGTGCACGTGTGTGGGGGAAAAGGAAGTGGGCAGCAATCCGGAAAGAAACGTCAGTTAAGACGCCCAATACTCCAATTGTTAGTATGCCCCCCATGATCACATCAACATGAAGGAAACGTGCTCCACGCATCATTACTGCACCAATTCCATCGGTTGCAGCCACAATTTCGGCAATAACAAGATAGGTCCAAGAGACCGCAATCATGTTCCGCATTGAATCTAAAATTTGAGGTGCAGCTGAACGGAATGTCACGCGAAACACGATGTGAAATCGACTTGCACCCATAGTTTGTGCCGATTCAATGAGTGCGCGTGGTACGGCTTCAATATTATCTAGAATGAGTGCCACCAAGAAAAAAACACAGCCTAGAAAAAGTAGCGCCATTTTGGCTGAATCAGTGGGTCCAAGATACACCAGCAATAAAGGTACAAAAGAAGCCGCTGGCAAATAGCGTAGGCCACCAACGGTTGGGTTGAACAGGGCTCGCATTTTTATGAACGACCCCATTAAAACACCCAATGGTATGGCAACCAAACAAGCAACAAAAAAACTGAGATAAATTCGGTAGACACTTTTAGCAACGTCAACAATGTAGCCTTTTTCGGTGAACAAATAGTAAAGCTTGCTGGTGACTTGTGTAACGCTTGGCAAAAATTTTTGTTGGTGTTCAGGTGTTAAATGGTGTGATATCTCCCAAAAAGCAAATAATGAAATAACACCGATAAAACCTAAAAAGATACTCTGTGTGGAGTTTACTGTTCCTCGTAGAGACAAAAACTTTTCTCTAGGAGGTTTAAAAAGAGGCGCAAGTTCTGATGCTCCTTCATGCTCATTATCTGATGATGCTGTCTTCAAAGTCTTATTCATTTGTGCCGTTCCATTATTTTTATCATCAACTTAAGAAATTAATTAGCCATTCCCGAAGTCATTTTTTCGGGGCCTAGTAAACTTATATCCTATGTAAGCATGGGAGATTGGAGTAAACCACACCCGTACTGCATCAATTTATATCGATTTAATCGATGCTTTTATGACTTTAGCTTGCAGCTTTAAATGTAATCACGTGTAAAAAACTAGTGATCCTATAGCTATTCTCCCAACTGACATGAACTAATTCTTGCCTGATGTTGTTAGACCCTGAACGACGACAAGCAATTTTATTCATCACTTTTAAAAGCTAATGTTTTTTTATCAGTAAATTGAGCTAATTTTTTAATTACTCAATTAATTAATTATTTAATTACATTTTAAATATGCTGTCAAGCATCTTAAATAATTTCATCAACCGAATTTTCGTTTTTAGGCCTATAGACTGCTTTTTCTGCAAACAATGGCCATTTGGAGGCGGGGTCAACTACGACGGCTTCAAGTTGCTTCCCGAGCAGACCACCAT
>CAJXUC010000005.1 GCA_913061315.1 uncultured Gammaproteobacteria bacterium | reverse complement strand
TGCCGTTGACATTATTGGTTAAATCAAGCCATGTACCAGCAACGCCCTCAACCTTCGCCTGTCCACCCAGAACGCCTTCTGTACCAACGTCCCTCGCAACCCGCGATACCTCTGACGCAAAAGCGTTAAGCTGTTCAACCATAACGTTAACGGTGCCTTTGAGTTCAAGGATTTCCCCCTTAGCGTCAACCGTAATCTTTTTGGTTAAATCACCATTAGCAACAGCCGTAGTCACCTCGGCAATATTTCTGACCTGAGCGGTCAGGTTATCGGCCATGCCGTTGACATTATTGGTTAAATCAAGCCATGTACCAGCAACGCCCTCAACCTTTGCTTGTCCACCCAGCAGACCTTCGGTTCCAACGTCTTTAGCAACCCGCGTTACCTCCGACGCAAAAGCGTTAAGCTGTTCAACCATAACGTTAATGGTACCTTTGAGCTGAAGAATCTCACCCTTAGCGTCAACTGTGATTTTTGTGGTTAAGTCACCGTTAGCAACCGCCGTTGTTACTTCCGCAATGTTTCTGACCTGAGCGGTCAGGTTATCTGCCATGCCGTTTACATTGTTAGTTAAATCGAGCCATGTACCAGAAACGCCCTCAACCTTTGCCTGTCCACCTAGGACACCCTCTGTTCCAACGTCCTTAGCAACCCTGGTTACTTCAGAAGCAAAAGAGGTCAGCTGGTCAACCATGACGTTAATAGTGCCTTTGAGTTCAAGAATCTCACCCTTGGCGTCAACCGTAATTTTTTTGGTTAAATCACCGTTAGCAACTGCGGTCGTCACCTCAGCAATGTTTCTGACCTGAGCGGTCAGGTTATCCGCCATACCGTTTACATTGTTGGTTAAATCAAGCCAGGCACCAGAGGCACCTTCAACTTTAGCCTGCCCACCTAGAACACCCTCTGTTCCGACGTCCTTAGCAACTCGTGTTACCTCAGAAGAAAAAGAGGTGAGTTGCTCAACCATCACGTTAATGGTGTTTTTGAGCTCAAGAATCTCACCTTTAGCATCAACCGTAATTTTCTTGGTTAAATCGCCCTTAGCAACAGCCGTAGTTACCTCGGCAATACTTCTTACTTGACTAGTCAGGTTATCTGCCATGCCGTTGACATTATTCGTTAAGTCAAGCCAGGCACCTGAGGCGCCTTCAACCTTGGCCTGTCCACCCAAAACACCTTCTGTTCCAACGTCTCTAGCGACCCGTGATACTTCTGATGCAAAGGTTGCAAGTTGATCCACCATCGTATTAATAATGGTTGCAAGATTTAAAAGGTCGCCACTAATTTTAAAGTCATCAATTTTAAGCCGCATTTTCTTATCTAATTTTCCAGTTGCGATGTTACTAATAACCATGGCAACCTCCTCAATAGGAACAGATAGAGACTCAAGACTTAAATTCACGTTTGTAATAACGTCAAACCATTTTCCACTGACTTCATCTGCATCAATCCTTGAATCAAACTTCCCCTTTTCAGATATAGATTTTTGAACTCTGAGAACATGACGTGATATTCTTTCATGATGATCAACGAGTGAATTATATTTTTCATAAAAAACTTTAAAATCATTATCTTTAATTGAAGAGTCATTAATTTTCACATAGCTACCGTCTTCTAACGATGTCATAATTTTTATGTTGGCGTCTAAATTATTTTTTGTATTGGTTTTTATACCCCTTAAAAGGCTAATAAGCCTTTTATACTTCATATTTTCAAATGCTTTAAAGCGCTCCTCATTAAAATCAACTTTGTTTTGAGAAAACCCCTGAAGCACATTCATTAACTCATTATAGAAATCATCGTTAATCCACATAGTAAAGCCTCATTATCAACTGGTTGATTTTTAAAACACCGGAGTCAAAAGTGGTGCCTTATAATTTAGAAAATAAAATATTGTCCTAACTAATAATTGGAAGATTAATCGTGAATCGAGTGCCATCATCTATATTTTCAGCAACAATGGTGCCGTTCATTTCACGAATAATGCCATAACTGACAGACAGTCCTAAGCCGGTGCCCTTACCCATTTCTTTTGTTGTAAAAAACGGTTCAAAGATCCGAGGAAGAACATCTGATGGGATTCCTTTACCAGTATCTTCCGATATAATATAAACACCTTTTTCGTCTTCAAATACCTGTAAAGTAATGGTTGTCTCAGTCTCGTTTTCTGCCATAGCATCTCTGGCATTGGTCAGTAGGTTCAAGATTACTTGTTCCATTTGAATGGTATGGCCTAAAATAGACGAGCAGTGTTTGGGTAACTTGGTTACAACTTCAATCCCCGCTAACCGTAGTTGCTCACCCATTAAATCTAGTGCTTTCGTAACAACGTCTCGAGGATCAATTGGTTCTGGACTTTCCTTCGCCTCCCGCCCAAACATACGCATGTGATCGATGATGGCAGCTGCACGGGCAGTTTGCTCCTCAATGCGTTTAAGTTTATTGTTCAGATATTCTGGATCAGCTGTGCCTTTAATAATCTTCCGGCGGCTATTCCCCGCAGCCATACGAATGACATTAAGTGGTTGGTTTAATTCGTGTGCGACTGATGTCGACATTTCACCTAGTGTTGCTAATTTAGAAGATTGAATTATTTGAGCAGCTGATTCTTTACGTTCTAATTCTCGTTCAACCTGTAATTGATTCAGTTCTGTAATGTCCTGACCCACGCCTATGACCCCAACAATCTGTCCGGAGGCACCACGGCGTGTAGTTGAGTTAAGTAATACGTCAACTCTATTTCCAGATTTCGTAAATAACGGAAATTCAAAGTTGGCAGTTTCCTCACCCTTGAGTGCTTTATGCATTATTTCACTTACTGAAAACTTATAATCATCAGTAATAAAGTTTTTAATAAGATCTTGATCCATCACGTCCTCTTTCTTGAAGCCAGTAATTTTTTCTGCTCTTTGGTTCCACTCATTGACATTTCCTTTCGTATCTATACCAAAGATTGGCGCATTCGCCGTTTCAATTAACTGTGACATTTCATTAGCAACGACTAATTTATTATTCAAAATATTAAGTTCATTTATTTTTTGATGCTCTCTTTTGGCAAAAGAGTAGTAGGCGTTAAGGCGATGTATGAGCTCATCTTCATCAATTGGTTTTACAAGATAATCAATGGCACCTAAGTTTTTAGCTTTTTGAAAAAATGTATGACTTTTTTGATGCGCACTTACAAATATAACTGGAATATCAGCCGTTTTTTTTCTCAATCTAATAATAGAAACAAATTCAAATCCATCCATATTTGGCATTTGGACATCACATAAAATCAGGTCAAAAGTTTCATTATCGATATAACTAAGCGCTTCAATAGCGCTTGAGATGCCCTTTATCTCAAAGTTGGTATTTGTCTCCAAAACTGTAGTGAGAGCAAAGATGTTTTTCTCTATATCATCAATAATGAGTATTTTAAATTTTTGCATTTTTATTGCCATTTCAATATTTATGAAAAACCTTTTTGAGTGCTCTATGTGCAACTCCAACCCGCTTAATTATCGTAATTAAGTTAGCTAGGGACAAATAAGGCTGGGCTTCTGCCAACTAACAGTCTCATTCCAGTTTGAAATCCATTGAGGAATATCTGCGGGTGGCATTGGTCTAGCAATGCCATAACCCTGTGCTAATTGACAACCAAGCTCCAATAGCGCATCTCGATGGGCCATAGTTTCTACCCCTTCCGCCATTACTTTACGTTGAAATGCTTTAGCCAGTTTTACTACGCCGTCAACGATCGCTAAATCATCAGTATCTTCTAACATGTCACGCACGAAGCTTTGGTCAATTTTAATTAAGTAAGCTGGTAGACGCCTAATATGGGTCAGTGATGAATACCCCGTACCAAAATCGTCCAAGGCAAAACAGACGCCTAATTTATGGCAGGCATTCATGGTTACTGACACCTGGTCGATGTCACTCAGAACACCGGTTTCTAGTATTTCAAGTTCAAGTAAATGAGGGCTCACTTCTGGATGAGCTGTCAGCAATTCAGCTAAACGTGTGGAGAAGTCATTTTGTTGTAATTGATAAGCACTAACGTTGACACTTATCGGCAGGCTTAGCCCCATACTGAGCCACTGCTTGATTTGACTTAATGCGATGTCTATGACGCGCTCGCCCATCTCAAGACTAATAGGGTGACCCTCTATAGCGGGTAAAAAATCTAAGGGGAGGATTAAACCACGGTCAGAATTTTGCCAGCGAATTAAAGCCTCTACACCAACTACTTCACCCGTTTTCATATTGACTTGAGGTTGATAATGCAACAAAAAATCATTTCGTTTCAGAGCTAAACGAATATCGTCTATTTCTGCACTTTGAATCGTGATTGCATTATTGCGCTCGGTATCAAATAAGTGATAGCGATTCTTACCTGCCAGCTTAGCGATATACATAGCTTGGTCGGCGTGACGCATGAGTTGATCGGGTTCCACACCATCTTTTGGAAATAGAGTGACACCAATACTGGCTGACACACGCACTACCGTTCTATTCAGGGTGACAGGGTCCGAAGCTGCTTTTAGTAAACGTTCCAATACAGGCTTACCACTTTCAATGCTGTCAATACCAACCATAACAACAATAAATTCATCACCCCCAATGCGGGCAAGCGTATCACCTTCCCGCAGAGCTTCTTTCATACGTTGTGACAATGTAATGAGTAGTTTGTCTCCTGCGGTGTGGCCTTGGTTATCATTGATCACTTTGAAGCTATCTAAATCAATGAATGCAACGGCTAGAGATTGATTGTGGTTCTGACACCACTCCATAGAATTCTTTAATAGGTTTGCCAGATACACTCGGTTTGGTAAACCAGTCAGTAAGTCATAATGGGCAATGTGCTCTAACTGCTCTTCGGTTTGCTTTCGATTGGTGATGTCTGTATGAATGCCGATCATTCTTAACGGTTTTTGGGATGGGCTCCACTCTGTTATTTCACCTGTAGTATTGAACCAAAGCCAAGTCCCGCCCTTTTTACTACGCCGATATTCTGCAGAAAATTTTCCACCTTGGCTCAGGCACTTAAAATAAGAAGCCATTACTTCATCATGATCGTCAGGATGCAGACTGTCTTGCCAGCCATGTAAATCGCTATGAAACTTGGCTGAATCATACCCTAGTATTTTTGAGTATTCTGGACTGGTTAATACCTCACCTGACTGAAGATTTAAATCAAACCAAGCTTGTTTCGTTGCTGCTAATACAAACCGCAAACGATTTTCACTAGACTTTAGTATCAAATCTTTCTTTTTTTTCTCAATCACAATACTGGCTAAATCTGCCATTTGTTCTAGGACAGTAAAGTCACTTTCTGTTGGGGAATATATTTTTTTATGATAGACGGCGAAAGTGCCAAGCACTTGACCATTTGTATCGCGTATTGGTTCTGACCAACACGCGCCTAACTTTGCCTCGCTTGCCAAGTCTGTATAAGCCGACCAGTAAGGATGGGTATGGACATCCTCAACAATGACACGTTCATTAGAAAAGGCTGCTGTTCCACAAGAACCAGCACCCATTTCAACCTTTATGCCATTAATTGCGTCATTATAAAACGTTGGAAGGCTCGGTCCTGCGCCAATCAGCAGATATTTACCTGAATCATCTAATAACAAAATGCTACATAACATGTCTGGATGTTCTTGTTCAATACCAAGAACAATGGACTCCAAAATGGTTGGTAACGTTTCATCATTCGCAATGAGTTCCAATACACGAGTACGAGCGTTTTTCCATAACAAAGCCTTTTTACGTTCTGTTATGTCAATTATGGCAACAAAACAGTCAGTAGCCACTTCGCCTATATTAGCCTCAAGATTAAGCCACATAGACTGCTTACCAATTAGTATTGATATTTCACAGTGTTGTCTAATATTTGTTTCGAATGCCTCGGCTAAAAAATTGCGAAACGCAATCCGATATTGAAGCGCGACATAGTTTACAAAAAACTTTACATTTGAGTCTAATTCTTTAAGGCCCAGTAAACTTGCACCATGTTTGTTGGCTTGTGTGATTCTACTATTTGAGTTGAGAACAAGATAACCTATTGGTGCAAAGTTAAATAGCTCAGTGTAGCGAGACAAAGCCAGGACCTCAGCTTCATCTCGGGCATCGCGCAATTCTTCGTTCTGGACTTCCAGATTAATCTGTTGAACTTGAAACTCTTGCAGCAGTGCGTTTTTATTTGTTGCAGAAAGCTGGTTGGTTTTCTTTATTTTGTCCTGAAGTCTTGTATCAGTTCTTTGGCGTAATTCAGCTTTCCACGAATGCAAAAAAGATAAATCATGACTTTTAGTTGGATTAGCAAGCTCTAGGTTAAAAAAATCAGCTGGCAGCAATGACTCCAGGTTTTCACTTTTGACGCCAAATGCTTTTTCAAATTGCTGGTTATAGATTAGAATATTTTTCTTGGTTTGATTAATACTATGAAGCTCTTGACGCAGGCTCTCATTTTCTAACTGCAGGGCATTTGTATTTATTTTATTAGTCATATTATTAATACATCGAATCATTAAGCTACGAGGATTGATCGACTGTTAGTTAAGTATGAGTGTAGGACAGAAATAATATTATTGTAGGTATCAGACTACAAAATAATAATTAAACTGTTTACTGACGTAAAATAAGCTAGAAGCTTTAATTTAGTCTGCTGGCGCCGACAGTATCGATATTTGAATGTTTGAATGTAGTTAAGTAAAAATAATTCTAAGACTGTGCACCAATATTAACAATGTGAAAGAAGGCTGAAGTAGGTGACTTTAACTTTAATTAGTATTAATTTATCAAATATACTTGTTCTTCTTTATTCCAGTTTAATGGTGAGGGGGTTGAGTAAGCGTTCTAACAGGGTTGATTCATACAACGGGGTTTGATGTTCAATCAGTAACAATAGGGTATAAAAATGTCAGTTGAATTATTACTATTGCGTCATGGGCATGCATCATCGAAACCACCTTCATGGGATGACCGAGGTGATTTCGGTCGTCAATTGAGTCAGCAGGGTGAGCAGCAGTCCATACTGGTAGGCGAATGGATTAAAGATCAAAAGTTGCTGCCCGATAGAATTTTTTGTTCATCTGCGGTTCGCACAGGAAGCACTGCAAAAGCGGTTTGTGTGACTGTTGGGCTTGACCAATCAGTTATCGATTTTGAAATTTCAATTTATGAGGCCGAGGTACAAAACCTCCTGAACGTTTTATGCCAAACACCGAAGCAAGTGAAGCGATTGTTATTAGTTGGACATAATCCAGGATTGGAAATGCTAGCGAGACAGTTTGTCGGTGATATACCGAAGTCACTAACTGGAGAGATTATGCCGCCAGCCACATTAGTGCATATTCTTTTAGATGGAGAGTGGTCTCAATCATTTGAGACAACAGCAATTTGTGAGCAAGTGTTCAGGCCAGACTGGTTATGAGAAGCATATTAATCACCGGTTGTTCGAGTGGTATTGGTGAATGCGTTGCACTGGGTTTACATTTACGAGGCTATCGAGTTTTTGCCGCTGTTCGAAATAAAAATGACCGTGCGTCGTTAGAAGCGGCTGGAATTGAGTGTTTGTTGCTTGACTACAGTGATTCAAACAGTATTAAAGTCGCTGTAGAACAGGTGTTAGAAAAAACGGGAGGTCAATTGTACGGTCTTTTTAATAACGGCGCTTATGGACAGCCAGGCGCTTGTGAAGATTTGAGTCGATGTGCGATTCGGGAACAGTTTGAAGTTAATGTATTTGGCTGGATGGAGTTAACCAATCTTGTTATCCCGACAATGCGAGCACAAGGGTACGGTCGCATAATTCAAAACAGTTCTGTTTTGGGGTTTGCTGCCATGTCTATGCGGGGTGCTTACAATGCGAGTAAATTTGCAATAGAGGGCTTTAGCGATACCCTAAGGTTAGAGCTGACTGGCACAGGTATCTTTGTCAGCTTGATTGAGCCTGGCCCAATAGAAAGCCAATTTCGGGCCAATGCTTATGAATCGTTCAAAAAAAATATTGATGTAGATAGGAGTGTTCACCGTGAACGCTATTATAAAATGATTGAACGATTTGAAGCGACGAGAAGCCTTCAGCCATTCACATTGCCGCCCAATGCAGTACTCAATCGCGTAGTGCATGCACTGGAAAGTAATCGACCAAAAATACGTTATCCAGTGACTTTCCCGACCTATCTGTTTGGCTGGCTAAAACGAATAATGAGCCACCGAATGTTAGACTGGATACTGTATCGAGTGGGCTAAACGATATTTTGAATGGCCTATTAATGCCGCCACTTAGGTTAAAAAAATCAATGTGATCAGTACTTGATGATTCAGAACGGAATCCAATCAAGGTTAAAAACTAAGCTTAATTTGTATGCTATATAAAGACTCAATGTGATCGCTGACAAGGATAGATTAACGTTGATAGTGCAGTATTTGACCTTTGCATCTGATACCTGCAGCGCCCGTCTGATTGAAGTTTTTGAATTGATGGTTATACCCTAGAGCCGTCATACAAGCCGTAAACTTAGATCGATTTTCTCTGCCTGGATCGACGAGTACGACTTCTCCATCGTGATTGGAGTGAGACGATATAAAGCTGGAAACAAACTGGGCTTGATGAGGTTGATAAAGTATATCGCTTGCAATAATCAAGTCGAATTTTCCCAGCGAGTCGGTTTTTTTTTCAAAATCCACCCTCTGAAATTTAATTGGGGATAGATTATTCTCACTGACGTTCCTGTCGAGGAACTCCTTAGCGCGGGGGTGATAATCACTAGCAGTAATATCTATTTTCATTTTATGTAATAAAAGGCTAGCGAGCCCAATGCCGCAACCCAGTTCAAGTACCCGTTTACCAACAAAATTAAAGGTGCTTATCTCGGCAGCAAGGATATGTGATGCCGGCCAGATAATACCAAACAACGACCAGTTTGACGACGTAATTCCCAGTGCAGCGGCTTCATGATCATCTTTGTCAAATTGTTGATTATCTAACAACGAGCAAATACTAAACTCATTTGAGTTGACCTGAACTGTTTCACGCTTAAGTTGGTAATTGAGCATCAAGATCCGTGAATCGTATTATTTACAACTGGAGAAGCAACGATATGTATGACCCAACATACGGCTCTAAAATAGCACTATGATAATCTGATAATTAATGGTCCAGAGTACTAGTATACTAATTTCAAAGATAGCTTAGCCGAAATGATCTAGAGATGTTGGTTTATATTATTTAATTAATCAGCAGACAATTTAAATCACTGACTTGACTATTATACCATTCCATTAATTACAGTATCAATTTATCTACTGTTGCTTGTGTCAGTTTGTTCATCTATGTATTTTAGATTAAATTTTGAAATGTTTAATAAAAAGCAGGCTTACTGCCCCAGTCAGAAAAAGAAATTAATAATAAAGCATTGATTGAGGTTCGATGACTCTTTAAAGGAGAGAACCGAAAGTCTGAACTGTAGCCTATTAATAAATGTAGATAAAATAGGATGTCTACAGGGATTTTAAATAAAAAATTAATGCAAAAAATAGCATATGGTATTATAGTTTGTCTATGGCGCTAATAAAAGATTCATTTAATATGACACTTTTTAAATTTATTCTTTTCGAAACTAGTGCCATACTTCATAGAATAAAAGAAATAAAATGACAGGTTTATACAAAAATAATTTTGATAATTCAGATGAAGTGAAAACGTCACCCAAAGCAAGAGTAGATGTTATTAACTCGATAATGTGAATGCAACTAGGTCAGTGGTTGAATCAGGCTAGGTTTGGCCTGAATGTATCCAACCCATAGTGGGTGGACATAGCTGTCAGGCTGGTCATGCAGGGGTCGTCATCTCAGGACGTTTAAGTGGTTCGCATGATGATGTTTCAAAAATAGGAATTGGACCAGGAGATGCATATTACTTTGTGTCGGGTCATGATGGTTGGGTAATTGTCGATGGGACATGGGTAATATATGAGTTTGCCGAAACAGGAAAAACTTCGACCCTTGGACTCAAGCTAATTAATAAATTATAACTAGACACTTAAGGTCATTACACAATAGACCTTTTTATTAATAAAAAATCGTAAAGGAAATCAAAATGGCATCATCATTTTATATTGTTTATCATCACTTCAAACCTGAAATGGCGAGTCAATGGTGGAGCAAAACGGGTACATTAATGAACGACGAAGCTGCCTTTGCAAAAAATATTGAAATTACTATGATGAAAGGTTTTTTTAACCATTCATTTATGCCTATGGCTTTAGAGGGTCCAATATATTGCGTATGGGAAGTAAAAGAAGGGATTTCATGTTCTGAATTTCAGGATTTCATTGATGGGCCTGATGGTGTTAACTGGGGTCTTGTTGCTTTGAATAATAATATCATGAAATTAGACCTTACATTGACTGGCGGGCAGACCCCTTATGATCGTAAGTTTTAATTTCAGTTTTCAATAATTACTGGGTATTTTGATATCACTTCATGCTGCACTGAGTAATGCGAACCTCTACTTCAGTTGAGATTGTGAAGGTTATACTTCACTCTGACTGAAAAACGGCGGTTTTACCATTTTGGCATATCCTAAGATCAGTTGAATTGAGACCATAACCAATATGGCTTTTTGTTTAGTTATGGTTGAAAGTAATTTGCTACACAAATATAGGGCGTTTAGAAAAAGAATAACAGAAAGCAATAAACTCGGATCAGCGTTATTAATTTATATTGGCTATCCGAGTTCTTTTAGAGTTTCTGTTTCTGCATTATCAATTGTTTCTCTTAGAATAGTCATTCTATGAGATTTTTAAATGATTGAAACGTGCTAAAACTTATGCTGATCAGACTTATTGCACTTACTCTTTACTCGCAATTTTTTTGAGTCGATTAACTGCCTGTAGTGATTTTGAGCGAAATTCTCTACGATATAAAACATATAAAACGATGGAAGTTGAAGCAATGAAGAAGTAAGGGTTAATCCACCAGGCAAGTATAGCTAAAGCGAAAAAATTGGCCCGTAATCCATGATTAAAATGTAAACCAAAAAGACCTATCATTTTACCCAGCTCTATCGCATATTCATCATTGAATTTGCCAGCGTTAAAAGGAGCCGCACTGAACAAAATAGCACTATAGTTCGCCAGGCGTACGGCCCAAATAAACTTAACAAAGGCATATATATAAACGGTTATTGCTGACGCTACTTTTAAACCCCATAGTTCTTGTGGTGTAGGGCTAACAAAGGGAAGCGTTGTAAGCGCACCTAGCACTTTATCGGATGCGCCAAGTGCCGCTACTAACCCACCAATTATGAGTATTGCCGTTGATGCAAAAAATACGGCGCTTTGCACAAAATTACCCATAACAATGGTATCGGGTACGCGGACCTCCCGTTGTAATACTTGACACATCCATCGATGGCGATGAAAGTCCATGACACGTGGCAGGCTTTTGCCTGACCAACGACTATGATCTGCGAACCAAGTGTAGGTAATCCATCCACCAAAAAATATGGAAAGCGCAATCCAGTCTATAAATGGAATTTGATGTGGCATATCAGGTAAGTTTCTCCATACTATTAAGCTTTAAATGATCTATCTAATTGTAGGTGAAATTTTTTGTACATGGTGAAAAAAGTATTTAACGGCAATACCCCCTCCCAATATCCCCATTGGTTTGACCGCACATTAAAATTCAAATAATACTGACCCACTGTCACGATGGGGTCAAATTTTTTAGTGTAATTAAATTAATAGACGGGGCTTATTTTAACTTCAACGATCCTGCTATTTCTACTGAGCGGTCGGTTTAAGATTTTTTATTATCTATATTAGGTATATTTCATCGACATAAAGGCTAAATAGAGTTTGTTAAAATAGTGAAGTTTATTCAATTGGGGTTGACCGGATAAGAGCCAATTAATACTCCAAAAAAACCGATAACTCATGTTATCGGCTTCTAGTGACATTGTATTTGAGGTTTAAGTTAACTTAGTTTTTTAGCAACATCAGCCATAATAGATGCTTTATCAAACTTAACGCCCATGACTTGCATTGCATCAGCAAAGCGGTTGATGATGTCCGTTAAAGATGCGTTTGTAAGTTGGTTAAGGATACCAATTCGGATTTGAACAGGCTCTGACAAAGTAGGCCATATACCGAATCCTGCTGCCCGACAGTTTCCTACTAACTCTTTCTCGCGTCCAGCAAATTCACCTGGAAGATTGAGTACAATGAGAGACGTCATGTTAGACGTTACATCACAGCCCATTGCCGCAACGGCTTCACGCAAAACTTTCTCGCATGCAACATAGTCAGCCGCTTTCTGCTCTCGTCCATGCTGAAGTAGCAGGCGAAGAGCTTCGTGGTAAGAAGCAACAGCATAGGCTGAATGTGTGCGGTGATAAGTACCAGCAGCAACATCCTTTCCGTCAACAACACCCCAGTGTCGTGCTTCAAAAAGTGGGCTATGAGTGAAGCTGTAACAGCCACGAGTTTTGAATAACTCGATTGCTTTGTCAGTAAAGCTGACGGGAGCATAAGTTAGAGGGAGTGCGAGAATACCTTTTTGTGGGCAAGAGGCCCACATGCCAACACCAGGAAAATCATCAATATTGAAGTTTTCAACACCTAGACTAGAGACTGCATCAACCATACCCATTGCATTATTTTTTAAACAGGCGTCGTTAAAGCCTTGGAGGTCGTTGATGCGGCCTGAGCCTGTTTCCCAGTGTGCCATAAATGCAAACATGGGTTTATGTTCGGCCAGCGCTGCTTCAACTATTTCCCCCGTCACTGACTGCCCATGGGGCACGTTAACAGTAATAACATTAGCGGGTTGTGGATCCATGGGATTAGCGGCTAAATCTGCTACGCTAGACGCCTTCATACGGATAGATAGGCAGTCGATACCACTAAAAGTGCCATTAACGAAGACGACAACTTTATCGCCTGGAAGTATAGCGCTATGAATAGAGTCTAGGCCACTCCAGCCGGTTCCAGCGACACCAAAGGTGTAAACGTTTTTAGTGCCGAATACTTCACGTAACATAATTTTTGCTTCTACCATGCCACGCAATACGTCTGCTTGCATGTGATCCGCTACACCTTGATTTGCGAACGCGGCCAAAACGCGTGGATCTGTATTGCCTGGGCCAGGCCCTGCTGCCAACGTATGTGGTATTTTCAATTCAGGAAAATTGCTCATTAATATGCCCCCATAAGGATTTAAAATTCATAATTTAGCGACGATATATCGCTTTATTTAGTTTCTTGTAAAAGTATTAATATAGTAAGAGTATATTTAGGTCGAGTTGGTGAACTATGTCAGGGTCGACATAATAAGTTTAGGACTCGACACTCAGTTATAGGGCAGCAATACCTGCTCGTGCAATAATGCCATCTTCATCTGACTTGACACCACTAATACCAATAGCACCAATGACTTCATTTTTGTAAATTATTGGTAAGCCACCTTCAAGTGGTAACATGCCTGGCATAGCCAAATAACCTTGACGACCACTGGCAACCATGTCTTCCCAAAATTTAGTTGGGCGGCGAAAATTAATGGCAACTTCAGCCTTCTTAATAGCAACATCAATACTACCAAGTTGGACCTTTTCGCGTTGTAAGTACATTAGGTTGCCACCATCATCAACAATCGCAATAACAACTTTCCAGCCGTTGTCAGTAGCTTCTTTTTCGGCTGCAGCGGCAATGCGTTTTGCAGCTTCTAGGTCTAATATGTATTTCTGTTCCATGGTTTTTTTCTCTTTATTAATATAAATTTTTTATGATGCGCCAGCAGGTTTGCAGCCGCCAATAGCTTCAGTCACTTCATCAGCCATTTGTCGGATTGCAGCTCCTAGGTCTGTGAGTCGGCTGTCAGTTATTCGCGCTTTAGGCCCTGACAACGACAATGCAGCCAGAGCGACTCCATTTTCATCAAAGATGGTGGCAGCAACACAGCGTAAACCAATGGCACGTTCTTCGTCATCGAGTGCATATCCTAATTTACGAATATGAGTGAGTTCTCTACGTAAGTCAGTAGGGTTATCGATAGTATGTTCGGTCAATTGGGGTAGGCCCTTCCGTTGGAGAATATTCGACACCCCTTTTTCAGTCATACTTGCGAGCAGCGTTTTGCCAATACCCGAAGCGTGGATAGGTGACCGACTGCCTAGCTTTACAATTACGCGCATCATTTCTGGTGACTGCACCTGTCCAACATAAACCGCATCACCATCGTCAATGACCCCTAGGTTGACTGTTTCACCACATTGCTCGACTAAGCGTCGCATATAAGGGCGAGAGCTGGCAATAAAGTCACGCCTGTTTAAAAAAGCATTGCCAACTGAAAAAGTTTTAAGGCCAATAAACCAGAGACCGAGTGTCGAGTCATGCTCGACATAACTCATTTCTTCGAATGTACTGAGTAAGCGATGGGTGGTCGCTGATGGCATGCCAAGTTGCTGCGAGAGGTCGGTTAAGTTCATACCGGTAGGGGCCAGAGAGAGTCTCTCGAGCAGAGTCATTGCTCGAACTAATGACTGGTTTTTTCCATCACTTGCTTTGCTATTAGGCCCGGGTGGTCGACCACGTTTCTTAGTAATTGGAGTGATTAAATCAGGCATAGAATTTAAGTTAGCATAAATCTGTTGTTTTGAATAGTTTGAAATCATTTATTTAAAAAATAAAAATATATTCCAAAAAAATATATATATGTACTAAACTATACAATTATTTATATAAGTGTATGAATTTGTGAGAATAATGTGATTAAATTGAGTATTTTATGATTTCCATTATACGGTATTTATTACCATTTAATAAATTAATACGTTCTTTAAATTCCAAACACGCAGTAATTATCAGGGCATTGCGCGTTATTATAAAACCTGTGATTTACTTGAAATCTCGCTCCCATCAACATCACAGGGGAATATCAATAATATTGTAGAGCTCGACTATATTGTGGCTCTTGGTAATTGCATCTGTTGGTGCGGGCATTGTATTAGAGGGGGATGAAGCAACTGCAAAATAGCATCGAGACGAGGACACAGGTTGAAATAGCCTTTGGTGCCAAGACGGTTTTAGGTGGTCTTTGTGCATTGGTTGCCTTTTAGGTATTACCTAAGCCTATCGGTTCGAATAACTGAATTTGATTCAATCACACGGATAGCTAGACTGGCATTAGGGTAAATCTTTATCTGAGGTGTTTAATCATTGCTAAGGTCTTCATAAGTGGCATGGGTGGGGTGTCTCAAGCACCGATAGGCATATTTTTTAAAATTGCTGGAAACTCGTGAGTTGCTGCTGGGTCAATGCAGGAGGTATACCGGTTTACTAACGACTAAGATGTTAAATTGGCCGATGACTGCCTTCAGAAAATAATCTCAGTGCTCGAAAGCTTTCCTATAACTTCAAGAATCTTAATACAGCAAGATTTTTTAAAAGGAAGGTCATCTGAGCTTGATGAGTAAAGTGGTGCCATTGCGCAGCAGGGTCACGCGCTTAATATTGATAATCCAACTAATCATTGACGTTTAACAACATCCGCCTGTGAAAAATGTCTGCTTCATAGAGATTGCTGGTTAACGAATGGCTAAGTCCACTAAAAAAATAAAGAACCTAACGTTGAATTTGTGCTTTGGCTTCTCGACGACGGTCATGCAATACCGTTTCGGTATAACCGTTAGAGACTGCTCTCCCTTTGAAAACTAAATCAAGAGCTGCTTGAAAGGCAATATTACTCTCAAAGTTGTGTGCCATTGATTTGTAGATCGGGTCATGTGCATTTTGGCGATCAACAATTTCTGCCATTTTTTCAAACACTGAACGGATTTGAGCCTTAGTAGTTAATTCATGATGAAGCCAGTTAGCAATGTGTTGGCTTGAGATCCTCAGTGTCGCCCTATCTTCCATTAAATCTAGATCAGTAATGTCGGGTACCTTGGAACAGCCAATACCCTGGTCTATCCACCGAACAACATAGCCAAGAATACTCTGCGCATTGTTTTCTAGTTCTTGAATTAAGTTGCCTTCGCTGATTTGACGACCGTCGAGCACTGGAATAGTTAAAATATCGTCAAGATTTGCTCGGGGGCAAGCTTGCAATTGATTCTGTCTGGCACGAACGTCCACTAGGTGATAATGCATGGCATGTAACCCACCAGCAATAGGCGACGGAACCCAAGCGGTATTGGCACCAGCGCGTGGATGGGAGATTTTTTGTTCCATCATCGCTGCCATATTATCGGGAGCTGCCCACATGCCTTTGCCAATTTGACCGTGTCCAGATAAGCCAACCTCAAGGCCAACATCCACATTCCAGTCTTCATAGGCTAGTAGCCAGCGTGATCCCTTAATTTCATTTTTTGGAATCATTGCGTCGGCTTCCATGCTGGTATGAATTTCGTCACCCGTACGATCAAGGAAGCCAGTATTAATGAAAACGACTCGCTCACTGGCGGCCCGAATACACTCTTTAAGATTGACAGTTGTTCGGCGTTCTTCGTCCATGATGCCGATTTTAATAGTATTTTTTTGAAGCCCAAGTCCTTGCTCAACCATTTCGAAAAGATTGACGGCAAGGGCGACTTCATCAGGGCCGTGCATTTTTGGCTTAACAATATAAATACTGCCTTTTTGGCTATTTTTAAATTCACTGTTACCGAGTAAATCATGCTTTGCGGCTAGCGATGTAACCATCGCATCAAGGAATGTTTCGGCTACCTCTTCGCCATTGCAAGTGACCGCATCAGTAAACATGTGAGGCCCAACGTTGCGCACAAACATCATACTCCGACCCGGTACTGTCAAGTCGTCACCGTTAGGTGCAATAAATTCAGAGTCAGCATTAAGGCTGCGCTGTATAGTTTCTGTTCCTCGCATTAGTGTTGCCGTTAAATCACCCTTCATCAAGCCAGCCCAGTTACGATACACCCTTATTTTGTCTTCTGCATCGACAGCAGCAACAGAGTCTTCGCAGTCCATAATCGTGGTGATAGCCGCCTCTATTCGAACATCATATACGTTGGCAAGATCACCTTGGCCAATAAACAAACCTTCCCCAATCATAATCTCAAGGTGCAGGTCATTGTGTTTAAGTAATATCGCTGATGGTGATTCTGGTTCGCCGCGATATCCGGCAAAGCATTCGCGCCAACCTAGTTCAGTTTCGCTTCCATCACCCATAACCGCAATAAGTTTTCCTGAACGCACTTTGTACTGTGTAACATAGCTATGACTGCCAGCCGCTAAAGGCACAGCCTGGTCAAGAAACTCTCGGACATAACGTATAACTTGTTGACCTCGGACAGGATTATATTTGGCGGTTTTTTTGCAGCCTTGGACTTCAAGAATAATATCAGTACCGTAAAGTGCATCGTACAAGCTATACCAGCGAGCATTAGCAGCGCTCAAAGCATAACGCGCATTGTCGACTGGCACGACAAGCTGTGGTCCAGCTATCAATGCAACTTCGTCATCTACATTGTCAGTGGTGACTTGAAAAGAATCGCCCTCAGGGACGAGGTAGCCTATTTCTTTTAGAAAATCTTTGTATTGATCGAGATTAAAAGCACCAACATGAGCTTTGTGCCAAACATCTAATTGTTGTTGAATTTGATCGCGTGTTGCGAGTAGTGCTTTATTGCGAGGGCCAAGTGCCGCGTTGATATCTGCAAACGATTGCCAAAATTGTATAGAGTCAACACCACTATTAGGGGCAATTTCTCGGTCAATAAGTTGGTAGAGGTCAGCATCAATGCTCAGGCCACTTATTTCGATGCGTTCACTCATTGTCGTTACCGGTTAATTATTAGACGAAGCTATAAAAATTAATTATAACCTCAGGCTGCTTGAAAATCAGCCTGAGTAGGGGTGGTAAGCAAATTTTAATAATGACTATTCAATAATAAACGCCATAACTGCCAATGGGCTTTAATCTGAGTCTTCAGATTCACTGCTGGCTAATCGAACACCGCGTTCATCAATAATTAGCGCTTCATCTTGATCTAAAACATACCTTTTTTCGGTTTCAGGTAGATACACCTTTGTACCAGGGATAGTTTTTTTACCTTTTGGTTTGTCACTGTTTAAGTTGATGATCTGTTTCCAAGTGCGTTGCAAGTCATCTGCGGTAATAACGACTAGATCGCCGTCCTTGGCCATGTTTAGTACGAAGTCGACTGCTGGTTCTTCGTCAGCAATCACAGTAATATTGGCGTCATCTATACCCGATTCAAGTAAGTAGTGACGCATTAATTGAGGCACCTCGTCATGGCCACGGCCACGGCGATTTCCATCTGCTTTTACAATAAAGTGAGTGAACTCGGGCAAACAGGCATTAACCGAGCTACGAATATCTTCGTTACGGCGATCGCCAGGCGTTGAAATAACCATAATAGATCTGCCCGTTGGTGAAAGACGACCGGCCAAATCAGACATGGCGCGGAAGCTAGCCTGATTATGTGCATAATCAAGAATAACCTTGAATGGGTGTTCATTATAAACGTTGGTGCGCCCTGGGCTTTGGAAAAACGACGTGTCAAAAGTACGTAAACCAGATCTAATGTCATCTAAATCTTTGCCAAAACTAAAAGCCATAGCTGCGGCAAACATTGCATTTTGAACATTATGCATTGCTTTGCCCTCAATCGTAGCTGGAATTAAATGAGACCAAAGCAGTGGCATATGTGCACCATTGTCATAGATTGTGATCATGTCGCCATTGATGCCTTTTTCGAGAACAACCGCTCGACCATTGGCTCGGATATGCTCTCGAACTAGGCCGTGAGTGGGATCCATCGTGACATAGCAAAGATGTTTAGCGCGGGTGTTATCTGCCATTTTTAGACAAAGTTTGTCGTCCGCATTCAGTACCACAGTGTCATTAGCGATGCGTACTACGGTCTCTTTTACTTTTGCCAATTGTTCTAATGTTTCTATGCCGCCTAGCCCCATATGGTCAGCGGTAATGTTGATGCAGGCAGCGACATCACATTCGCTGTAACCAAGACCCGCTCTTAATATGCCCCCCCGAGCAGTTTCCAAAACAGCAAAGTCAATTGTTGGATCACGGAGTACTATCTGCGCTGATTGTGGGCCTGTCATATCACCCTTTACGGTGACTCTACCATCGATTTGAACGCCACCAGTTGATGTCATACCCACAACATGTCCCGATGACTTCATAACGTGTGCCAGCATTCTAGCGGTTGTTGTCTTGCCATTGGTGCCAGTAATAGCAGCCACAGGAATTCTACTAGGTGCACCCGGTGGGTACAACATGTCGAGTACTTTGCCGGCAACATCACGTGATTCTCCTTCACTGGGCGAAACGTGCATACGAAAGCCAGGGCCTGCATTGACTTCGACAATAGCGCCGCCAATGTCTTTATAGGATTGTGTAATATCATTAGTTAAAAAGTCTACACCCCCGATATCTAGGCCAATGGCACATACGGCTCTAACTGCCATTTCGCGGTTGTCTGGGTGTACGACGTCGGTTAAGTCGATCGCAGTTCCACCCGTTGATAAATTGGCAGTAGAGCGCAAAAAGAAGCATTCATCTTTTTTGAGAACAGTTTCTGCGCTATAACCTGCATCTTGCAGGAGTTTATTGGCTTGTCGGTCAAGTTCGATTCGAGTGAGCACTTTTTCGTGACCAATTCCGCGCCTTGGATCAGTATTAACCCTGTCGACCAACTCTGTAATCGTTCGTTTACCATCTCCTATAACGTGACCGGGTACACGTTTAGCAACAGCGACAAGCTCATTATCCACTACAAGCATGCGATGATCGAAACCCGTCACAAAACTTTCGGCTAGTACCGAACGTGAATTGCCCTGCTCTTTAGCAAAGTAGAATGCTTCGCGTACCTCAGCGTCAGTCATCAGGTTAATACTGATGCCGCGACCATGGTTTGCATCGAGCGGTTTGATTACAATGGGGTAACCAATTTTGTTAGCAGCGCTAACGGCAGCGTCTTCAGATATAAACATCATTTGTTTTGGGACAGGCAAGCCCATGTCACGTAACAAGCTGTGGGTACCTTCTTTGTCACTAGCAAGTGAAGTCGGAATGCAGCCAGTGTTACTCGTGACAGTGGCTTGAATTCGCTTTTGATATTTGCCATGACCAAATTGGACTAGACTGTAATTATTTAATCGAATCCAGGGAATGTTGCGGCTAACGGCTGCATCGACCAGCGATTGCGTACTGGGACCAAATTCTCGACGTTGAGCGCGAAGCACAAACTCTTCAAGTTCTGACTCGAAATAGAAATCTGGGTCAATGGCATACTCAATTTTTTTTTGTAACTCAGGAGGCAAAAGGTGCATTAACAGTCTCAATGCTAGGTGACCAGCTTCGATACCTGCATCACGCTGTTTGTAGGCGTATACCATGTTGTAAATTCCGGGTTTACCGGCATTGCGCGTTCGTCCAAAGGACACGCCTGATCCTGCAATATTTTGAATTTCAAGTGCCACATGCTCCATGATATGTCCCATCCATGTGCCTTCATCTTCCGTAAGACGACGCAAAAAACCACCCTCGGCACGATAAGAGCAACCATGTTCGGATAGGCTGGGAATCGCTTTCTGTAATCCGTCAGTAAATCCTTTGCCACATTTTACTGATGGCCATTCAAGTAGCACACCTAGATCAACCACCATTCGGATAACGGGGAAATTGGCGTAAATGCTTGGACCTACGTAGACGTTTGTCGCGGTAACTTTCATAAATGCTCCTTGTCAGTGACTTTATTAAATGGCGATTTTTAACTCTTTATAGCTTTTGGTTATATATATTTCTATTTTGGAGGATAAGGTTTCCTTTCTTGAATATTGAATCGACAGCCTTTGGATAAAATATGCAGTTTCAAGTCGAGCAAGCTGAGGGCATCTTTTTTTGAAGCCTTGCTCATTGAAGAATAGCTGAGATCAATCGGATCTATGACGGTCACGGCACCACTGCCCACCACTTCAAATTTATGATCTGCATCGATGAAGATGGCGGTGTCCTCGTCAATACCAACACCGAGCATAAATGGATTATAAGATATTGCCGTTAATAATCGGCCAAGTCGATCGCGTTGGCTAAAGTGCTGGTCAATCAGTAACGCATTGGTAAGGCCAAGACCTGGTGCTAAGTTAACGCCGTCAGCTGAAGGGACTGACCCAGTAGAACCACCTGCAATCATGTGCTCTGGCATAATTGCTGCACCGGCCGAGGTGCCAGCAACGTGCACACCCTGTGCGTTTAATCGTCTTATTTTTTGAGCAACTTCGGTGCCGCCAAGAATAGTCGACAAACGTAATTGATTGCCGCCAGTGATAAATATCCCCGTTGCATTGTCGAGTGCCTTAATGTAATCCGGTCGACTGGCCTCGCTTCGTTCATTGATTGATAGTGATATGGCTTTTGCGACACCCAGTTTTTCAAAAATCTTTATGTATTTGTCACCTGTATCAGATAAATTGGAAGCGGTTGGTATGATCACAATGCAAGCTGAGCTGCCTCCGCATAATTTGACGAATTTTTTTAACACTGTGGCCGAACTAGTGCGCTCTTCTGCACCCCCTATAGGGATAACATAACCACGGCGCTGGCCATTTTTTTCTGGGGAAGGGGGCACTTTTAATAAACCTCTAATTTATTATATTTATATTTTATCAGTGTTTTTTTAATGATCATTGCTCAAATAGTCCGTGGACAAGCTGCTGCTGATTTTTAATATGCCAAACACCATTGGCCATGACGCTTTCAATTTGATGACGGTCATTTAAAACCAATAAATCAGCATCAAAACCAGATGCAATATTTCCTTTTTGATGAAATTTTAGCAGACTAGCCACATTACTAGTCATCAATGGCAATACCTTTTCTATTGGCAAGTTAAGGTCAAGCATAGCCTTAAATGTCTCGGCCATTGCTGATGATTTTGCAAAGCCCATTTTGAGTAGTTCGCCTTGAGCATTAAAACTAGGCAGGCAGCCCCCACCATCTGAACTAATGGTTAGCTTTGTTGGGTCGTAGCCTTGATCAAAATATCGAGCAACTGCATCTTGCGCTACCCAGCCGGTATCACTTTCATCTGCAGGAAAGGCGGTAATATCAACGGTGCACCCTCGGCCCGTTATGGCGCAGGCTTCTTCAAATAATATTTTATTTCGGTTAACGTGGGTCGGGTTAAAAACGCGTGCTGGAATTTCGCAAGTGTCGAGACAATCACGAATCATAGATAAACCTCGAGCCCCGTCACCCAAGTGAAAATGAACAATACCTGCTTTGCCTGTCATCAATCCTGCAACGTGTGTCTCACTCGCCAACCGTAAAATTTCATCCATTGTGGGTTGGCTGGATCGATGATCACTAATGGCTACCTCTCCAACACCAATCACGGGTTCTAAGTTCACTATATCACTCCGCACTGATTGAGTTAACGTGACGGCTGGCACATGATAACCGCCGGTGTAACACCAGGCTGATAGACCCTCTTCACGCAACCCCATGACTTGAGTTAGTAACGTCTGTGGACTCCGAGTTAAGTCGTCAGTGCCAAGCAAACCAACCACACTGGTAACACCAGCTTGTGTGTACTGACTTAAATGTAACGGTGGCACTCGCGTTGATGGACCTGCTTCTCCTCCACCGCCTGTAATATGAGCATGCGCATCGATAAAGCCAGGTATTAACCTGGCGCCATTTAAGTCGGTTTGAAAAACCTCAAACTGATCGTCAAGCATTGGAATTCTGTTGGTAATAGAAACAATTTTACCCGAACAGATAAGCAGATGTTTAATGCCCTGTGATAACGGCGAGTATAAATTAGCATTGGTAATTAATTCAAACATGGGCTTAGGTTCTGGTAAATCGAGTGAGTAAAAATACATATTAGAGCAAGGCAAGCAAAAATACTCTATAAGACTGAAATAGTCTGTTTGTTTTTGTTTGGTGGTTTATGGGAGAGGTAAAGTGAAGGAGCCTGATTTTCCAGGAAGGGAAGCGTTAAGAATAAGAACTCTTTATAATTTAAGCGTGTTAGATACACGTACTGAAGAACGATATAACCGATTAACTCGGATTGCACAGCGAGTATTTGATGCGCCTATTGTGCTGATTAGTCTCGTCGACACAGACCGTCAATGGTTCAAATCATCTTTGGGTTTAGATTTGACTGAAATGCCTCGAAGTATTTCATTTTGTGGGCATGCTATTTTGTACGACGAAGTGTTTGTTATTCCTGATGCAAAGTTGGATCAACGATTTTCGGATAATCCAATTGTGATTGGGGAGCCTCATATTCGGTTTTATGCAGGTCAACCGCTCAAAGCTGCGAATAATCAAATCATGGGAACCCTGTGTATTTTGGCTTATCAGGCACGCCAGTTTTCGGCAGAAGACATCGCCTTGCTAAAAGATCTCTCTAGCCTTGTTGAAAAGGAAATTAACTCGCCTGACCTACTTACATTGACTTCTAAATTAAAAAACTCAGAGAGCCGTTTGATAGAAGCTCTTGCTGAGTTAAAAATAAAGGAAGCCAATGAGCAATCACGTAATCGATGTCTAGAAATGGTGTCGCGAGGATTCCCGTTGAACCAGATAATGGAGTTCATTGTCCTTGAGATCGAAGAACAATACCCAAAAATGGTGGGCTGTGTCCTGTTAGTCAATGAAGAAACACATTCGTTGCGAATTCATGCTTCGCCTACATTACCGAAATTCTATCAAGATGCGTTAAAGACTATTCCGATCAAAGTGGGTGGTGGTGCCAGTGGCACAGCAGTTGCTACTGGTGAGCGTTATGTTATTGAAAATTTACAAACGCACCCTTATTCTTCACATTACGCAGCTTCAGCCAAACGAGCTGGTCTGTCATCAAGTTGGTCTCAGCCCATCAAGAGTGTCGAAGGTAAAATGTTGGGGGCGTTTTCTATCAGTACACATGAAATTAGCACGCCTAACGAGGCCGATATTCATTTGATTGAGCAAACAGCGAACCTAATCAGTATTGCAATCGAACGCGATCTTGCTGATTCGGTTATTCAGCGCCAAGCGAATTATGATGCACTGACTGGGCTGCCTAATCGTCATCTTCTGGAGGACAGACTCGGCTATGAGATTTTTAAAGCGCAGCGTGTTAATAGACAAGTCGCATTACTTTTTCTGGATTTAGACCATTTTAAAGATGTTAACGATACACTTGGACATGAAAAGGGGGATCAGTTATTAATTGTTGTCGCTGAGCGATTGCTTCATTGTGTCAGGACAATCGATACTGTTGCTCGATTAGGGGGGGATGAGTTTACGATTGTGATGGGTGAGCTTCAGGCCGGCAGTGATGTTGATCGGGTAGCATCTAAGGTTATCGAAGCACTTTCAAAGCCATTTTATCTTGATGATGAAGTCATTCATCTGTCAGCCAGCATGGGAATTACGGTTTATCCTGATAATGCAAAAGACATTGAAACGCTATTAAAAAATGCTGATCAGGCGATGTACGTGGCAAAGTCAAAAGGTCGAAATCGTTTCCAACACTTTGAAAAAACAATGCATCAAATTGCAATGAATAGAATGTCGATGGTAAAAGACCTACATCATGCATTGTCGAACCAACGACTGTCAGATCAACAGTTGGTAGTTTATTATCAGCCAATTGTTAACCTTAAAACAGGTGAAATTCAAAAAGCAGAAGCATTGTTACGTTGGCAACATCCGCAACAGGGTTTAATTTTACCAGACAAATTTATTCCACTTGCTGAAGAAATTGGCTTGGTTATTGGTTTGGGAAATTGGGTTTTCGAACAAGTTATAAGACAGCTAATTGAGTGGCGTAAAGTGCAATGTCCTGATTTTGAGATCAGTATTAATACATCGTTAGCCCACTTTAGGGACGATGGCATTAATATTTTAAGCTGGATAGACAAGTTGAAACAAGCGGGTTTGCCTGGTAATTCTCTCGGTATCGAAATTAAGGAGGGACTACTGATGGAAAATAGGCTAGAAGTGAGTCAACACCTCATTCAGTTAAGAAGTAGTGGTATGACTATTTCATTAGATGACTTTGGAACTGGATATTCATCGCTGTCTTATTTACAAAAGTTTGAAATTGATTATCTTAAAATTGATCGGTCTTTTGTTAAAGAAATGGCGTTAGGATCTGATAGTCTAGTCATGTGTGAGGCCATTATCATGATGGCGCATAAACTCAAGTTAAAGGTTATCGCAGAAGGAGTCGAGACCGAACAGCAGAGAGTGCTTTTAACAAAAGCGGGTTGTGATTATGCCCAAGGTTTCTTTTTTTCTGACGCTGTCCCTGTGGGTAAGTTTTCCTTCAGCAGGGTCTAATAAAGTGAATCGATTTAATATCTTAATCTGAAGTCGGGTCGAATGATTGAATGGCTTGATTTTTTGTTCAAGCTGGTCTGGTCGGTAAGCAAGGCTTGTGCCAAAATAGCACATTCTATTTTTAGGTATCAACATCTAGTGGATAAAACATTCATTACTGCGCAACAGTTGCTGGAAGACTCATTTCGTTTAGCGCATCGAGTCTATGAAGATAATTTTCGACCTGAGTTTATTATTGGCATTTGGCGAGGTGGTGCGCCAGTTGGAATAGCCGTACAAGAGTTTTTTGAATACAAAGGTATCGAGACAGACCATATTTCAGTTCGAACATCGTCTTACTATGGCATTAATAAGCAAGCAAAAAAAATTCGGGTCCATGGACTGCATTACCTAATCGAAAATGCGAATGCAAATGATAAGTTATTAATTGTGGATGACGTCTTTGACTCTGGCCGGAGTGTTGATGCTTTGATAAAAAAGATTCGTAAACAATCACGACTTAACGCACCTAGCGATATAAGAGTGGCCTGTCCCTGGTACAAACCGACTAAAAATGCAGTTGACTTTGAGCCTGATTATTTTGTCCATGAAAGTGAAGAATGGCTAGTTTTTCCACACGAGTTGGCTGGACTAGAGGCATCAGAAATTGCCAAAGGTAAAAGCGATTTGGCTAATATATCTACCTTGTTTGAATAGCGTTAGTCTAAGAGAGGATGACCATGAAAAATCAAAAGGATCTCAGCGATCATCGCCGTGAATATGAATCCCAAGGTATACGTAAAGCCGACCTAGATGCCGATCCAATGAGTCAATTTGGACATTGGTTGAAAGAAGCGAATGATTTACAGTTGTTAGACTCAACCGCTATGACGCTTGCAACCGCTAACGCTAACGGTATGCCATCAGCGCGGATTGTATTGCTCAAAAACTATGATGAGCGAGGCTTTTGCTGGTACACCGATTCACGTAGCCAAAAGGGCCAAGAATTGTCTGTTAACCCCCAAGCCACGTTGTTATTCCATTGGCGTGATTTAAGTCGACAAATTCGAGTGCAAGGCATTGTAGAGGAGTTGCCAGCGAGTGAAGCGGAAGATTATTTTAATTCAAGGCCTGAAGGCAGTCGTTTTAGTGCTGCATCATCTTGTCAAACCGCTGTAGTTAAAAATCGCCAGGCCTTGGAAGACGAAGTAAAACGCTTACACGAGCAATATCCTGATGGTAACGTCCCACGACCTGAGAGCTGGATTGGATATCGGCTTAAACCACAGTCATTCGAATTTTGGCAAGGACTGGTAAACCGGTTACATGACCGAGTGTCATATCAACCCAATGGGGATCAATGGGTAATGGACCGCTTGTCACCATAAATGCTTTCTTCTGCCAGCGATGATTATTGAAACTTGGTGGAACATTGGTTTTTGATTATTACCGAATTAGTCTTCTGTTTATTATTTGATTAATTGCCTCGCTTGTATCATTGTTTCACACTACGTAAGCTTTAAAAATGGATTAAAAATAGGAAGTAACATGAGTACTGGCAATCAAACATTATCACTCCAGCAGGTAGGCGACCTTACTCGGCGAGCATTGAGTGCTTGTGGTGCTCATGGGCATCAGCTTGATATGGCGGTGCAATCGGTAGTCGATGCTGAATGTGATGGTATCAGAACAGTAGGTCTTAATTATTTACCTTTGTATTGTGGTCATCTGCAAGTGGGTAAATTAAACAAAGACGCTAATCCTACCCATGAAAAAATTGCGCCTTCTGCAATACGGGCTAATGCGAATAGCGGCTTTGCACATGCCGCTTATGAAAAGGCTGAAGCTGATTTTTATGCCTTAGCGAAGCAGCAGGGTATTGCCGCATTGTCGATAGTCGATTCCTACTCAGCGGGTGTGGTCGGTTGGTTTGTTAATCGTATGGCAAATAAAGGTCTTATCGGCTTGGGATTTGCTAACTCACCTTCGGCAGTGGCTCCGGCTCCCGGTGCAAGTGCCTTTTTCGGTACTAATCCCATGGCATTTGGTGTGCCTCGTCCCGGTGGTGAACCAGTTGTAATTGCAGACATGGCGACCAGTCAGGTTGCGTTGGTTACCGTTAAAAAGCACGCCGCAGAAGGTATACCAGTACCATTAGGCTGGGGGTATGACAAAGAGGGTAATAATACCACCGATGCTAACGCAATTATTAATGGTGGTGCATTAGCACATGCGGGTGGATTTAAAGGATTGCTGCTGGGTATGCTAGTTGATTTGCTTGCGGGTATATTAAGTGGTCCAAACTGTTCATTTCAGGCGCCTGTTTTTAAAAACAATACTGGTGGAGAACCGAAAGTTGGCCAGTTTTTCATAGCAATATCACCTGGTACATTTGCGCCTGGCGGAGATGCTGCGTATGCCGACCGATTGGAAACCATGCTAACCGCTCTATTGAGTGAGCCTGGTGTTCGTTTACCGGGCTCTGATAGGTATAAATTTAAACTTCAAGCTAAAAAAAATGGGGTTGAAGTGCCACGAGAATTAATTGATAAGCTGGAAGCGTTTGCAGTGAGTTAACATAGGGTTACTTGTTACACGACACACTATGCAGAGGAGGTTGTAGCGTTGGTTCTGACAACACTACATCTTCCATGCTACTTTTTCGAGCAAGGTAGATTGTGCATGCTGTTCGTAAAAAAGAGGTGAAGTTTTTTACTTCGCCATAATTCTGGTGAACTTCTTTATATAGTACGTTGATTAATTCAGAAGGTGTTCTATCTTCTGCTATAGCCATTTCTTCAAGTATGCACCAGAATTCCTTCTCTAGCCGAATGCTAGTAACGCACCCTTGAATACGAAGTGAATGTGAAATGCTATCGTAGCGCTCAGGCTTTGTACTTGCATATATCTGACACATTTCGATCTACCTTCAGTAATTTTATAAAAACAGTCTACAACAGTTCAGCTATGTTGGATTTATCAAATTTATGCGGAGTTATTTATTGTCGTTAGAACATTTTTTATAAAAATAATTCCTTAGAACAGCATTGTAGTAATCCCATACTACCACCCTCTCGTATCAGAACTCTATACTAACTATTCAATTTTAAGAAATTTCAGGGGAAGTTGATGGCAAAAATCATTCACAGCATGATCAGGGTGCTCGACCTCGAGCGGTCCAAAATCTTCTATGAGCAAGCTTTTGGACTGACGCCATCTCATGAACTTGATTTCGACGACTTTGCTCTGGTTTACTTGAAAAATGATGAAAGTACCCATGAAATTGAATTGACATTGAACAAGGGTGAGACCGTTGCCTATACGCATGGAAGCGGATATGGGCATATAGCCTTTTGTGTTGATGATCTTGATATTGAGCATGGTCGCTTTTTGGAGTTGGGTTTTTCTCCGACTGATATTGTTACTTTTGCGCCAAATGACCATTTGTTAGCGCGTTTCTTCTTTATCACTGATCCAGATGGTTATGAAATTGAAGTGCTTCAAAGACATGGACATTATCAATAAAAAAACCACCATAACCAAATTTAAAAAAGTTAATAATTTAAAAATAAACATTGAAGAGAGGAAGGGAATATGAGCAAAAGTTATGTAGAGTTGGACGGAAAGAAAGGGGTCAGTCGACGCCAGTTTTTAAAGACTGGAGCAGGTGTACTAATGGGGACGTTAGCTGCTAGTAGTGGGATTTTGGCGACACTGGCACCTAGTAGTAGCTGGGCGTTGACGACCAAGGCTTTAAGTAGTGAAGAAGCAAATAGCATCCTTCAAGTTACTCGAGCAATTTTCCCCCACGATCAGTTAGATGATGCGGTTTATGCATTGGTAGTGAAAGACTTGGACGCATCTGCTGTAGAAGACCCTAGCGTTGCCACACTGCTACGTAATGGTCTTATGGCGCTGAATAAAAGTGCTAATGGAGACTGGTCTAGTCTTGACTACTTGCAACGTGAAAATTTGGTTATAAAAATGGCAGGGACTGATTTCTTTGAAAAAATAAGAGGTACTTCAGTTGTTTCTTTATACAACAATGAGATGGCATGGGCCCATTTTGGTTATGAAGGTTCATCTTATGAAACAGGTGGTTATTTCGATCGTGGTTTCCAAGATCTTGATTGGTTACCAAATCCGCCAGCTAATGATAGTCCAGCAAAAGCCTGATATTAAAAAAATAAATTGAGGAAGAATAGTTATGTCAAAAATTGAATTAAATGATGACAGTGTTGTTGTGGTTATCGGCTCTGGTGCAGGTGGTGGCACACTTGCGAATGAGTTATGCCAAAAGGGAATCAAAGTTGTCTTACTGGAAGCAGGGCAACGTGAATCAGCTGCCAGTTTTCAAAACAATGAGTGGGGTTCATTTGGACAATTATCTTGGCTCGATAAGCGTACAACATCTGGCAGCTGGCGTGTGGCCCGTGATTTTTCTGGGCTTCCCGCATGGATTTGTAAAACTGTAGGTGGCAGTACTACGCATTGGGCCGGTGCCAGTCTGCGTATTCAGGATCATGAGTTTAGAGCACGCTCGCATTATGGTGACCTTGACGGAGCTAATCTACTTGATTGGCCACTAACCTTAAAAGAGCTTGAGCCCTATTACGATAAGGCAGAAGATAAGTTAGGTGTCACACGTACAAATGGAATTCCTGGATTACCCGGTAATAATAATTTCAAGGTCATGCATGCAGGCGCAAAAAAGCTTGGGTACAAAAATTGCCATACTGGTCGTATGGCCATTAATAGTAGGATTCGTGACGGGCGTACTAGCTGTCGACAGCTAGGTTTTTGTTTTCAGGGATGTAAGATGGATGCAAAATGGTCAACCATGAATAGCGAAATTCCTAAAGCTGAGAAGACCGGAGTCCTAGACCTGCGGCCCGGATCTCAAGTTCTGAAAATTGAACATAATAAAATTGGTAAGGCGAATGCCGTAGTTTATGTTGATGACACAGGAGTAGAACACCGTCAAAAAGCTCGCGTGGTTTGTGTGGCAGGTAACTCAATAGAAACACCTCGCTTGTTACTGAACTCTGAATCTAGCCAGTATCCCGATGGATTGGCTAATAGTTCAGGTCAAGTTGGACGAAACTATATGCGTCATATGACGGGATCAGTCTATGCCACCTTCGACGAGCCTGTTCATATGTGGCGTGGCACAACTATGGCTGGCATTATTACTGACGAATCAAAGCATGATCCATCACGCGGGTTTGTTGGTGGCTATGAAATGGAAACCCTTTCACTTGGGCTGCCATTCATGGCTGCTTTTCTTGATCCGGGTGGATGGGGACGTGATTTTTGTCGTGCAATGGATAACTATAGAAACATGGCTGGCATGTGGCTAGTGGGTGAAGATATGCCTCAGGAAAGTAATCGTATTACCGTTCACGCAACAGAAAAAGATCAGTATGGCATGCCTGTGCCAAATGTTCATTTTGATGACCATCCGAATGATATAGCTATGCGAGAACATGCTTATCAGCAAGGCAGAGCAGTATATGAGGCCGCAGGTGCAAACCATGTTTATCCAGTGCCGGCCTATCCATCTACACATAATTTGGGCACTTGCCGAATGAGCGAAAAATCTTCTGATGGTGTTTGTAATAAAAACGGACAAACACATGATATTAAAAATTTATTCATATCTGACGGTAGTCAATTCACTACTGGAGCATCTGAAAATCCAACTTTAACTATTGTTTCTCTCGCTATTCGACAGGCTGATTATATTGCAGAGCAAATGGTAGCAAAAAATATCTAAATCAAAATGAGCGATCTATTGGAGTCTATTTTGACTCCAATAGAATTTTGGGTCCAGAGTTAACATCTCCTCATATTTTGACTGTTTGCTAGTACTGGTTAGATTGCCTTCATATATAAACGCCACCCAACTAGAAGGCTTAATTTTGGAATGTGTTAATGCTTTTATTGGGGAGATTAACGAATCGTAATCAGAGATATAATTACTAACTCAAGCTTTTCTATTGACATCATTTTTTAAACCTTCTTTTGCGGACTGAAAAAACTCGATCAGTACCATTATAGATACCAATAATACAATAATAGCAAAAGGAATTGATTTGATTGAAATTGCCAGTCCAATAACAAAAGCAAGGAATACAGTAACTGCGATAATGCTGCTTATTAAATTATCCATGATTATTTCTCTTAATCTAAGGTTGTTTAGCTAAAGTCAAAGGTCGTTTAAACTATCCAGTAACCAGCGAGCGGTTCTAAATAGCCGCGCATCGTCATCTTTTTCTCCAACCAGCTGAACACCTAATGGAAGGCCTTCTTCACTTTGCAATAATGGTAGATTTAATGTCGGTGTGCCGCAGAATGTCCATATGGTATTCATTACCGGATCTCCGGTGGTATGTAATCCTAGCGGCGCTGGTCCAGGCGTGGCTGGTGTTAGGACGGCATCATATAATTCAAATATTTCGTCTAGACTACTAGCGTAGTCGGCTATTGTTGCTACAGAGGCATTGTAATCTTCATCTGTAATTTTCTGACCCCGTTCAATCATGCTACGAAGCTCCGCACTTAATTCTGCCTTTCCACAGGTATATTCTTTACCAAAGTTTCGAGCGATGTCGGCTTCCATTACTACTCGATGGTCTTCAAATATGTTGTCAAATTGAGCGGGCAAGTCGAATATGTCGATAGTTTTGGCTTTGCTCTCATTAAGGGCTTCTATGAGTTCGCGAAAACCATCTTTGGTGACTTGTTCAGTCTTATCCCAGGCCGGTGTACGAATAAAAGCAAAAACTGGGTCTACCGGCACAGGTTCTGCCATGACCGACCCAATACAGGGTGGAGCTATGGGACTCATCGCTTCATCTTGTTGGTCGTATCGCATGACAACGTCAGCGATCAAGGCAAGATCTTCGAGGCAACGAGCAAAGACACCAACCGTGTCCAATGGTGGTGATTGTTTCAGTACGCCTTGACGTGATATACGGCCAAAGCTGGGCTTAAAGCCATATATTCCACAAAAAGATGCAGGGCGAATGACTGAGCCGTTTGTTTGAGTGCCTACAGCTAAAGGTACCATTGCTGAGGCTACTGCTGCCGCTGAACCGCTAGAAGAGCCGCCTGGGGTGTGCTCATTATTATGTGGATTGGAGGTTTTTCCTGGTGAAAGCAAAGCCAACTCTGTGGTAACCGTTTTACCAAGGATAATAGCGCCAGCCTCTTTCAATAGAGACACCAGAGTAGCATTACTTGAGGGTTTGCGCCCTTCGTGGATAACGGTGCCGAGTTCGGTTGGATAATCACAAGTATCGATAATATCTTTGATACCAATAGGTAAACCATGCAGTGCACCCACACGTAAACCGCGACTACGGAATTCATCAGCCTCACGGGCTTGTTGCATAGCCAATTCTTTATCCAGGTGCGACCAGGCACCAATTGATTCTTCGAGTGAATCAATGCGGTCAAAGCAAGCTTTTACTAGTTCCTGCGAACTTAAATGTCCTTCATCTATGGCTTTTCGAGCTTCGCAGGCACTTAATAAATTAGCGGTTGATGTATCAAATGTACTCATTATTTATTACTTCATTTGTGACTGTGAAAGATGGCTTACCCAAACAAATAAACTGGAAGCCATAGTGCAATTCCTGGAAAGTTATAAAGTAATACCATTGAGAAAATAATGATAGCTAGATAAGGCATAATGCCTTTGAATATCGTCATTAACTGAATATGAGGTGGCGCTACACCTTTCAGATAATAAGCTGCCATGGCCATGGGTGGGGTTAAAAACGATGTTTGCAGGTTCAAAGCAACCAGGATACCAAAAAACAATGGATCAACATTAAAGGTTTCCAGCATAGGTAAGAATATGGGAACAAAGATAATGATAATTTCTGTCCATTCTAATGGCCAACCGAGGATGAAAATTATGGCTTGAGCGAGTATTAGAAAACCGACCGTACCAAGATCCATAGACAGTACCCAGTCATTTATTAGCTCATGCCCTCCAAGATATGAAAATACGGAGGCGAACGTCCACGATCCCACAAATAACCAACAGACCATAGCTGATGTTTTCGCGGTAAGGTAGACCGCTTGCTTTAATCGTTCCCAACTCAGGGAGCGATAAAGTAAGGCGAGTATTAAACCACCAGCAGCCCCAACGCCTGCGGCTTCTGCTGGTGTTGCTAATCCCATTAAGATGGCACCTAGTACGCTCATAATGAGTACGGCTAATGGAATAAAAGACGTTATAAGTTCCCAAACGATGGTGCCGAATGGTGGTATGTCCTCCTCCATCGGTTTTGGCGCAAGGCTTGGATTTAAAGCCGCACGTCCAACAACATAAATCATATATAGACCCGCTAACATCATGCCAGGGAATAAGGCCGCAGCGTAGAGCCGTAAAGGGGATATTTCTGCGATGGCTGAATAAACGATGAGCATAATGGAAGGTGGTATAAGGATACCAAGACAACCGCCAGCACAAATAACCCCAGCTGCAAAACTTTCATCGTAATTTGCTTTCAACATAGCGGGAAATGCAAGCATACCCATTAGGGTAACGACCGCTCCAACAATACCGGAGGCAGTGGCGAATATGGCACAGGTAAATAGTGCTGCAACTGCCATAGATCCAGGCAGGTGACGAGCTGCCATTTGAATACTGAAAAATAATCGATTGACTATATTGGCTCTTTCAACCACGTAGCCCATAAACAGAAACAGCGGTACAGCCACCAAAACGTCATTGGACATCACCGAAAAAGTATTTTGAACAAATAAGTCAAAAATTCGGTTATCAAATAGGTGTTGCATACGATCAACATCGTAATAAGCATAATAACCAAAGCCAATACCCATTGCGATTAACGTAAATGCGATAGGAAAACCAAGCATTACTATTACAATAAATAAACACAGCATAACGACTGCGATAACTGGATCAGACATTCTCTTTCTCCAACTGCTGTTTATCTTGTTGTTCTTTCATTAGCATGTCTCCAGTTTCCTGGACGTCATGTAATCTTGCAGGCCAGGCACCTGTTTGGATACAAACCACACAACGGACGCATTCAGCAACACCTTGAAGCAATACTAAAAATCCAGCAATGGGAATAAGTGTTTTGAAAAAGTAAATTTGAATTCGTGCTGGACTGCTCCAGCTAACTTCTTTATAAAACCAAGAGTCAGAGGCAAAACCATAGCCGTAATAGACTAGCGCAATAGCACCGGGCATTAGAAAAAGGATGTAGAGAACAAGATCGATTCTGGCCTGAGTTTTAATGTTCATTAAACGATAGAGCACGTCGCCACGAACATGAGCACCCTGTGACAAGGCGTAAGCGCCACACATCATAAACAGTGAGCCATACATTTGTACACTCATATCAAACGCCCAGACAGTCGGTGAATTGAGTACGTAGCGTACGAAAACTTCATAACAGGTGGAGAAAGTTAAGACAACAATACACCAGGCAAAGGCTTTGCCAAACCAGGCGCTAAGGCTATCTATAAAGTAGAGAATACGAGTCATCATGGCTCGGCACCTAATAGAAATATTTCGATATGGGAAGGAGTATAGGGGTGGTAATAATATACATACCACCCCATAACTTAAGTGTGACTAAATTTTAACTATAACTTACCGAAGTAATGCTCAAATGCACCCTTATAATTGGGGTTGTTGTTCAATGCATAAGCACCGTGACGCTTTGCCCATGCCATTTGCGAATCAATAACCTTCTTGAAAAAGGGATCAGATTCGTTGAAGCGTTTAACTACGATATCCCAAGCTTTCAGCTGGTCATTCATAACGCTGTCAGGGGTACGGTAAACATTGACGCCATGCTTTTCTTTCAGCGTGACCAAATCTTGAGAGTAACGCTCCATAGCTTTCCAAGCCATGTCTGCTGAAGCCGCTTCAGAGGCATATTTAAGAATAGCTTGATGCTCTTTTGCAAGACCTTCATAAAGACGCTTGTTGAAAATAATTTCGAAACATTCCTGCGACTGATGGAAACTAGCAAGGTGGTAATGTTTAGAAACATCCTGCATGCCAAAATCTTTATCCGATGACGGATTATTGAATTCGGCAGCATCAATTAGACCGCTCTTCATAGCGGGCTGAATTTCACCTCCGGGTAGTTGCACAACTGACATGCCCATTTCTTGCAAAACGTCAGCAGCGAGGCCAACAGTACGATACTTAAGGCCTTTCATTTGATCGCTACTAGTAATGTGCTCTTTGAACCAACCTAGTGGTTGAGCAGGCATTGGGCCAGTGAAAAAACCAACGAGGTCAAGCCTAAGGTCGCTCATTAATTCTTCATACAGAGCTTTACCTCCACCGTATTGAATCCAGCCCATCAGTTCATTTGCAGACCAACCAAAGCAAGGCCCAGTTCCAAACAATGATGCAACGGGGCTTTTTGAATACCAGTAAGCAGTCACTAAGTGAGCGCCATCAATAACACCTTTATGAACAGCGGTTTGCATTTCCGCAGTTTTTACTACTGCGCCAACGCCAAGCAGGTCAATCTTCAGTGAGCCACCAGACATTTCATTAACCCGATTGACATAGTCTTGTGCAAACTCTAAAAAGATACCGCCGCCCCAAGCTGCCTGTACTTTAAGTACAACAGGTTTTGCAGCTACTGCCATTGTGGGTGCAGCGACAAGAGCCGCGCCACCAGCGATGGTTGCCGCGCCTTTGGTTAGAAATTTACGTCTTGATTGTTTTGTATCTGTCATGCTTGTAATCCTCCTGGGGTTGGAAATTTATAATAAATAAATTCCGTAAAGTGTCTCCTGTCAGGGCATTCTTATTAGTATTTAGCACTGATCGCACTATCAGTATATATTGGTACTACCAATATTGGTAGTACCAATATTTAGCAACTAAACTACTCGGTCCTTGGGCACCTCTCCATTAAAAATAGCAATTAGGTTATCAATTGCTCGATAGCCCATTGCGTTGCGAGTTTCATGGGTGGCACTGCCGATGTGAGGTAACAAAAAAACGTTATCTAGATGGGAGTATTCAGGGTTGATATCATCAGGTTCACCATTATAAACATCAAGACCTGCAGCTGCAATACTGCCAGATTTCAGAGCGTTCACTAATGCGTCATCGTCAACCACGCCACCTCTCGAGGTATTGACGACAATCGCATTACTGTGAAGGATAGCGAGACGTTGACTATTTATCAGACCCTTGGTTTGAAGGGATGCTGGGCAATGGATCGATAATACGTCAACTTCTGCCAGCAATGCCTCAACACTGTCGTGGTAGACTGCGCCTGCTGCAAGTTTGTCTTCAATTGGATGCCGGTTATGATAATGAATACACATATTAAATCCACGCGCACGCTGAGCTAGAACTTGTCCAACTCGGCCCATACCGAGAATGCCAAGGCGTTTACCCGTGATTTGCTGCCCAACCATGAAAGCAGGGCTCCAGTCTTTCCACTGTTGGGTGCGCATGATGCGCTCACCCTCGCTGGCTCGACGAGCGGCACCTAACATAAGTAGCATGGCTATTTCAGCGGTAGCATCGGACAGTACGTCAGGCGTGTTGGTAACGATGACTTGTTTCTGTTTGGCGGCTTCTAGATCTACATGATCAACACCAACAGAAAAATTGGCTATTGCTTTTATTCTGGTTGGTAATAGAGCAATTGTTTCGGCTGTGAATTTCTCAGTGTGGCAGGGTAAGATAGCGTCCGCACGAGTGGCTAGTTGCAAAAGCTCGTCGCTGCTATATAGCTTGTCTTCCGGGTTGAGAATAACGTCAAAATGTTCCGCAAGTTTGATCTCTACCGCATCGGGTAATTTTCGTGTTACCAGCACAACGGGCTTATTGTCCATATGAGATACTCTGAGTTATGGTTTTAAAATATAGTAACAGCATAATAGTTTTGGGTGTTATGGTTCAATTTGGTGGTGAACTCCACTCGTGGTGTTAGAGTTGCCTTATGGCGGTCATTAGCATTCAGTTACCGGCAAATACTAAGATAGGAACGAGTTTTGAAACCAGCTGTTAAAAAGATTTTTGATTTTCTTTATGGGCCATTTTTTGCGGTGCTGGATTTTTTCATGCGCCATTACAAGTCAAATCGTACGCGTCTGGATAACTTTATCGGTAAAGAAAAAGTAGCGACTTTTTTTCAAGGTTTAGCAGTATTTATTTTGGTTACATGGATTGTTGTTTTCACCCTTGCACCTGAAGAAAAACGTAAACAGCTAATGCAGGAAATGAGTCAAAACTTCGAACAGTTAAAAGCCGGCGTCTCTAAATAATATTATCCCTAAAGCTGGTTTAATATGGCTCGTGTTTCGTCATTACTTGGTTCGCTAACTAACGCATTTTTAATAAAGGTATCTCTAATTAATTCCAGATGTTCACGAACCACACGACGAGCGCCTTCACTATCTCCCTCCATTACAAGTTCGACCATTTCATGATGCTGCCCATGTAGTTTTTCTGAGTTAATGTTCACTTGATGAACTAGGCTTAGATTCTCTTCAATCTCACTGAGTAGCAGTGAATAAATATTCCTTAGCATTAAAGATAACGGCACATTGTGGGCAGCATCAGCAATGGCTAAATGTAATTCTAGGTCCGCCCTCGCTTCTTCAACTGGATTTTTCATCGGCACAGTAGCTTTTAAATCATTTAGGCGTTGACGGATAATCACGCGATCTTCATTCGTAGCGCGTTTGGCAGCATAAAAAGCAGCAGAACACTCTAATGTTTGACGAAGTTCAATTACTTGGAACTTCAATTCGTGATGACGTTTAATTAAATCAAGTAGTGGATCAGAAAAACTCTTTTTAACAACGTCACATACGTAGTTGCCACCACCCTGTTTTGATAGAATTAGCCCACGATATTCGAGTACCGAAAGTGCTTGCCTAAGCGATGCTCTTGATACCGCAAAATCACGAGCAAGCTGACGCTCGGGCGGTAAAGTGTCGCCTGGCTTAAAGGTACCTTCCACAATCATTGATTCAAGTTTTTCAGTTACTGCGTCGGTAACAGAAAGATTTTCTATTGGTTTTTTTATCATAATTTGTTAAATTGGTCAGTCCAATTCGATTACCTTCAAGTTATATTAGCAATCGCCTGTTTAGAAGGCAAGGCGGTGCACTAGAGTCAATTGGGATCATATCAGACAAATCAAGGGTGGTGATAAAGGCAATGATAACTTCAACACGACAACAGCTAGCGGGCCTTTTTCGCACATTTCTTGAGTATGAATCGGTAGTTGATCAGTCTACCTCACTAGCCGCATATGAGTGCGATGGGCTGAGCGCCTACCGCCAAACCCCTTTGATGGTTGTTTTGCCTAAGACCATTGAAGAAGTGCAAAAAATTGTGATTATTTGTGCTGATCGCAATATACCCATTGTGAGCCGTGGTGCTGGTACCAGTCTGTCAGGCGGTGCCTTGCCTCATGCAGAGGGTATTGTTTTGAGTTTATCTAAAATGAATAGAATTCTTAACATTGATGATAATGCGCAAAGTATTACTGTCGAACCCGGCATACGTAATTTAGCGGTTTCAGAGGCAGTAAAGCATCTTGGTCTTTATTATGCGCCCGACCCCTCATCTCAAATAGCTTGTTCTATCGGGGGCAATGTCGCTGAAAATGCGGGTGGAGTTCATTGTCTTAAATATGGATTGACGTTGCATAATGTCTTAAGTGTAACAATTGTGACCGCCTCAGGTGAATTACTTGTATTGGATCAACAGTCATTGCAGTCGCAAGGATATGATTTACTTGCACTGGTAATTGGATCAGAGGGCATGCTTGGTATTGTAGTTGAAGTCATATTGAAACTGTTGCCAATTCCTCAATGTGCACGAGTAATTTTGGCGGTATTTGATGACGTTGAGAAGGCGGGCAACAGTGTTGCCAGCATTATTTCAGGCGGTATCATTCCTGCGGGTATAGAAATGATGGACAACCCCGCTATTAGAGCGGCAGAGTCCTTTGTCAATGCGGGTTATCCTATCGATTCAGCGGCTATTTTAATCTGTGAGCTAGACGGTACCGAAGCGGAAGTTGAGTCCCAAATAAGCAAAGTAGACCGCATACTAAAAGATAGTGGTGCAATAGATACTCGCTTGGCTAAGGACGATGCTGAACGACACTTGTTTTGGTCAGGACGCAAAGCGGCTTTTCCTGCAGTGGGTCGCTTATCACCTGATTATTATTGCATTGATGGCACTATTCCGCGGAAGGCGCTGGGTGCTGTTTTAACTGAAATAAACCGACTCTCTGAAGAGTATGAGTTACGCATAGCCAACGTTTTTCATGCGGGTGATGGCAATCTGCACCCGTTAATCTTGTATGATGCCAACGATGAAGGCGCGTTTGCAAAGACGGAAGCGTTAGGCAGTAGAATTCTTCAGCTATGCATTCATCATGGTGGCACAATTACAGGCGAGCACGGAGTTGGAGTCGAAAAATTAGGCGAAATGTGCGTTCAGTTCAGTGATATAGAGCGTCATCAATTCCATGCGATTCGATCCGCTTTTGATCCAACCAATATCATGAACCCCGGTAAGGCAATTCCTACTTTAGCACGCTGTGCCGAATTTAATGCGATGCACGTTCATAATGGTGAACTGCCACATCCTGAACTGGATCGATTCTAATGGCCATTCAGATTCAAGAAGTGAGCATCCCACAGGTTAATCTCGAAGAAGACCTTCAGTCTCAGATTGAGGCTGTGTCAGCAAACGGTACACCTGTAAAAATCACGGGTGGAAATACTAAGTCATTTTACGGGCATGTCGTTAATGCACTGGAGATTAATGTAAGTGGACATAGTGGCATTATTGACTATGACCCAGCTGAGTTAGTCATTACTTTACGAGCAGGATGTAAACTAAAAGACGTAGAGCTGTTGTTGGCTGAAAAAGGACAAATGTTAGGATTTGAGCCGCCTTGCTTTGGCGAAGAAGCAACCATAGGTGGTATAGTTGCTAGTGGTTTAACGGGTCCAAGGCGTGCATTCTCTGGTGCTATCCGTGATTTCATTTTGGGCGTAAAACTGCTTAATGGTCGAGGTGAAATAGTCAATTTTGGTGGTCGCGTGATTAAGAATGTTGCGGGATTTGACGTATCACGTTTGATGGTAGGGGCATTAGGTACTTTAGGTATTTTACTTGAAGTGTCGATTCGTGTTATTCCAAAATTTGAGGCAGAAACAACGCTGTCTTTTGAACATGCAGATGCTCAAACACACATTGATTGGATCAATCAAAAAAGACGTTTTCCTTATCCAATATCAGCATCAGTTTGGTATCAGGGTAGAACTAAAATAAGGCTTTCTGGCAGCCAACAAGGACTTTATAGTGCTTGTGAAGATTTGGGTGGAGATAATAAAATAGATAACGATGACACTTGGTCTAAATTAAAAGAGCAGACACATCCGTTTTTTGGCCCAGTTAAATCGCTTGCTAGGGTGTCGGTGCCGAGTGTTGAGGTTAATTTTTTACCAGCTGAACCGCAGTTGATCGAATGGGGTGGTGCGCAGCGGTGGATAGAAACACCACAAGAAAATCTTGGCCAGTTAAGGCAGCAAGTAGAGTCTCACCGAGGTACTGTCTGTGCTTATCAAGGATATGACGGTCATGCTGAGATATTCCATCGTCCTACGGATGGTATTTTAGCACTGCATCGAAATCTTAAATCAAGCTTTGACCCAGCCGGTATATTTAACCCTGGTCGAATGTACGCTGGACTTTAACAATGCAAACAAACTTAACTCAACGATTTAAAGAAGGAAAATCAGCAGAAGCCATTGAGTCTATTCTTCGAAGTTGTGTGCACTGTGGTTTTTGCAATGCAACTTGCCCAACCTACCAATTACTCGGTGATGAGCTAGACGGTCCGCGTGGTCGTATTTATCAGATGAAACAATATTTTGAGGGTGCTCCGGCCAATAGGGAGATGCAGCTTCACCTTGATCGATGTCTAACGTGCCGCAGTTGTGAAACGACTTGCCCATCCGGTGTTAATTATAGCCGACTGCTAGAAATTGGACGAGAAGCTATCGAAGATGATTTACCTCGATCTGTCACACAGCGTAGTTTACGATGGGGTATTACTTGGTTTTTAAATTCGGGTTGGATATTTAAGTCTTCAATCCAAATAGCACAAAAGTGTCGATGGTTATTACCTAACAAATTACGTGTATCTATTCCTCAGGAAAAGCCAAATATAGCCAAGGTTATGGTTCAGCATGAACGGAAAGTACTGATGCTATCGGGCTGCGTTCAACCTGCTTTAGCACCTAATACGAATGCTGCGGCAAAACAATTACTGCATCGTTTAGGCTTGAGTGTCATTGAAGTTGATCAGAATAATTGTTGTGGTGCTGTCGGTATGCACACATCGCAAATAGAGCAAGGTAAAGCGCAAGCCAGACGCTTAATTGATGTTTGGTGGCCAGAGGTTGGAAAAGGAGTTGAAGCGATTATTTTTACTGCGACTGGCTGCGGTGCGAGCATTAAAGATTATGGTGATATTTTTAAAGATGAGGCTGACTATGCGGAAAAAGGCCAAACTATTAGTGAGCTTGCGCTCGACTTAAGTGAGCTTGTCGCTAAGGAAATGGACAATCAAAAATTTACTATTGATCGGTCTATAAATCAACCCACTGTTATCCCAAAGCGAGTCGCCTTTCACTCACCGTGTTCTATGCAGCATGCACTTGGCCTGAGGAATGTTGTAGAGAAAATTTTAACGAGCGCGGGTTATCAAGTCTGTCAGGTTGCTGACTCACATTTATGCTGTGGCTCTGCAGGAACCTATTCGATTTTACAACCTGAAATATCAAAGCAGTTGCAGAAAAATAAGCAATCAGCATTAACGGTTGATTCCCCAGAAGTAATTGCCACGGCGAATATTGGCTGTCAGTTACAGATAGGACAGGGTGCCTCGGTACCAGTGGTTCATTGGATCGAGCTGGTAAATGATGTGCTCTAAAGTGATGGTACTGGTGTAGGTAAACCGTCTTCGTCAACAGCAACAAATTTAAACATGGCCTCAGTTACTTTATCCGTCTCGCCAAGACGTCCGCGTTTAGCCCAAGCTTCGACATATATATCCATCGACGTATTACCGACCTTTCTGAGTTCTGTATGGACGCTAAGGACATCGCCAATTTTTACTGGGCTAATAAAACTCATCGCGTCTAAAGCCACAGTGACAGTGCGACATTGAGCTCGATCTACAGCGCAGATGCTGGCGGCTATATCCATTTGTGATAAGACCCAACCACCAAAAATATCACCTGATGGATTTGCGTCTGCAGGCATTGCCAGCGTTCGAATAGTAAGACCACCTCTCGGTTCATTGCTCATCTTTTATAGCCTGTCATGTATGATAAAGTTACAGCAGTCTAACCTAAATAGGTCGTCCTCTAATGCAGTTTAATATCATATCACCTAAGCAATACCGTTCCGTTGCATGGAAAAACGGTCAGGGTAGTACTCAAGAGTTAGCGTTTGGTGGTTCCAGTTTAGACGGTTTTGACTGGCGATTAAGTATGGCACCGGTCACTACGGATGGTGATTTTTCTGATTTTGAACGATATGATCGAACGCTTATTTTAATTGAGGGTTATGGTCTAACGTTAAACCATAACAGTGGACAGAAAGACGTACTAAATCAAAGATTTGATTTGGCACATTTTGATGGTGGGTGGCGAACCAATGCTAAATTGCATGATGGTGATATTCTAGACTTTAACGTGATGACTCGACAACATAAGTGTCGTTCAAAAGTAACAACGTCAGATGGCACTGAAGACCAGTACTTATCTTCCTGCACGAGCCTGTTGTTAATCTATGCGGTCGACAGCGAAATTACTGTTATAACACCTGATTCATACGCTATAAAGTTAGCAGGTAAACATTTATTTCAAACTGAAGTTGCCAAGCCAGGCCAGTGGCTCATGACGGGTGGGCCTTTCGTTTGTGTTGAAATAGATTATAACCACTGACTCGCTAAGAAGACCAAATTCAAATCAGGCCAGTATTGATTAGGCTGATATTGCACCACCATCGACATCAACAATCGTACCAGTAACGAATTGATTCTGGAGTAAAAATATAGCTGCTGAGGCAACTTCTTCAGGTTGACCTGCTCGCGCTATGAGGTTTTGTTCAGTGCCGTTTGACAAAAAATCTTCGCGTGCTTTACCTTGTTGGGTAAACATGGGTGTGTCGATCAAACCAGGGCAAACCGCATTAATGCGTAAGGGCTTAATTTCACTGGCAACGAGTTTAACAAAGCCTTCGACTGCATTGCCTACAGTACCAATGGCGATAGAGCCTAACTTTGCTTTTCTAGCAGGATAACCACTAAGCAAAACAATCGCACCATTCTGCGACATGTGTGGCGCGCCAAGTTGAACGGTATTTAGATACCCCCATAGTTTTGCGAATGAACCTTGAAAACCATCCATATCCATTTCTAAGAAAGGGCCAATAGCGCGTGATCCACCCGTGGCTGCATTGACTAAAAAATCAAACCCAGAGTGGTGCTCAAAAATAGCCTTTAAAGCGGTTCTATCGAGAACATCAGCCATTTCATTTTGCATGCCATTGTTGGCATCGCTCTGTGGGCCACGCCGACTAACTGTAATAACCTTTGCCCCCAATTGCATCAGTAATTTGGCTATTTCTAGTCCAATACCAGAGGTGCCGCCGAAGACGATGGCTTTTTTATTAGTAAAATTTGTCATAGTGAACGTTTCTCTAAATGATACCGGATTCAAGGCTGGCCGCCATCAGCATACCAAGTTCTTCGCATTGATTTTCAAATTCTATAGTGTACTCTCCTTGAAGAATTATAGGTTCCTGTACTGCTTTCCAGCATAGACCTGTAGTTATCTTTCCAATAGCAATTTTCGTCCCAGTGCCATCCAAGCCTGCACGAATATACAACGCATAGGGTAGGGCCTCTGTTTTTTCAAGGCAGGGGTAATAAATACGGTCGAAAAAATCTTTCAAGGCACCACTCATATAGCCAAAATTTTCGGTAGTACCAAGAATGATCGCATCAGCCCAAAGGACGTCACATGGAGTTGCCTGTAAGGGTGCAATGTATTTAGTCTCAACGCCTTTAATATCAGAGTGATTGGCGCCAAGTATGGATGCATCGACCAATTTCTGGGTGTTAGGAGAGGGGTTATGGGCAACGATGAGCAAATGTTTTTTTTCCGACATGAACAAGATCATAACGTTTGTGATTAACAAAAGGTAGTGGCCTTGAGCCAGTTGAATTGTTTTACGACCAGTTGACTGACGGTGTAACATACAAGACAATTTTCAAAAAACTACCTGGGTGCAGCATTAAATTATCCAGCTAAATCACACAGTATAGGGACTAAAATTCACTTTTGGCTGCAGCGCAGAGAAAAAGTAAAGTTCGTTTATTATGGTTGGCCTATTGGTGCTTGGGTGCGATAAATTTTAAACTAAGGGGATTACAATGAGTAAAGAAAGATTTCAAGTTGGACTAGAAAAGCGGAAGGCCACTCTGGGTGCCGAATATGTTGAGAAAAATTTAGCTGCTGCTGATGATTTCACGCGACCCTTTCAAGAAGCGATGACCGAGTGGTGTTGGGGCTTTGGCTGGGGTGATGAGTCGATTGATGCAAAGACTCGTTCTTTAATGAATCTAGCCATGATCGGTGCACTAGGGAAAATGAGTGAGTGGGAAATTCATTGTCGAGGCGCGATTAAAAATGGAGTAACTAAAGAACAAATTCGCGCAACTATTCATGTCGTTGCGATTTATTGTGGCGTACCCCAATCTCTGGAATGTTTTAGAGTCGCTAGAAAAGTACTAGAAGAAGATGGCCAGTTATAAAAAAGAGAGCCAAATCGCCTGTGATTATGGCTTTTTTTTAAAGTGCTAGCATTGAATTTTCTGTGGTTAGTTAAACCGTGGTTTAGCTTTATTTTTTGAAGGTTTATTCTCCCAGAAAACTGATTTTTTCTAATGCGCCTGAATCTAGCGCTTCTCGAATTAACTTAGTGGCTGCATTGGTCATCGGTAATACGGGGTCTCCATGTACCCAAACTAACCCCAGTACCTGAGAGACACTGGGTTCGGTTAATAATTTTTGGCGTGTGTTGGGTAAATGTGCAAAACGTCTTGGCACGATTGTCGCCAAGTCTCCTGCCATTGCATGGAAAGCCAATTGAAATATGGAATTTGATTCCAGTTTTGGCATCGGTTCACAGCCAACACTTTCAAATGCCTCGTCCATTATCCGTCTTTCACGCATTGATTTAGACAATAGACTCATCGGTAAAGTAGCTGCCTCTTTCCATGTGATTGAAGGTTGGTCACCGAGCCAGTCGTTGTCTGGTAACAACAAATAAAGAGGTTCTTCAAATAGCGCCATTGTGATGAACTTCTCTAATAAGGGGTCATTTAAATAAGTTACACCAATGTCAATTTCAAAATTGGTTAAGCCTTTAACCACTTGGTCAAGACTCATGAACTGAATGTCTAGCTGAACTGAAGGATAGTGCTTTTGAAATAGCTGGCTGAGCATAGGGAATAGAGGTGAACTCATAGGAATCGCGCCTATCCGAAGCCGACCGTGTAGGCTGTTCTTCATTATTGCAAGCTCTTCAAGCATAGCAGATCGATCGGCTAAAAGCCTTTTTGCCCAGCTCACGACTCTCTTTCCTTCTTCGGTAAAGCCTTGAAATTTCTGCTGGCGCAATATAATAGGAATGCCAAGCTCTCCCTCTAAGCTTTTCAGGGCGCTTGATAAACTGGGTTGTGATACATGACATTTTTCAGCAGCTCGACCGAAATGTCCCTCTTGTTCAAGTGCGACCAGATACTGAAATTGCCTGAGGAACATATTATTTCCGATTCGTTATTGTGATAAAAAACTGTACTGCACATTACGATATCACTAGTAATGGATGAAAAGAAATTATTATTCATGGGTCAGCTAGTTTATGATCTGACGAAATTAATAAACAATTCAAATTTTCACACACTGCCAAAATGAGCCATTAAATTTGTTTTCTCCCATTCTTGTTACTGTCGTTTTTGTTGTTGGTGTCCTTATCGGAGGGGTCGGTATAGGCGGCGTTTTGTTAGTACCCTCGCTCAATTATTTCAGCTCAGTGCCTTTACATGTTGCCATTCCTGCCTGCATGGTGGGTTACATATTTACAGGCTTGATCGGCGCCATTATGTATGCAAAGCAAGGCACTATAAACTGGCCTTTGGCAATAAAAATATGTTTGGGGGCATTGCCAGGTGCTTATTTTGGGGGTTATGCATTGCCTTTTTTACCTTCCTATTGGTTAGGAGTAGCCATCGGCTTTCTAATTTTAGCATCGGGCCTTGACGCGCTTTTGCGTACTGGCCGACATCTGCATACCGAGCCCCCCTCAGATAATGTTGAATTAATTTCAATCGGATTTATCACTGGCATCGGATCAGCCCTAACCGGAACAGGCGGGCCATTATTATTAATTCCTATTTTATTATGGCGAAAAACTCCTATTCTGACAGCCATTGGTTTGTCGCAAGCGGTACAGGTGCCAATCTCATTAACGGCAACAATTAGTAATATGGCTCACTCAGAAGTCGATTTTAGTCTTGGTTTATCACTAGCACTATTTCTAGGCTTTGGCGCAATGCTAGGGGCCAAGTTCGTTCATGTATTACCCATTAAATTCCTTAAAAAAATGGTTGCTTCAATACTTGTTGTGGTCGGTCTATTGATATTAGCGAGGGCTTTTTCATAAAATACTGATGACGTTAGATGATTTACAGCTATCATAAAATTGTAATGTGAAAGGCCTAAACCAAAAGGTGAGATATAGCTTAAACCTAATGGATTCCATGTTATTAGCCAATATTAACCTGAATCTCTGCCATTTCCCACCATAGGGAAAATCTTTATATTTAGCACCAAGTTAGGCATTGCCTATCAAACCATAAGGAATATCACTTGGACAGGTTTTGTCTGCGATGAGTATTATCGTTTTATAACAAGTTAGTACAAATTATAAAACACAATTGGAGATACAAATGACAGAGCAAACCCCCAAGAGAAAGAAGGTCACGATCAGAGAGCTTCAACGTAAGATGCGTGAAGATGATCAGATAGTACAAATGGCAATTTATGACTATAGAAGTGCTGTTATTGCAGACCGCTTGGGAATTGATATTCTGTGTGTGTCTGATACTGGCGGCATGATTTTATTTGGCCACCAGTCGACTGTAACGGTCAGTTTTGAAGAAGTAATGATGATGTCAAAAGCCATTGACCGAGGTTCTAAGTACGGACTGCGAATGGTTGATATGCCTTATTGGAGCTTTCATGTTTCTCCAGAACAAGCGGTCGAAAATGCGGGCAAGTTCGTTCATCAAGCAAATGCTGAAGTTATGAAATGTGAAGGTAATCAGCATCATGCTAGAAATATAGAAGCCATTGTGAAAGCCGGTATCCCTGTTCAAGGTCACATTGGTATTACACCGATGCGTATGCCACAGCTAGGCGGTTTCTTTGCTCAGGGTAAAACGGCTGATATAGCTAAACGGCTAGTTGATGACGCATGGGCTTTTGTTGATGCGGGTTGTTTTTCTATTATGTGTGAAGTCACTAGTGAAGATGTTTGTGAATATCTTGCTGAGACATTACCCGTACCTGTTATTAGTCTTGGAGCTGGTAATAAAGCGCATGGCGTTCATATTATTACATCTGACCTGTTACATCTTTACGAGGAGCATGTGCCTCGTCATTCTAAAATTTATACCGATTTAATTCCAATAATGGAAGATGTATTTACCCGTTATGCGGATGATGTAAGGCAGCGCGTTTATCCTGGTCCTGAACATACAGTTTATATGACACCAGAAGAACGTATGAAATTTGCTAAAGAAGTTGACTGGAAGTCTCAGCTATAACGCGCAAATTTTAAAAAAGTACCAAATTTATTTTTTGAGATTTTAACTATATAGAGGTTTTAATTGTGTCAGCGAGAAATCACGAACAGTGGAATGCGCAGCCTAAATTACAGTCAGGTGAATGGGTTGATAGCAAAATATACTCCGATGAGGAGATTTTTGAAGAAGAATTAGAGAAAATTTGGAAGCAGATGTGGATTCCAGTTTGTCATGAATCCGAACTTAAAAATGCTTATGACTTCCGCACAATGACTATTGCCCGTGAACCAGTAATTGTGGTTCGTGGCAAAGACATGAAGGTCCGAGCTTTTCTAAACGTTTGTCCTCACCGCGGTAATATGATTGAGCGCAGACCATCGGGTAGCTTTGCGAAAAGTACACCTTCTGGAACTCCTAAAACAATGACCTGTATGTTTCACGCGTGGCAGTTCGATATGAAAGGCAAATGTGTCAACATAACTCGAAAAGAAGAAGGCTACCAAGATCGGTTATGTGAATCCGATGTTGGTCTGCGTGAACTCAAAAGTGAAGTTTATTTTGGTGGTTTTATTTGGGTCAGCTTAAATGACAATATCAATCAAACGGTTGAAGAGTTTGCTGCAGGTGCACTCGATAGCTTGGCGCCTTCAGTAAATGAAGAGCCGCTAGAAGTATTCCATTACCACAAAGCAATTATTGATTGTAACTATAAGTTGTGGCACGACACTAACTGCGAGTTTTATCATGATTATCTGCATTATCACAATCGTATTACAGGTTTTAATGACGAGTACTTTGCGCGCAAAAACACGGGTTTTAAGGGTGGCCACGTAAACGTTGGTAGTTTTGAAGTTCAATATGAAAACTATGAAGGATTTCACTCACGTGAAGAGCTTTCATTTCCTCACTTACCTGCCAATCAGTGGTACATGATTGATATGTTCCCTGGAGTGAATTTTAATTTACGCGGATCAGCGTTACGTTCAGATATTATGACGCCGTTAGGACCCAATAAAGTAATGATTGAATTCCGTGGTTTAGGTCTAGCAAGTGATAGCCCCAAGGATCGTAAAATTAGGATAGATCATCATAATTCTATATGGGGTCCTTTTGGTCGTAACCTGTGTGAGGATTTAATTGCAGTCACCGGCCAGGGTGCAGCAATGCAATCGGGTTCAGAAAGTCGGCAAATACTGCATGGTAGACATGAAAATGAAACGATCCATGATGAAAACGGTATGCGCCACTATTACGAAGAATGGGGTCGTTGGGTAGGTCGTTCACCAAGCCATCCAGATCAACCTTTCGTAGAGCCAGCAGAAACTGCTTAACAGGTTTGTTTAGCTATAACTCTTCGGTAATTGATGCTTTAAGTCAATTACCGAAGTATTACAAAAAAATTGGATTGAATTAATGGAGGCAGCAATGGCTGTGAATGGCGCAGAGACGGCAGAAAAAATAAAAAGTCTCATATATAAAACATGCTTATATCAAGATGACTGTGAATGGAAGAATTGGCTTGATCTTTGTTCTGATGACTTCAACTATTACATAAGAGCCTACAGTCCTGAAATTCAGAAAGATATGGAATATATGGGTGGACCCAAAGAATATATGGAGTCCATTACGGGTCAACTCCGTAAGCATAATATAGACGATTCACCACTAAAGCGTCACGGTATTGTTTATAGAGTTGATGTAGCCGACGACAATAAATCTGCTACTGCCGTAACCTCGCTTACTGTTTTTCAAACTCTGTTAGGTGGTAACAGTTCTCACGTTGATTCTGGAACAACTGGAATTTTTCTTGTGGGCCGTTATAACGATAAATTCGTAATTGATGGAAATGATGTAAAATTTATTGAGCGTGAAGTTCGACTTGATACTAGAAGACTAGATAAAGGGACCCATTGGCCAATTTAGCCATTTCACATAGGCCAGGAAAAAAATATGAGTTGGAAAGATGTATGTGCAGCTGATGAAGTGGCAGAGAATTCTCTGAAGCCATTCAATGTTGATGGCATTAGTTTTTTAGTCGCTAATGTAGGGGATGGCTTTAGGGCTTATCCACCAGTGTGCCCCCATATGGAAGAGTATTTAGAGGATTCAGGTCTTTGTGCGAAAGGGGTGCTGACTTGTGACAGGCACCTATGGCAATGGGATATGAAGACTGGAGAGCCCAAAGGGCCGGCTGAAAAGCCATTACTAATGTATCCCGTTAAAGAAGAAGAGGGTCGAGTTATGGTAAATCTTGAGAAGGAGTTAGAATATGACTTCGATGATGAAGATGATTAATATTTTGTATATTAAGAAATTGGGGCAGAATTTACTTGACCTAAATATTGAATAAACTAGTATTTATAGAAATTTATTACCTCAGGATAGTCGAGTATGTACCTGTAGGTTGAGAGTTAACGCAATCGGAATTTAATGCAATAATGCTGATCGAAATAGAAAAAAAGGGGCAAACCCATATATTCGAAGCAGCGCCAGAAGAGAAATTGCTCTTTGCTGGTCTGCGTGCTGGTATTTCGTTGCCGTATGAATGCTCTACTGGCACTTGTGGTTCATGTCGAGCACGACTAAAAGAGGGTAATTTAGAAATTGGTTGGCCAGATGCACCAGGTCATAAAAATTTAAAAGCGGAGAAAAACGAATTTTTGATGTGTCAGGCGACTGCAAAAACATCTTGTAAGCTTGGCGTGCCTTCAAAAATAGAACCCTTTAGAGACGATGATTTAACCCCCCTTCACCATCAAGCATCTATTTCAAATTTGTCAATGTTATCGTCAGATATTATGCGTTTTGAGGTTAATCTAGACTCCTTAATCTCATTTCATGCGGGTCAATTTTTTGTTCTGAAAGCACCTGGCATTGATGGATATCGTGCCTACTCGATGGTTAATTATGAGGTCAGTACCAACACACTTGAATTCATTATTAAGCAGAAGCAATACGGTAGTTTTACAGACTGGATTTCCAGCTCCGATCGTGTCACTAACGAAATAGAAATATTTGGACCTTTAGGTAAGGCCACATTTCACCCAGATGAAAATCACGACCTTGTTATGATTGCGGGTGGTTCTGGTATTGCTGGTTTGATGTCCATAATGGAGCATGGTTGCAAAGTGAATTATTTTGATTCTCATAAAGCCAGCCTATATTTTGGTATACGAACTTGGGATGACATGATTTTTGTTGAGAGACTTAACTCTATGGTTAAACGATTTCCAAATAATCTTTCTGTTCAGATGGTTGCTTCTCAAGAGTCCTCAGATTCAAGGCCTCCAGAAAGCATTGGAAAGCTTTCACATGGCTATGGGTGGGTTCACGAAGTAGCTTTGAACTCATTGACACTCGGCCAAGAAAATACGATGGTCTACATTGCCGGTCCCCAGCCCTTAGTCGATGCGACAATAAGGCCACTCATTACAGAAATTCAATTAGCGTCAGGAATGATTCGTTATGACAGTTTTAGCTAGCGTCTCTAAGACCTAATCGCCCTAATTTAAAGGAGTAATAAAGATTCAATTTTTACAAACCGGAGGTAAATAAGTAGAAGTAGAAAAGATGTAGAAAGAAAAGTAGAAAAATAACGTTAACATAAATGCAGTTTATTAGAATATTAATCATTGAGGAGTAGAGGTTTTAATTATGATAAAAAATATAAAACATGCACAACGTCGAGTCACTTTTGGTCTAACCGCTGTTGTTGCTGCAATCGGAATTGCATCAACAAGCTTTGTATCTACAGTAACCGCAGGAACTCTTGATCACGGGAAAGTGGGCGAGCCTGTCAATTTGGTTGTAGGTTATCAACCTTATTACACTGAAGCTTGGTCTGGCGTGGTAATGCGTGATCAAAAGCTATACGAAAAGTATTTACCTAAAGGATCTACAGTTGAGTTTCAAATTGGACTTGCTGGATCAGTTATTGTAAATGGTATGTTGGCTGGAAAGCAGCACATTGGTTACATGGGTGATATGCCTGCTATCGTTTCTACCACTAAAGAAAGAGTGGCACCTATTAGCATAGTGGCTACTGCTGGTCTTGGTTTTGATCAATGTAATATCATGCTTGCCCGAATGGACGCGCCTGATTTCGCTAATTCTAAAGAAGCGCTTCAGTGGATGAATGGTAAAAACGTTGCTGTGCCTAAAGGTGCTTGTACAGACCGGTTTGCATTAGCTGTTTTTGAGAAAGCTAACATCAAGCCAGCCAGTTATTTAAACCAAAACATCGAAGTCATAACGAGTGGATTTCGTGCTGGTAAACTTGATGCTGCAGCCATTTGGGAGCCAACTGCTTCACGTCTTGTAGAGGAAGGTCTGGCAAAACGTATTGCATCAGGTGCTTCAGTTGACGAAAATGACGGCGGATTTATCGCGATGCGTGGTGACCTTATTGAACAGCGTCCAGACGTTGTTAAAGCTTGGTTAAATGCAGAGTTGGATGCACAGTTGTTTATGGCTGATCCTGCTAACACTATGGCAGTCGTCAGAATGGCTGAATCACAGACTACCGGTTTTACTGAAGAAGTGCTGTGGAAGTCTATGGCTGGAGCCTATTCAGACGCTGAAGGTGGAACGCCAGTAAGAATAGAGCTAGCATTTGGTATTACCCCAAAGGCTCAGGCTCTTATTACTAAAGCAACTACGTTCTTACACAGTATTAAAACTATCAATGTTAAGACTCTTCGAGATGACGCTGTCATGACCGAGTTTACAGAGGCTATATTGAAAGAGCGTGGACTAACGGCACCTATTGGTGAAGTTCGAGCTCAGGACGGTCCTTTCCCAGGATAAAAAGTAAGTAGTATCCACTAAAAACTCTATTCTTCGTCAATTGAAGAAAGACGGCGGAGAATAGGGTTAAAGTGAAAAAGTAGTCACCAAATCAGTTAGAAAGAAAATAAAAATAAAAATAAAAAGACTAAAAGTTAGTAAACCTAAAAAAATTAGTAAACCAACATAAATAGAGTACTAGCTACCACCAAGTCATTCATAAGAGCTAGGTAGTTATTGGCTATGACATGGAACTTATATGTACATTTTGAGGATATTATGAACAACGCAAGCTTACAGGCGTCAGAAATGACCGGTATGGCTTTAACCATGTACCGAATATCAACATGGTTTAAAAGTCCAAAACCCTACCTAATGTTGTTTGGTGTCGGTTTCTTGCTGACAATATGGTATTTATTTGTTGAGGTATGGCAACTACCTCGATTCGAGGATATGCCAGGTTTAACGGAAGTAGTAACCGAATATTTCAGTCCAGATCCTATCTACGGATTATCGGTTTATACGCCTGAGTACTACCAACACATTGGCATTAGTCTTCGTCGAATTGCCTATGCTTTTTTCCTTGCGACAGTGCTTGGAGTGCCGCTCGGTTTATTTTTAGGCTGGTCAAAAAAGTTCCATGAGTTTATCTTTCCTCTTTTTGAAGTGTTGCGTCCTATCCCAATTTTAGCCTGGGTACCCCTAGCTATCATCATGTTTAGTGGTTCAGAGACTCCAGTTATATTTTTAACTTTCTTGGCTTCATTTTTTGCCACGACCTTAAATACTATGCTGGGTGTTCAATCTATTGATGAGTCATATACTCGTGCGGCTCGATGTTTAGGTGCTAATGGCTGGCAAACATTCAGGCATGTTATTGTGCCAGGAGCAATGCCGTATATTTTTACTGGATTGCAAATTTCAATCGGTGTTGCTTGGTTCTCATTAGTAGCGGGTGAAATGGTGTCGGGTCAATTTGGGCTGGGATACGTAATTAATACTGCCTACACCATGGTTACATATCCTACTATCGTTATCGGCATGATTACGCTGGGTGTGACTGGTTTTATCACCAGTACAATGGTCCGTATGGCTGGAGATTTCATGATGCAATGGCGAGTCCGCGAGCTTGCTTTGGGAGACAACTAATGAGCGCTACAATGAATGCAGATACTAACTCTCAAAAAAGTGTCATTAAGGGTGCGATTCGTATCGAAGATGTTGTAAAGGTTTATGATCCTGATGGCGCTGCGGTAATGGCGGTTGATCACTGTTCTATTGACATTCCAGGAGGCGAAATATGTATGATTGTCGGCCCGTCTGGTTGTGGCAAGACAACCTTGCTGAACGCTATTGCAGGATTCCATGGGATCACTTCAGGTGAGATTTATTTAGATAATGAATTACTTTGTGGCCCAGGCAAAATGCAGGCTGAGCCCGGTTCAGATCGTATCGTAGTGTTCCAAAATGGTGCTTTATTTCCTTGGAAATCAAATCTAGAGAACGTCGTTTTTGGGCCCATGATGGAGGGTAAGCTCAGTAAAGAAGTAATATATGACAAGGCCATTAAAATGATGGCAGATGCAGGTCTTGGTGGCACAGAGCACAGTTTTCCAGGTGAAGTTTCTTCTGGACTTAGACGACGAGTAGAAATTGTTCGGGCATTAATGTTAGAACCCAAAGTATTGTTATTCGATGAGCCCTATAGAGCGCTTGATTCACTGACTAAGTCGGTAATGCACGAAGCCCTACTCGATATCTATTATAAAAATAAAGTCACTATCTTCTTCATAACGCATGATCTGGAAGAAGCCATTTTCTTGGGGCATAGATTAATCATCATGTCATCCAGACCGTGTAAACCCAAAAAGATAGTTGAAGTTGATATTCCACATCCTCGTGATTACAGTGTTCTCACAAGCCCAAGGTTTCGGGAACTGATGGAAGAAGCAAAAGGAGTCGTGAACGAAGAGGCTAAAAAAGCCTTTGAAGCCGGCGAAAAGGAGGGGTAATAAAAATGAATATAACTAAATTAAAAGATAAAATTTTAAGTAGAGCCTTTTTCCGTGGCGTTATTGCCATTAGTATATTTCTAATAATTTGGGAAGTAGGTGCGCGTTTTGAATCATGGTACGGGTACCGTGTTCCTTGGATTGGCTTAATACCAGCACCAACGGCGGTATTTGAAAGTTGGGGCGGTCTAATAGGCGACCCAAGTTATTGGATGAGTTGGCAAATGAGTTTTATGCGAGTCTTGGGTGGATTTTTTGCTGCCATGATTCTGGGGATTCCTTTTGGCCTGTTTATGGCAGTGAATCGTACTTTTCACGACACCGCTTTTCCAACATTTGAAATTTTAAGACCCATACCACCTCTCGCCTGGGTACCGGCCTCTATCATCTTTTGGCCGACTGCTGAGTTGTCAATTGCTTTTGTTACCTTCTTAGGTGCTTTCTACACCATTGTTATCAACGTACTGGGTGGTGCTAAATCGATCAATAAGCAATACCTTCAAGCGGCGCAATCAATGGGTGCCTCACAATGGGACATTTTTAGACGCGTTGTACTACCTGCTACCTTACCCTCAATTGTGGTTGGATCTGCAGTAGGAATGGGAATAACTTGGGAAGTAGTGGTCGCAGCTGAAATGATTTCAGGTGGTGGCGGTTCAGGTGGTGCAGGTGGTGGCCTTGGGTTCTTTATTTGGAACTCCTATGTAGGTGGGTCGTATGAACAGATTGTTGTTGGCATGATTAGCATCGGTATTGCCGGCTATTTTAGTAGTGAAATGTTACGTAATCTCGGTGGCTTTTTAACACCTTGGCTAAAAACAAGGTAATTGGATATGAGTACTATGAATTTGGAAACTGCAAAGCCAAAAGTTGAACTTAGATCGCAGAATAGTAGCGAAATAGTCGTTAACAATGTGAGCAAAGTTTATGGTGGTGGTCCTTTTGCTAAAGAAGTCATTAAGGATTGCTCGTTTACTATAGAAAGTAATAAACTTACTGTAATGATAGGGCCTTCGGGTTGCGGGAAAAGTACATTAATTCAATTAATTGCTGGCTTCGAAACACCCACTAGTGGTGAAATAACGATGAACGGTAAGCCTATAACGGGACCAGGTAAAGACCGACTGGTGTTGTTCCAAGAGTCTGCATTGTTTCCATGGATGACGACCTATGACAACATTATGTATGGTCCCAGAGCTCGTGGCGAAACCGGTAAAGAGGTAACTGAACTGGCTGATTTCTTACTGACTAAGGTGGGTTTGGAAGCCTTTAGAGATAAGTACCCCGCACAGCTTTCTGGTGGTATGCAAAGACGCGCTGAACTAGCTCGCGCTATGATTAATAAGCCAGAAATTATGATATTGGATGAACCTTTCAGAGGTCTTGATAACATGTCCAAAGAATTGATGTGGGAATACTATGCTAATCTTTATGAAGAAGATCGTAATACGAATTTTTTCATAACCACTGACATTGACGAAGCAATTTTTCTTGCCGACCGGCTGATTATTATGACTAACTTACCGACTCAAGCTCGGCACGTAATTGAAATTGATATACCCAGACCGAGAAAGATTGAGGATATTTTTGCTAACCAACGGGCTAATGACATTAAGAAAGAGGTCATGACCTTGTTGCACGAAGAGGCTATGAAATCATTCTCTGGTGGCAGTAAAGCGGCGGCTGATTTTCTTGAGGCCTATTCGAAGCGGGCTGAATAAAAAGGCATTTAGCAATCATTATGGTAGATTTAATATTAAGTAGAGAAACTGTAATCACACTTGCCATTATTGGGGGTGTCTTTTCTATGATCGTTAGCTGGTGCCGGAAAAATGGAAAAGCATCTGAGCCCGTTATTAAGTCAATGAATAAATTTTCTTATGTTTGTATGAGTGTCAGTATTTTCTTATTTATTGCTGCAGGTCTTTTTGGTAAAGGTTAATATCCTTTGAAAAGTTAATTATTATTTAAATGGGGTTAGGTCTCGTAAAGGAATCTTCGGGACCATACATAGTTGATTTTTACTATTTTAAAAGAGTAGGGTTTTAACTGATCTACTTGGCGTTAAATTGTAAATATTAGATAATCAAATCCATTATTAATCTTAAAACTGGAGGGGATCAATCATCGATACAAAGACTGAAAAAATCGGCATTTTATTGCTCGACGGTTATCCGATGATACCTTTTAGTTGTGCTGTCGAGACGTTGCGAACAGCCAACCGGTTATCTGAAAGTTGTTTGTTCGAATGGCAATTTTTTTCCATCAATAGATCATCAGTTGAGTCTAATATTGGAATCTCAATCCCTACGTTGCCATTGTCTGATGCCAGGGACCTAGAAACTTTGATTATTTGTGCATCGGAAGATGCCCAACACTTTGATGATACCGCAACAATCAACCAGCTTAAGAAATTCGATAAACAAGGCGTTAATCTCGGTACTGTGAGTTGGGGTGGTTTTATTCTGGCTAGGGCTGGATTGCTCGATCAATGCCGCAGCACAATTCACTGGGAAAATATCCCTATGTTAAAAGAAGCCTATCCTCAGTTAGACGTCACCTTCACACTCTATGAAATAGATGAAAAACGCTTTACCTGTTCAGGCGGTACAGCGACGCTCGACATGATGCTGAAATTAATTGAAAACCAGCATGGTCGATGTTTGGCTCAGAAAATTTCTCAGTACTACCATCATGACCGGATCCGCAGTGGTATCGATTCTCAACAGATGGCTGGAAGGTTAGATTTAGCTATGAATGCACCAATATTAATCGATGTGATTAATGTAATGGAAGCCAACATAGAAGTGCCGTTGTCACTCAATAATATAGCAAAAAAATGTAATCTCTCGCTACGTCAAATAGAACGTCTATTTCATAAACATCGAAACCGAACGCCGAGTCAGTTTTATTTAGCTTTGCGGTTATCGCATGCTAAGCAGTTAATACTGAATACCAATCGAAGTGTTATTGATATATCAATTGCTTCTGGCTTTGAAACTCAATCTTACTTTTCGTATAGCTATCACAAGTTGTTTGGAAGCACGCCACGTGGTCATCGTACAAAGGTTGCCACTGAACTCCAAAATTAATCTTTTCATCGATTGAAATTTTACTGATTAAAAAGATTCAGTTTTGTTAATTACTTAGCCTTATCTAAATGTAGCTGGTGTCGATACGATTCTCGGTTTAATTCAAATTTCATGCGTAGCTTTATTTTTATTTTAGATTCGGCTGGAAAATTTTAAACCATTACGCTGTTCAAATACTGGGCATTCAGTTTCTAAGTGCTCTAATAAAATAGCCCTGATCGCGTCTAAAAAATTAAGTTCGTTCAGCTTGGAAATGAGTGCAAATGATCAATTTCATTCACTAAAATGTGTTTTAAAATAACCTAGACAAACGACAAATCTATATGGACTTATTTTCTCAATTATTAGACCCACCCATTAATTTGCTTCCCGAGGGTGGCGAGGCTAATTATCATGGTATTTTTCTAAGCCCCGATGTTGCTGATTATTATTTGTCGTGTTTACTTTGTAGTATTGAATGGAAAAACGATGAGATCATTATTTTTAATAAAAAGGTGATAACCAAAAGAAAGGTGGCTTGGTATGGGAGTCAATCATTTGATTATACCTATTCAAAGATAACTCGCTCAGCCCTGCCGTGGACAAATGAACTAATAGATTTGAAAAATAGAGTAGAAGCCTGCAGTGGAGAAACATACAACTCTTGCCTGCTTAATTTATATCACAGCGGTGATGAAGGTATGTCTTGGCATAGTGACAGTGAAAAGCAGTTGAAAAAACACGGAGCTATAGCTTCGGTCAGTCTGGGCGCAGAGCGTCAGTTTATATTCAAGCACAAAAAAACCAAACAATCCCATGGGTTGATTTTGCAGCATGGTAGTTTATTAGTGATGAGGGGTATGACCCAAACCCACTGGCTGCATCGCCTGCCACCGACCAAAAAGATAAGTTCTCCAAGAGTTAATTTAACTTTCAGAACAATTAATGAAAGTTAGTTTAGTCACTCAGTCCCTTTTATTCAGTTGCTACTCACTGTAATAATTAAATAATAGTTGATCTGCTTTTAAATCCAAGTCAGAACAGAGATAACACTTTAATGATTAGAATGATCCTATGGAGGTCTAGCTTTGGACTCTTGACGGTTGTTTAAGAGTTAAGATTATGGGCGATCTGACATGGCGAAATTCGTACAAATTAAGATGAATTTTTGATTTTTTCAAAAAAGTGATGTAATAATAGGGGCGCTATTAAAGTGAGATAACTAAATAGAAGTTGCAGAATATATAAAATGTCCGTGATTTCTTCCTTATAAATAACTGATCGGAGTGGAATAGCTAAAAATGACAACTGATAAAATAAACTCAATTTCTGAAGATGAGTGGCAGTTACGCTGTGATCTTGCAGCCTGTTATCGTTTATTTGTTAAATACGGCTGGACCGATTTGATCTTTACTCACTTAAGTGCTCGCGTTCCGGGTCACCCAAATCAATATTTGATCAACCCCTATGGACTGTTATTTCATGAAATTACCGCAAGTAATTTGATCAAAGTTGATTTTGACGGCAACGTGATTGCTGGTAACTACCCCTTCAATGATGCGGGTCATGCAATTCACTCTGCGGTTCTCAAAGTGCGTCCCGACATTAATGTTGTCTTGCACAGCCACACTCGTGCAGGAATGGCAGTGTCCTGCATGAAGGGTGGTTTTTTACCACTGACCCAACATGCCGGGGAAGTTCGCGATTTAATTTGCTACCACAAATATGGTGTTGCCGAAGACAATCCAGAAGAATGTGACAAGCTAGGTTCTGATTTGGCGGATAAGTGGCTAATGATTATGCATAACCACGGACTATTATCAGCGGGACGAACCGTATCAGAGGCATTTTATTTTCTATATGTATTAGAAATCGCCTGTAAGGTTCAAGTCGACGTAATGTCGACTAATGCCGAATTAATTTATCCCGATCAAGGTTCGATGGATGTATTGGCTGGATATAACGTCCCCAATATTGATCAACTAAACGATGCCGTTACTCGTTCTTGGAGCGCGTTAATTCGTATGTTGGACATTCAAGATCCAACCTACAAAACATAGATCCAAACAACAGCATTAAGCGAGATTGGCCTACTGACTATACTGTTTGATATTGGGACGAATTTAAATGACTAATACCTGGATTCTTGCCTGCGCAACAAATGATATTAACGACGAAGATCTACTTCGATTTGATTATGCTGACAAAACTTTTTGTATTTATAATACTACAATGGGTTTTTATGCGACTGACGGTATGTGTACGCATGAAGATGAGCACCTTGAATTTGGAATGGTGATTGGTACGATTGTTGAGTGTCCATTGCATCAGGGTCGTTTTGACATCCCTAGTGGCGAGGCGTTAAGTGCCCCAGTCTGTGTTGATTTGAAAACGTATCCAGTCAAAATAGTAAATGGAAATATCTATCTTGATGTTGGTTAGTACCTACAGCAACAATTTCAGGGTTAATTGTTCGAAACATACTGTCATTCAGGTAATTGATAGAGTATATGTTCTATAGACAAATTCTCGTTGCTCAAATTTATAATCCATGCTTTTATGCGCTGCCAATCAACTGACTTAACGCCCAATAGGAAGCCAAAAAATGAGCCGATTTAGCATGTTACAGGAGTTGTTTACCAACCTATCGGAGCGCAGCTTAAGTTTATTTGCACCCGGAACTGGAGCAAAACCGGATGTCGAAACCTTGCTTGAATGGTGCGACACCTTGCTATCTCGTAAAGGTGAGGCATCGGGCGTAGCTTGGGCACAACGGCTATTAGAGGGTTTTCGTTCACTGGACGACGAATCCCGTTTGGCATTTTACCGCGAGCTAGCGAAGCGCTATCAACCTGATCCTGCCGATGTGCTTGAAAAAACAACGGCCTACATTAAAGATCAAAATGCCGAGACACTAAAGCAATTAATTATAACCGTTGAGCCGCAAAGACAGGAATTGTTTCGTCGTTTGAATCTTGCGCCAAATGGTACGACTTCATTGGTTGGTTTTCGACAAGGGTTATTTCAATACCTTAAAGCAGCCCCTGAACTAAAAACAGTTGATAACGATTTAAGGCATCTGTTTAGTTCTTGGTTTAATCGTGGCTTTTTAGTTCTGCGTCGAATTGACTGGAGTACACCGGCTTTGTTATTGGAAAAAATAATTGAATATGAAGCCGTTCACGAAATAAATGGTTGGGACGATTTACGTCGACGTGTGAACCCATCTGATCGTCGATGCTTTGCGTTCTTTCATCCGGCACTGGGTGAAGACCCGCTTATCTTTGTTGAAGTCGCGCTGTCACGGGAAACACCGGGATCTATTGCAGCGGTACTCGATGAAAATCGTCAGCCTGATAACGGTGAAAAACCCACGACTGCGGTTTTTTATTCAATATCAAATTGTCAGGATGGATTGCGGGGGGTTACTTTTGGTAGTTTTTTAATTAAACAAGTTGTTCGAGAGCTATCACAGGAATTACCGTCACTCAATCGGTTTGTGACGCTCTCGCCAGTACCTGGTTTTGTGCGCTGGTTAAGATTTAATAGTGATGAGGGGGTTGCGAATCGTTGCACTTCAGCGCTTAAAATTATTGACCAACCTAATTGGATCAAAGATGATGAAAAGAACACCGCAGCGAAGAAACTTTTAATGCCACTAGTGGCCCATTATCTAATAACAGTTCAGCATAAAAACCTGCCCCTTGATCCCGTTGCCCGTTTTCACATTGGCAACGGATCGTCTTTAGATCGAATTAATTGGGCTGCAGATACCTCTGCTTTAGCCATTCAGCAGTCAGCGGGCATTATGGTGAACTACCTGTATGATCTAGATAAAATTGAAGTAAATCATGAGGCCTGTGCAGAAAGAGGAATAGTTACAGTTTCACGAAACGTAAATAGTTTGTTATAGTTAAGACCCTATTAAATTGGGATAAAAGATCTAAAACGATTTTGTAAATCCACATTAATTTAATGAAAAAATATGCCTATGAAAAAATTGAATTTTATATCAAGCAGCGTTTTAGTTTTATCCTTATTTTTTTCAAGTATTGTATTTTCTGATGGCGGTGGTAGTGGTGGAAGCGGCGGTGGCAGTGGATATGGAGAATCTGCACTTAACAACATTTGGTTATTAATCAAGGAAAAGAAATTTGAACAAGCTATTTTAGAGTTGAATGAGGAAGATCAAAATGACGCAGATGTTGCTAACCTGCTGGGTTTTAGTAATAGGAAGTTGAAAAACTATGATGAGGCTTTGAAACATTATCAACGTGCATTGTCAATCAACTCAAAACACAAGGGTGCGAACGAATATTTAGGTGAGCTATATTTAGAAACCGGAGAAATTGATAAAGCCAAACAGCAATTGGCAATATTAGACGACATTTGTTGGCTTCCTTGCAGTGAATATACAAAGTTAAAAAAGTTATTAAAAAACTACTAATGTAATGCCCTCATTGATTGGGTTTTTTAAACCATACTAACCCATTATTTTGATTTTTTTTCTAATTCTGTACTCCAGTACAGTAACAGCTTTACAGCGATGAAATTTAAGATTGTTCAATGTTTGGGTTGGTCAATTTAATAAAATTAAATATGATATTTTTGAATTATAAATGAATAGAGTTTCATAATTTTAAGCTCTGTCTAATTAGTTTTAACTGTAACTAGAGATCTACAGCTTGATTGGGTGTCTATGAGGTTAAGTTTTTTATTTGACTAAAGGAAGTAATATGATCAATTTAGAACTATTTGAAAACCTTTCAACTACGCTCGTCAGCTCATTTTCCGATAAGCCAACGACATTGACACCTGGCCAAACTGAGGCTAGCAAAATGCTTTGGACTTCTGCGGATGAGACAACCAAGATAGGAGTTTGGGAGGGTACCGTTGGGCGCTTTACCGCGGATAGAACTGCGGCTGGGGAGTACTGCCACATAATATCGGGTCGCGCTACTGTGAGTGATGCTGGTGGTGGCAATGCGCGTGATATAGGCCCTGGTGATTTGTTGGTGCTACCGCAGGGCTGGAATGGCGAATGGGTGATTCATGAGCATATGCGTAAATTGTTTGTCATTGACGCTTCTTCTTCAGAATAAGCCTTGGTTAGTCTTCTTGATTGGTTTGCAATTTTTTATATTTGACACGTTAACAGTCTGTAAAAAAGTAATTTAATATTAATCAGAGGTAGACTGGCATTATTGGTTGACACATCGCTATCCAATAACGATAATGCGTGCCTATTTTTTCTATAGTCCACTTTCATAATCCCATAATGATGGGCATATACCGGAGTTACCCTTGGCGAATACACCTTCAGCTAAAAAACGCGCAGGTCAGGCAGAGCAACGTCGACAGCGCAATGCAAGTCAGCGTTCAATGATGCGTACACACGTCAAAGCGACTGTCGCTGCTATTGCAGTTTCAGATAAAGTAGCTGCAGAAGCTGCTTTCAAAAAAGTTGTGCCTGTACTGGATAGCTCTGCTGGTAATGGCATTATAAGTAAGAACAAAGCTGCGCGACATAAGAGTCGTTTTAATGCTCAAATAAAAGCGCTTTAGACGCAAAGATAGTTCATTAAAAGGCTAGAATTATTCTGGCCTTTTTTTTGGGTATAAAGTTAATTACCATACACAATTAATGATCTTTACCAAGCCAAGGTATAAATAAGCGGCAGTATCTGGCTATTGTCTTATAGATGTGTGTTGGCTCATTATGAAATGTGATGGTGGCCTTCAAAGAAAAGCAATAAAATAGGCAAAACATCATGTGATGTGCACAGTTTTAGGATTTGTGCTTATATCGCTAACGACACCATTGGTGAATGAAAGAATTTACAACAAGCGGATCAGTTTCACTGAAGCTTATTTAGCCTGTATCCATTCCCATTGGTTAAACAATACTTGCCATGCCATATTTCACGGTAAAGTCAAAAACGTGAGTAATATTAAATGTCGTTATTCCATTGGCAATTTTAAAATTATAATCTGTTCATGTACGTTTTTTATCTATTCAGCTGTTTTAACGCACTTTTATTGAGCCACCCACGCCTGACTTACAAGGGTTATTCCAGCTGACAATATTTTACCGTTGAATCGATCTTGAGGCTTTATAACGCCAACACCTTTGGGCGTTCCTGTCATGATGATGTCGCCATCGTTCAATGTCATAAAGCTAGAAATCTCCTGTAGGATATCCTCTGGTTTATGAATCATTAGTGGATAGCCACCTCTTTGCGTTTCAGTGCCGTTAATCTCTAGTTGAAGGCTGAGAGATTCTATAGGCGTGTCGCCAATTGGAACAAATTCACTAAAACAAGCCGCACCATCAAAAGCTTTTGCTCGTTCCCACGGTAATTTTTTTTCCTTTAAACGAGATTGCAGCCCACGTTTTGTCAAGTCGAGGCCAAATCCAACGGCATTCAATTTTCCCTGTTTTATCATGAAACAAATCTCACCTTCGTAATGGATTGGCTCGTCAATAACGCTTCTCAATTGTGTTGATAGGGATGAATTTGGTTTGACGAATATAACCATATTGTCAGGTACCTCGTTACCAAGCTCCCGAATATGTTCAATATAGTTACGGCCTATACAGACAATTTTGAACGGCACTATTTGCTCTGAAATCAGTTTAATTGTATTCATGTTGTTTCGTTTCTTGAGTTGAAGTTATTTCCGTTAGTATAAAGTAATCCGAATATTTATGATTCGGTCAGAATTTAGATTGTTTGAAAGCATCGAGAGTGAATGACTGGGTTCAGTTGAAAAGTTGTTAGAAAGGGTCATCAGCATAGCGTCAGGAGACGCGATCTTTCATTGCTATTCAAATGGCCTAGGTATTAACTTTTGGGAGGGTTAGGCTGCCTTCAAGAGCTCTTAATGCGCCAGTTAAGTATGACCGTTGACAATGGATGGTATATTCCTCAAACAAGACGTATTGTTGGGCTATAGGTTAATTACTTATAACGGATGTGTTACTGCCTCAGTGATTGAATCACATGAGTTGTTTCAGGAAGTACGCCACGCCAAACATAGAAAGATTCTGCTGCCTGCTCGACGAGCATGCCTAAACCATCAATAGCGCGTGAGGGGCCATGCTTTCTTGCCCATGCCACAAAAGCGGTGGAAGCAGTTGTGTTGTACATCATGTCGTAACAAACGGTATTACTACCAAGTATTGCATTTGTGACCGGTGGGATTTCGTGATTGAGTCCTGCCGAGGTAGCATTAATGATTAAATCAAATGACGCGTTGATCAGGTCATCGTATCCACAAGCATTAACGACGCCAAGTGTTTGAAAGGCATCCGCTAGCGTTTGTGCTCTGCCGATCGTGCGATTTGCTATGGTGATGCTAATTGGGTTCAAAGCCATCAAAGGTGCTAGCACTCCTCGAACGGCACCACCAGCACCCAACATTAAGATTTTACGATGCTTAATAACCACGCTATGGTTTTTAACTAAGTCGCGAACTATTCCTGCGCCATCGGTATTATCTCCCAAGATTCGACCATCATTGGCAAATACAAGTGTATTGACCGCACCCGCATATTCAGCACGAGGGCTTCTCTCGTCACATACTTTCCAAGCTTTTTGCTTGAACGGAACGGTGACGTTAACGCCCTTATAACCTTGTTGTTGAAGCGCATGAAGTGTTGCTTCAAAGTCATCAATCGGGAGTTCTACCGCTTTATACTCAAGAAACTGATTAGTTTGTTTGGCAAAAGCATGATGAATCTGAGGCGATTTACTATGCGCAATAGGGTTTCCAACTACGGCGTATTGGTCAAGTAGTGCTGGTTGAACAGTAGAATCTAAAGAAGACAATTATTTTTCCTGTAACCATTCGGCAGCCGCCTTGGCGTAATAAGTCAAAATACCATTCGCACCTGCTCGTTTCATCGACATTAACGCTTCAAGTACGCAAGCTTTTTCATCGATCCAGCCCTTTTCAGCCGCTGCTTTAAACATCGCGTATTCACCACTAACTTGATAAACAAAAGTTGGAAATTTTAGTTCTTGGCTAACGCGTTGAACAATATCGAGGTAAGGCATGCCCGGTTTAATCATCACCATATCGGCGCCTTCATCAATATCCATACTAACTTCATGAATTGCCTCGTTACTATTGGCAGGATCCATTTGAAAAGAGTACTTGTCACTACCTCGTAAATTACTCGATGACCCAACAGCATCACGGAACGGCCCGTAAAAATTGGAAGCATACTTTGCAGCATAAGCCAAAATGCGAGTATTGACGAAGCCCGATGATTCAAGAGCTTCGCGTATTAACCCAATACGACCATCCATCATATCCGACGGGGCGACAATGTCGGCGCCTGCACGGGCATGTGATAAAGCTTGTTTAACGAGTACTTCTACAGTTGCATCATTGGTCACATAACCTTCATCATCAAGGAGTCCATCTAGACCATGGCTGGTATAAGGATCGAGCGCAACATCAGTAATAATACCCAAATTTGGTGCAGCGTGCTTGATTGCGCTAATCGCTCGTTGAACTAAGCCGTCAGGGTTCCAAGCTTCTGCTGCATCATCACTTTTAGAGTCAGCGTTGACAACTGGGAATATAGCCATAGCTGGAATGCCGAGTTGCTGTACTTCTAAAGCATCTTTAACGAGTAAGTCGATGCTTAAACGATTAACACCGGGCATAGATTCTATTGCCTCAGACTGCTGTTCTCCTTCCAGTACAAAAGCGGGATAAATAAAGTCATCAGCCGATAAGCTATTCTCACGCATTAAACGGCGAGAGAAATCATCTTTACGCATTCGGCGTTTTCTAGTGTATGGGTAACTGGACACGATTATTGACTCAGGTTTAGACGCTTAACTGCGCACTATATTAAAAAAATTAGAATGTTGCGTGAAGTTAGCACACGACTCTACAAAAGTTCAGAATATCAAGACGGTTTTAAATGCCGTGACAGCCAACGCACTAAACCAATCCACATTTGACTGATTTGTTTATTACTCGGCATGATACCCGAATGAGGCAGCTCCAATGTGATCACCGGTATTTCGAGGTGAATGCCGGCAAAGTTACCCAGTGACCCAGGATAAGTGCCCATAAGGTTTTTATGCAAATAACCAATTCGATTAGGGGCTTTGTCGCGATTCGGTGCATCATAATCAACTAGTGAAAAAGGGGCGTGAACAGCAATAATAACATCGGGTTTGAATGTCGATATTTCATTAAAAACCCATTGTGTTTCAGGTTCACTTAAAGGGGCTGGGCCAGGATACCGACGGTTGTTACTGTCAGTTTTAGTTTTCCAATGGTCGAGTGCCGCTTGTTTCTTAGCGCCAGGTGTATTGAAATTACGATTAAGATCAACACCGTTTGCATTTTGTCTCATATGTTTGCGTAGCAATGCACCATCAGGATTAAGTAACGGAACCACTCGCCAATGGAATTTGCCAGAGTGATATTGTTCGAGTTTATGCATCCATTTGAATACGACACTGATAGAGCTTAATTCATCACCATGAGTACCACCAATTAATAAAATCCGACCTAACGGTTTTTTGTCCCCTAATGGTGGATATTCTTTCACCAATATTGGAAATTTTTTGACTGACAACGCTCCCGTTAATGATAATTTGAGATCGTTACATTCCCTTTTACCAACACTGGCTAGTTTACTAGAAATCGCCTGACAGGCTTGCTCTGAGGATAATGCCTGTGAGTCGGAATACTCAGAAAAAGTAGGAGAGGTAAAAATAGTCAGCCAAAAAAACAGGATAAATTTGTTAACTTGGAATAAAGAAGGAAGATATTTCATGGCCTTATTGTAGCCAGATTTAACATATTGGATAGTGGCTTTGAAAGGTATTTAATGCTTTTGCCATGTAGATTCTTAAATTAGCCTGACAAGCAAAAAAAAGGGTGCACAAAGGCACCCTTGTAAAATAAAACTAATCTCTATTTTCCATAACGTTGACGGAATTTATCAACTTGTTTCGCAGTTTGCATAATGTGCTGCTTACCAGTGTAAAACGGATGAGACTGGCTTGACACTTCAAGCTTTAATAATGGATATTCGTTACCGTCTTCCCACTTAATAGTTTCACGAGTAGGTACGGTTGAACGAGTCAGAATTGCGAAGTCAGACGATAGGTCCTGAAATACAACAGGTCGATAGTCTGGGTGGATACCTTCTTTCATGATTGAACCTAATTAGGTGAGCAATTTAATGGCCAAGAATTCTGACTGTTTAATGCTTAAAGTGCAAGTATTTTTTAAACAACAGATACTGACGCTATCTGACAGTTTGAAGCCAAGGAAATTGCATCTAGATTCAAGTTAAATCAGTAAATGAATTAGGTTCGATTCTTAAAGTAATTTGTCACGAGTACTCCCGAAGAACCGTCAAAATAATGACTTTGGGTTAGTTATCCACAAAATCTGTGGATAACTTTGTGCGTAACCTAGTATAAACCACCTGAATACCCGATAAACATTGATCTTTTGTTAGATTAGTCACTTTTTGATCAATTAGAATAAACCCATATAGATCAATGCTTTATGAATACATTGAAATTATTTTGTTTTTTTTGATAAAAGCCTATTGACAATAAATGGAAGTCTATTTTGGCCTGTGTATAATTTCTATACTTGAATCAAAAAGCCGTTGATTTTTATTTATTTTAGGATCTAGGAATAGTGTTTGAAGGTCGTTCAAGTATTGAAGCCCTCTTTCTGTAGGATAAATACGTTGAGTGTTATATTCCAAAAGACCCTGTGCTTTTGCTTTATTTAAGAGTGGCAGAATTAAATTGAGTGAGAGTCCTGTATTGTCAGCAAATAACCTTGATTCAAAACCACTGGTTAGGCGCAGCGTATTCAGCATGAATTCGAATATTAAATCTGCTTCAGCTAAGGAAACTTCACTTAAAATGGCCTGGTTACCCTGAGTTTTTAGGTAGGCATTTGGCTGTCGTTGTTTGATGCGTCGAACAACTCGACCTTCTCCAGCTAAGGTGATTTTGCCATGGGCACCAGCGCCAATACCGAGATAATCGCCAAATTGCCAGTAATTTAAGTTGTGTTGACAGATTTTCTTGTCGCGCCCATAGGCTGATATCTCGTATTGAGCGTAACCATGTTCGGCCAATAATGCTTGACAGCTGTCTTGCTGGTCCCAAGCAAGATCATTATCAGGCATTTTTTCTGGAGGCTTATGTTGAAACAGGGTGTTGGGTTCTATAGTGAGTTGATAGTGAGATATATGTTCAACGTTAAGCGAAATAGCGGTCCGTAAGTCGGTTTGAGCCTGTTGTAAAGTTTGACTGGGTAAGCCATACATTAAATCTAGATTAATGTTATTAAATCCAGCATTTCGAGCGGCTTCGAACGCTTGGTACGCCAAGTCAGAGTCATGGATCCGACCCAGTAACTTCAAATGGTGATCATTAAAACTTTGCACGCCAATCGACAAACGATTAACACCTGACTCTCGATAGGCCCGAAAGTTGTTCTGATCAGCACTGCCCGGATTTGATTCCATCGTTATCTCTATATTGGGCGCAAAATTAAGTAAGGCTCGAAGGCCTGAGAATAGCCTTTCGATAGCATCCCCTGAAAAAAGTGATGGTGTGCCACCTCCGATGAAGATAGTTTCAACCGTTCGACCCCAAATCAAAGGTAAATCTTGGGCTAGGTCATTCAGTAGCGCGTCGACATATTCATTTTCAGGAATAACATCGGTTTCATGCGAATTAAAATCACAATAGGGACATTTTTTCTCACACCAAGGCAAGTGAATGTATAGGCCCAGTGGTGGGTTGCTGGTAAAATTCACTTGAGATTACTCGCCTCGAAGCCGTTTAACGAGTTGGCGTAATGCCTTTCCACGATGGCTTAGTTGATTTTTTTTTGCAGCGCTTAACTCGGCGCTGGTGCATCCATTTTGTGGCAAGAAGAAATAAGGATCGTACCCAAAGCCGCCATCACCTTTGGGCTCTAACTGAATCAAACCTTCCCAGCACCCTTCGCAAATAATTGGTGAGGGATCCCTTGCGTGGCGCATAAAAACAATAACCGCTCGATATCTAGCCGTAAGTTCCGATGTGGGTACGTTGCGTAATTTCTCAACTAGTAAGGCATTGTTTGACTCAGCGGTGGCATTAATACCTGAAAAGCGAGCGCTATAGACACCGGGCGCACCATCAAGTGCGTCAACTTCAATGCCAGAATCATCCGCCAATGCTACAAGGCCAGTATGATGAGCCGCATTACGGGCTTTGATGATGGCATTTTCAACAAAGGTAGTACCCGTTTCGGGTACTTCTGGCACGCCAAGAGAGGCTTGTGAATCAACTAGATATCCCAGTGTTTCAAGCAATGTGCTCAATTCGCGGAGTTTTCCCTGATTACCCGACGCTAGTACCAGCTTTTCCATATTAATTCCTAAAGATGATTCTTAACATAGAATCATCAGATTTAAGCGCGAGTCTGAAGTTCAAAAATTTCTTTAATGCCTTTGCGCGCCAGTCCAAGCATTGTGGTTAATTCCTCATCACTAAATGATGCACCTTCAGCCGTGCCTTGAACTTCGATAAATCCACCCTGATTATTCATTACGACGTTCATATCGGTTTCAGCTTGACTGTCTTCTGCATAGTCTAGATCGAGCACGGCTTCCCCGTTATAGATGCCAACTGAAATTGCTGCAATTTGGCATTCAATAGGATTTTTCTTCAACGTACCATTATCCAGTAAGGTTTGAATCGCATCGGATAGGGCAATCCAAGCGCCTGAAATAGAAGCGGTGCGTGTACCGCCATCGGCCTGAATGACATCACAATCGATTGTAATAGTTCTTTCACCCAATTTTTTAGTATCGATTGCAGCGCGCAAGGCGCGTCCAATTAAACGCTGGATTTCCATTGTGCGTCCACCTTGTTTACCATTGCTGGCTTCTCTGCGCATACGACTACCAGTCGAACGTGGCAACATGCCATATTCGCAGGTCACCCAACCACTGCCTTTACCGCGTAAAAATCCAGGCACAGAATTTTCGACACTAGCATTGCATAACACTTTGGTGTCACCGGCTTCAATTAGCACGGATCCTTCAGCGTGTTTAGTGTAATTACGTGTGATTTTAATCTGACGAAGTTCGTCCACTGCTCTGGCACTGGGTCTCATTAGGCGTTCTCCTTAAAAGTAGGCCGAATTATACGCATCTAAAAAGCAGACGCGAGCTTATGTAGGGTGAAAAAAACGGGTATTATCCAGCACTAATTTAGTTTAAGAGAATAGTAACGTGTTAAAAAGCATGACAGCCTTTGCCCGAATACAAGAAACCTGTGACAGTGGGTCGTTAACCTGGGAAATTCGTTCCGTTAATCATCGATATTTGGAACCAGGTATAAAATTGCCTGAGGATTTTAAAATACTAGAAACTGATATCCGAAAGCTTATCACTCAATATCTTGAACGTGGCAAGATTGACATTGGGTTGCGTTACAAATTGGATGAATCGAGTAAGGGGGCTATTCAATTAAACAATGATCTAGTGCGTCGTCTAGCCGAGGTTGAAAAGTCAGTACTTGATATTGTTCATGAAGGTCAAAAACTGTCAGTCTCCAATATTCTCAGTTGGCCTGGTGTTATCACCGATCAACAAAAAGATTTGTCTCCACTGATAAGTATTGCGCTCAGCAGTTTGGAAAAGGCGCTTAAGCAATTGGTTGAAACACGTGAGACTGAAGGTAAAGCGCTGAATGAAATGATTACCACTCGTTGCGGACAAATTAGTGAAATCGTCAAGCAATTGCGAATTCATCGACCTGCAATGGTAATTGCTATGCATGAAAAGTGGAAAGCTAGCCTCAACGACAAGTTGCAACAATGGTCCGAATCAGCCAACGAAAGCCGACTCGAGCAAGAACTCGCTATTTTGGCTCAAAAACTGGATGTTGACGAAGAGCTCGATCGGCTCGACACGCACATTGCTGAAGTCACTAACGTGCTTAAACGAAAAGAAGCTGTTGGTAGACGCCTCGATTTTTTAATGCAAGAGCTTAATCGTGAAGCGAACACTTTATCCTCGAAATCACAAGATAGCGTCAGCACTCAATGGTCGGTAGATTTAAAGGTATTAATTGAGCAAATGCGAGAGCAAGTTCAAAATATTGAATAATTAGCTCTTGCGCATGAACATTGGTCTACAAATGCAGGCGCTTTCTAGCCGTTTTAGTGACATTGATGAAGTGACGATAGAGCTTCATAAAGAGCTATTAGCGATCAATATTCATAATCGCTCTGCAGAGGCGACTGTATTCTTGCAAGGCGCGCAACTGAGTCAATACCACCCCCACAAGGAACAGCCAGTTATTTGGCTAAGTCATGAATGTGAATACAAGATTGGCACCCCATTGCGTGGTGGTATTCCAATTTGTTGGCCGTGGTTTGGTGCGTTAGATAAAAATCCGGCGCTCGTTCAGCAGCAAGTTTCTCCAAGTTCCAAGCAAGCTCATGGTTTTGTGCGATCACTAGAATGGGATGTTGATTATATAAAGGTTATTAGTTCGGACGAAACTGAGCTTCAAATGAGTATAGCCATTGATGCTAGCGACCTGTGGCCTTTTGACTGCCAGTTAGTATTAAAATTTACCATCGGCGCTCGCCTTACGCTGTCTTTAGCAGTGCATAATAATGACACTAAACCGTTTTATTTTACTAATGCTTTGCACAGTTACTTTGCTGCAGGTGATATAAGAAAAACTAAGGTTTATGGATTAAACAATAAACTTTTTGTTGATGCATTGAATAACTGGGGCGTTTTCACTCAGCAGGGAGATATTACGATTGATCGTGAGATAGACCGTATTTATGAGATTAAGGGCGAAGATATCCAAATTGTTGATGGCGAATGGCAGCGGCAAATTTCAATCATTAGCAAAAGTAGCGCTAACGCGATCGTTTGGAACCCATGGATCGATAAATCAAAGTGGTTATCCCAATTCAAAGACTCAGATTTCAAACACATGCTTTGTGTTGAGTCAGCTAATGTTGGGATTGAGAACATCTTGTTAGAACCGAATGAACGGCATATTCACGTTTTAGAGGTTATGAGTCAGGCATTGCCGTTAAAATCGACTTGATCTCAGTTTGGTCATAGATCTTGGCATTTCCTCCAAAAGCTATTCCTTATCTGTTCTTAGCTACTACACAAATTTGTTGTCCTTAATAGTCAACTGATGATCAGCTCTAACGGTGACAGCTTTTTATGGCTTCTGATGCTAATCAATTAGCTTAAACTCAGCTTTGGATTAGAATCATTTGGTTTGATTATCGTTAAGACATTCATTGGAGATCTTTTCTATGTACAATCGACTGCTAATTTAAATAAACGTTTCCCAATTACGTCTAATGACTATTCGATCCACTAATGTTCAACAAGCTTAACCTACAACAATATGGCATTAGCCTAGTTTTGGCATGGGTTGTAGTTTTGATTCTGGTATGGAGCTGGTCTTTGCAGCTCATTGTCGACCAGGGTAACAAGGCGCGTATGTTGCAAATGAAACAGTTGAGAGAGTCGCAAATTGGCTACTTGCAACAAAAGCAAGAGTTATGGCTACAGTCGCAGTATTCTCTTATTAGCGCCCTGGTTAAAACACAAAGCCAACACGGTGACTCACAACCTCTTATACAGGAGTATTACCAACGAAACCCTAATATATGGTCAGTTGCCCTGCTCGAATCAGGTCCCGATAATGAATTGACATCAGAAACGCTCAAGCCTGGGTGTTTGGTCACGGACAGGCTCAGTTTAAAGGCGATTTCAGATTCTTTTTTGCCATTGATATCGAGTTGTCATATGGGTGGAAAAGCCTTGCTAGAAATGTCTGGTTCTTTGCCAGGAACGGACGCCCTGCTGATTATCAGTATGGATTACTTTAGCTTTATAACTGAGTTTTCGGAGTTAACCCAGGGTCAAATAAGTTTGGATGTCACTGCAGATAATCGGTTTAAATTCGAAGAGCTTGCGAATGGCTTCCCGCCTAAAAATACATTTAATGTAACGATTGTTCGTCAAAATAAAGTTTTAGGTGATATTCGGTTGTCTTGGCAGAGCGTTGACTATTTCGATTTATGGTTAGAGCAATTTTTACCGGTGCTTACTCTATTGTTGTTGGTTGCTGGGGTAGCCTACACATCAATTAATAGAGCATTAATTCTTCCAGTGCTTGATGTTGCTAAACGTATGTACCTTGTATCTGCCAGTCAATACGGCAGCGTGGATCAAAAGCAGCATGAGGTAAAGCCTGGACTATTGACGCTCTATCATTACTTTGATGCGTTGCAACACATGGCAAAACACGACGCACTAACGGGCCTCAATAATCGCATCATCTTTGAAGATAGAGTAAAGCAGGCCCTAACTGAGAGTAAACGGTCAGGTAGAAAGTATGCCTTGATATTGATGGATATTAGTAATCTTGATGATATTACTGATCGACAAGGGCAATATATTGCGGATGGATTGATCAAACAGTTTGGAGCTCGATTACTCTCAGCCTTACGTGAATCAGATAATGTGTCCCGTTTTGATAAGAATATTTTCGCCGCTTTGTTAGAGGTCGGCGACAACGATAAGTTTTCTGGGCTGGTCGAAAAACTCTATTTATCGTTGGTGAAACAATTTAATATCCATGACAGAAATTTTGATATTACACTCAATACTGGTATAGCGATCTACCCAGAACATGGGGCAGATGCGGACGAGTTATACCATAATGCGAGCGTAGCGTTGATGGAAGCCAGTAATGATGAATGGCCTATTGCGTTTTACACTGGTAACAATAAGGGTGAATTTACAGATTTAACTATGATTCAATCCTTGCGAAAGGCGATTGACAGCGAAGCGTTTAAGTTAGTTTTTCAACCAGTGGTTAATCTGAGCGATCATAAAACCGTGTATCTTGAAGCCTTATTGCGGTGGAAAGAAGATACTGGCCATGAAACATCCATTGAAAAAACAATTCAGCTGATTGAAAAAAATAATTTAATAAAACCACTGACTAATTGGATTTTTGTCACGGTTTGTCAATATATACAAGTGTTGAATATTGATGGTTTGGTCATTGGCGTTAATCTCTCAATGATTGATCTGCATGATAAGAAGCTGCCTAAACGCATCGCAGGTTACTTAAAACAATATGACATTAAACCGTCACAGATAGTCATCGAAATTACTGAAGGGCAGATCATGCAAAAGCCTGATGATGTAATCGAAATATTGTCTAAACTAGCGTTGATGGGTTTATCACTATCGATCGATGATTTTGGAACAGGCCAAGCATCGCTCACTTATCTAAAAAAATTACCGGTTGAAAAGCTCAAGATTGATCAGTCATTTGTGCGTGATATCGAAACAGATCGAAACGATAAATTAATCGTTAAGGCCACCATTGAACTGGCGCACCGGCTTGGTTTGAGGGTGATTGCTGAAGGTGTTGAAACAGCAGGGTGTTATGAATTGCTGCGTAAAATGGAATGTGACTATATGCAGGGTTATTATATTAGCCGCCCGATTGAAGCAGACCAAATTGCCGGCTGGTATGGTGATATAATTGACTAAAACACAAAGCATCGTTAAGTGACAAGTTGCTATTAGTTTTTTAATCGACTCTAGTTGATGCTAAATTAATCCACGTTCAGAAAAGCAGGTGGTGTTGTCACCCACAATGACGTGATCCAAAACTCTAATATCGACCAACGCTAAGGCTTTTTTTAAGCGCTCTGTTATCTGAATATCGGCCTGACTCGGTTCGGCAATTCCAGAGGGGTGGTTATGAGCCAAAATAACGCTGGCGGCGTTGTCAGTTAAAGCTTGCTTAACTACTTCGCGAGGGTAGACACTCGCACCGTCGATCGTACCGTAAAACATTTCTCGGTAGACGATTACCCGATTTTGATTATCGAGCATGACACAGGCGAACACTTCCTGCTGTCTATCCCTGAGCTGACTATGTAGATAGGCAATTGTTAGAGTAGGGTCGGTTAGGCAGTCATTACGTTTCATACCCTCGGACAAATGCCGGTTGGACATTTCGAGTACCGCTTGTAATTGAGCAAATTTAGCATCACCTAGTCCCTTATGAGTGCAAAATTCTGTTTTAGAGGCAGTAAGTAGAGCTCTTAGTGAACCGAAGTTGGTGAGCAGTTGACGTGCCAGACCAACAGCTGATACGCCCTTGATGCCCGTACGAAGGAAGATCGCCAGTAGTTCGGCATCGGAAAGGCTAGATGCACCGTTAAGCAGAAGTTTTTCGCGAGGCCTTTCTTCAATGGGCCAGTCTGTAATTGCCATGTCTAATCCTTTAGTCAGCTTGAATGGGTCATTCTTAAAGATGCTCTTTACGTAAGCCTCTTTGTCATTAAAATAGAGCATATGTACACAACTCTCAAGAAAAAAATATTGCTTGGCATTACGGGCGGCATTGCTGCTTATAAATCAGCCGAATTGGTTCGGTTACTTATCAAGGCTGGTTTCGAAGTGCGGGTGGTGATGACTCCGTCAGCACGCGAGTTTGTGCAGCCTCTAACTTACCAGGCTCTGAGTGGCCACCGTGTATATACCGATACATTTGACGGTGAAGCCAGTTCTGCGATGGACCACATTGAGCTTGCTCGGTGGGCAGATTTAATGCTTATAGCACCGGCCTCTTCTAACTCTTTGGCAAAGTTGGCCAGTGGCTATGCCGATAATCTGCTGTTAACGCTATGCCTTGCCTGCAAAAAGGCAGTTGCAGTAGCCCCCGCTATGAACCAGCAAATGTGGGCCAATCCAGCGACTAATGAAAATATCGCGCAACTTAAAAGGCAGCAAAAATTGATTTGGGGACCCGATTCAGGTGAGCAGGCTTGCGGAGATGTTGGACTGGGTCGAATGCTCGAACCAGCGGCCATTGTGGCACTTGTGAAGACTCACTTTGAGCCTGGGAAGTTGATCGGTAAGACCGTTTTGATTACTGCAGGACCAACGAGGGAAGCGATCGATCCAGTTCGCTACATTAGTAATAAAAGTTCTGGAAAAATGGGCTATGCGTTGGCTTGGGCGGCGAGTCAGGCGGGTGCTTCCGTGACTCTAATTAGTGGACCAGTTTGTTTAGCTGTACCCGAACAAGTAACTCGAATTGACGTGTCGAGTGCAACAGAAATGCGCGCTGCCGTTATAAAAAACGTTAATCAGGCTGATATTTTTATTGCTTGCGCTGCGGTTGCTGATTACCGAGTCGCTAATGTGTCTGACCAGAAGATCAAAAAAACCGCTAAAACAATGCAACTTAATTTAAGCCGTAATCCAGATATTGTGAGTGAAGTGACGCACTTAGACAATAAACCGTTCACCATTGGTTTTGCTGCTGAGACTGAAAGTTTAGCGGAGCATGCTCAGGCTAAACTAGAGCGTAAAAATCTTGATATGATAGCGGCTAATCTGGTCGGCGATGACCGTGGCTTTGATAAAGAATACAACGAGTTACTGGTGCTGTGGTCAGGTGGGGAAAAAAAGTTAGCTCTTGCGAGTAAAGATGACATTGCGCGTCAACTCATAGACTTGATAGTGAATTGCTATATTTTTAAAAATAAAACCTGAAAGGCAGAAACAAATTTAAAGTATGGTCCTTTAAATAATTGATAAATAAATGAGCTCTGAAATTTAACATGCTAGGTAATAAAATGACCGTTAATAGTCCTATGAATAAGAATAGTGTTGCAGAAATTCTGATCGAAGCACTGCCTTATATTCAGACGCTTGATGGAGAAACGGTGGTTATTAAATTTGGTGGCAATGCAATGGTTGACGAAGCGCTAAAAAGCAGTTTTGCGCAGGATATCGTTTTACTGAAGCAGGTTGGCGTGAATCCAGTCATAGTTCATGGAGGTGGACCTCAAATTGGTAGATTGCTTGAAAAAATTGGCAAAGAAAGTCAGTTTATTGAAGGCATGAGAGTGACCGATGACGAAACTATGGACGTCGTTGAGATGGTACTAGGTGGTTTGGTCAACAAACAAATAGTTTCATTAATTAATCGCCATGGTGGTCGAGCAGTCGGCCTAACCGGTAAAGATGGCGGCATGATCAGTGCGCGTAAAATGAAATTATCGCGAGATGATGTTGATCAAAGTGATCTGGGCCAAGTAGGTGAAGTTGAAAGCATAGATCCCGCTGTAGTGAAGATGCTGGATAACGATCGGTTTATTCCCGTCATTGCTCCAATCGGCGTTGGTAAAGATGGAGCTTCCTACAACATTAATGCTGATTTAGTTGCTGGGAAATTGGCATCAGTCTTAGGCGCTGCAAAACTACTACTACTGACAAATACACCCGGCGTGCTAGACCTTGATGGGAAGTTACTGACCGGTATTGATGCAGCAGAAACCGACCGTTTAATAGAATCAGGTGTGATTCACGGGGGAATGTTGCCGAAAGTCAACTGCGCGCTAGAGGCCGTTAAATCTGGCGTTAAAACCAGTCATATTATCGATGGCCGGGTTAAACATTCAGTTTTACTTGAGCTTTTGACTGATACGGGAGTAGGTACGCTGATTAAAGGTTAAAGCCGATGTGTTAAGATATGCTTCAACCCCCAACACTGAATTAATCGCCGTTAATCAATACCGTAGCGATTTCTATACTGACTGACTGCCTCTAAATGTTCTGTTTGATCGTTGGCTTCTAGATACTTCAAAATATGGGCTAGTTGGATGATGGGGACAACATGAATTCCGAGTCCTTCGAGTTCCTGTATAGCAGATGATTCACCCTGCCCCTTTTCTTGTCGATCCAATGCAATGGTCACTGAACAGACCTTAGCACCTAAAGATTCGATTAGTTCCAGCGACTGACGTATAGCCGTGCCTGCAGTAATTACGTCATCAATAATCATCACTCTACCCTGAATAGGGGCACCAACAGTAATGCCGCCTTCACCGTGATTTTTTGCTTCCTTACGATCGAAGGCATACGGCATATCTCGCTGATGGTTTTTGTATAGGCTGCTGGCAGTAATAGCAGCAAGTGGAATACCCTTGTAAGCTGGGCCAAACAATAGGTCGAAATCAATATTGGCATGCTGGATTGCTTCGGCATAGAAAGAGCCTAATGCGGCCAAATCGGCACCCGTATTAAAAATACCAGCATTGAAAAAATAAGGACTAGTGCGCCCAGACTTTAACGTGAATTCACCAAATTTAAGTGCGCCGCGTTGCAGACAATAGTCGAGAAAGCGTGATTGAAACTCTTGCATGGTTTATCCTGATAAAATTAACTGATGTATCATAACGCCAGATTTTACGAATGAAAGTATCTTTAATGTTGTTGTCCCAGGAAAAGTCGTTATGCGAGTGATTTCAGTCAATACTAACGGCATTCGTGCTGCGTCACGCAAAGGCTTTTTTGATTGGTTGAAGATGCAAAAGGCTGACTTTGTCTGCATTCAGGAAACAAAAGCTCAGGTTGATCAACTTGAAGACCCTATGTTTCACCCAGAAGGCTACGTTAGCCATTATTGCGATGCACTCAAGAAAGGCTATAGCGGCACGGCCATTTATAGTTTACATCAGCCGTTGCAAGTAATTCGAGGGTTTGGTGAGTCGGAGTTTGATAACGAGGGCCGTTATCTTGAGTATCGGTATTCCAATTTGTCGGTCATTTCACTTTATGCGCCGTCAGGGTCATCGGGAGATCATCGGCAAGAATCAAAAGTTCGGTTTATGGACAGCTTTATGCTGCACTTGCAGTCTTTGCGGCGCAAACGGCGAGAATTTATTATTTGTGGTGATTGGAATATTGCGCACCAAAATATGGATTTAAGAAACTGGAAACCAAATCAAAAAAATTCTGGCTTCCTGCCTGAAGAAAGAGCCTGGCTTGATGATCTATTTGATCGTGTCGGTTTTGTCGACGGCTTTCGTCAAGTTGATCAACGCGAGGATCAATATACTTGGTGGTCAAATCGTGGACAGTCTTGGGATAAAAACGTTGGTTGGCGTATTGATTATCATATAGTGACACCGGGCCTTAAAAATCTCATTCAGAGTGCCTCTGTATATAAAGATGAACGATTTTCTGATCATGCGCCCTTGATACTAGATTACGATTTTGCACCCAAAGTGAAGTGAGACTGAACAGTGAGTGATGAATTAACTATTAAAAGCTGGCGGTCCACGTTGAGGGGTTTTATTCATCCCCGAGTAGTAGCACTTTTATTCCTTGGGTTTTCAGCGGGTATCCCTTTACTATTGATTTTTTCATCGCTTAGTTTGTGGTTACGTGAAGCTGGGGTTGAGCGGGCGACAGTCACCTACTTCAGTTGGGCGGCACTGGGTTTTTCGTTTAAATTTGTTTGGGCACCGTTAGTTGATCAAATTCCTATTCCTCTCTTAACGCGATGGTTGGGCAGGCGCCGTGGCTGGATTCTACTGGGCCAATTGGCCATTATGATATCAATTATTCTGATGGCGTCCGTCGACCCTCAATCAGGTCCTAGTAGCTTGAGTCTTATGGCCGTTGCAGCAGTTATGTTGGGTTTTTCTGCTGCGACTCAGGATATTGCAATTGATGCCTATCGAATCGAATCAGCAGAGCCTGATTTGCAGGCATTAATGTCGGCAACTTATATTGCGGGTTACCGAATTGGCATGCTGGTGTCGGGTGCAGGCTCGTTATTTATTGCTGATTGGCTGGGCTCCAATCGTGATGATTACTTATATCAAGCTTGGCAATCAACCTATTGGCTTATGGCAATGGTGATGTTGGTTGGTGTGTTGACGACATTAACTATACGCGAGCCCGCAAGGCAATCTCAAACTAAATTGATTGCAAACAGCAACAGATACTTACCCATACTGATTTTTTTTGTTTTGGTCGTTGGGGTTTTTATTGGCAGTATTTACTTTTATTCGTCCTTGCCCAGCGTGATCCGATTATTGGTGGCGATTGCAGTGACCTGGGTATTTGCATTAGGGTTAGTAAAAATGAGAATTATTGAGTACAGCGTGCTCGACCAGACATACATCGTGCCTGTACAGGATTTTTTTCAACGATATGGTCTTTCATTAGCATGTCTTTTACTCGCACTGGTCGGGTTATATCGTGTATCTGATATTGTATTGGGCGTTATTTCTAATGTGTTTTACCAAGATCTCGGGTTTAGTAAATCTGAAATTGCTAGCGTCGTAAAAACCTTCGGACTTTTAATGACCATTGTCGGTGGGTTTATGGGTGGATTGCTGTCAATGCGGTTTGGAGTGATTCGGGTGTTAATGCTGGGTGGTTTTTTATCGGCAGTAACTAATTTATTGTTCATGGTGTTGGCTGCCAAAGGGCACGACATCACGTGGCTCTATATTGTCATTTCTGCTGATAACCTTTCTGCTGGAATCGCAAGTGCAGCGTTTGTTGCGTTTTTATCCAGCCTCACTAACATCTCATTCACCGCAACGCAGTATGCAATATTTACGTCCTTGATGACTTTTCTGCCCAAAGTGCTTGGGGGTTATTCGGGCACCATGGTCGACAGCATGGGATACCCAAAATTCTTCTTAGTCACAGCACTGATGGGTATTCCAGTGCTTGCACTCATTATATATATCGGACGCCGAAAGCATTTTTCGTTTAAATTAATGTCAGATGGTTAACGGCAATCATTGACGAATTATTTGCTGAATATAAACTTTTTTCGCTTCACCACTGTTGTTATCGAAAGTCGCATTAGCGAATGGATTGTCGTCAAAATTCTTACCGTCATTGTCATTGTCGGGTTCCCAGTCATATTGTAACCAAAGCAAATCAGCGTCGTTTAAGTTTGTGGTCATTGTGTATGTTTTTGTAGTGCTGTCAGCTGGTCTAGTTAGAGTAAATACAAATTCTCCTGCAGTTGAAGTTGATCTGGAATTACTGACTGAAATACCTGTTGGGTCTCCACTAATGTCATTGTTATGCACAATCGAATTTTGATCGTCATGAAGAACAAAAATCCCATTATCATTTAAATATTGAAGTTCATAATTCATTAGTAACTCTGTTTGACTGGTACTATTAACCCCCCTCATCGTCATTCTGCCAAATCGAATTTCTTCTGTACCTGTTGGGTTCAAAGTAAGCAGCTTTTCAGTACTGACGCCATCGAGATCTACGACTCTAGTGATCACCAAGTTAACGCTTGGGTTAAAGGGTGATATCTCGCTATTGCTATCTTTGACGTAGGTGAAAACGTCGTCAGTCAATGTCACATTGAAAATACCGTTGACTGCTTTGGGTGGGTCGGCGGGGGTATCATCATCTCGAAAACCATTAAGATGTTGTAAATAGGTTAAATCCATAAGGGTCGATGTATCTTTGCCTTTTTGTAATGAATCGGATAAAGGCTCTTTGAGCTCTATACTGCCGGCACTTAACTTTCCCCAAACACCCGTGTAGTTAAGTGTCGTATTTGAAGATTCATTCTGCGCAGTGACTCTAAATGAAGGCGGTATTGCATAATTAAACGCTTGTCCAACATAAGTAAAATCTTCAGGTCCATTTAAATTGGTACTCATAAAAGTACCGTCATCAGTAACTTCAATTAAAAGTTTTGCTGGTGTGAAGCGTCCCACATTAACCAACGTTGAAGAGACATCGCCTGTACCAAGATAGTCAGTATCACCAACGGATGCGATGATGTCTATAATACCAACCTCACTCCAATTCGCTGTCCCAGAGTAAATACCGTTTTCTGTTTTACTCAAATCAGAGTTAAAAATACCGTTATTACCCCCTTCTGGTTGAGCCAGGGTGTGACTTAGGTGAACTGTCTCTGGAGGGTTCTCGTTTCCATAATTGGGTGTTGTAACATCGCCGTAACCTTTGGCTGTGACAGTGATGTTAAAGTTAACGCCTGCTTGCGTGTAGACGTTGCCCTTAGCCCAGTTGCCATCAACCTCTGTTGCCTCGTAGCCATCACTGAGTGTTACTTTGTAAGAGTCTGGCTTCACTACAAAGTCATTGCTACTACCGCTAATAGTACCATCAGTGATCCCAAATCTAATCATGCCAACATCTTGGTATTGAGTAGTGATCTTTGCCTTTCCATTGTTGAACGCAGTCGTCCCACCGCCTATTGCTAAAACCGTACCCCTCGAAGGATTGATGTATTTGGTTGTTAAGGTGAGGGTTTTACTGTTGGTGTAGGATTCGATAATGCCACACTCTGGGTGATCCGCTGTTGTACCATAAGCGGTTATATGGATATCAAAACCTATGCCTGCAGTTTGCGTAAGAATGGGGTCGTTAAGCCGTAGTGGGTTTAATTCAGAGGCCATTATTGTAAAACCACTGGCGGAAAAGGTCATGTCGCCTTCGGCATCATCATCACGAATAGTGGCATCATAGGCATCAATATTAAAGGTTGGAGCGCCCTCTGTATAGTCGAGCTCAAAGGAAGCTTGGCCATTGTCTGCAGTATCAAATGTATAAGTAGCTAAACCGTCGTCGGCTGTGTCATCAACCAGAATACCGTTCCCAGTATCTAAGCTCCATCCACCTGTTCCAGTTTGGGTGTCTAGTGTGATAGTGCCAGTATAGTCAGTGGTGGTTGAGCCGTCTGCATTTTTAGCGGTGATAGAAACTGGTTCGGCTGCGCAATGAATACCCTGAGTGTCGTGGTTGATTGAAAAATAATCAGGGCCAGTCGGTAGAGTAGGCATGCAACCAGGAGCTCCAATTGTATTGTCTGCGCCTAAAGTAATGTATCCGTTAGTGGTAAAAAAGCCACCGCAGCGGTTATCTATTCCTTTTAAAAGGACTACCGCCCCAGTCGAAATGTATGAACTAGCAAAAAAAGTACCTAAAACCTCAGTCCTTGGGTTATCGATGGCTTTACCTATACTGATGTAACCCTTTGAATTCCATGTAATTGTGCTGTCAGGGGTTACGTCTTTCAATATCATTTTTATACCTGCACCCAAGGCAATGTAGGTATCAGAATTGATGAGCCAATTGCCATCTTTGCCTTCACCATCAAACGTCAGAGTTATGCCCGCAGTCGTTGTCAAATTGGCTGCATGATAGACGCCCGCTTTAAGCGTTCTATCTTCGGGCATCGTAACAGTCAGTTCATTTTCTGATGGTGCAACTTCTGCAGATAGTGTGGCCTGTATTTGTTCAAGCTGTGACTTGTTGGCATCTGTGTCGAATTTAGTAACACTACTTTCTAATACATTGCCTTCGACACTGCCACTAGCAGAGACAGTAACGCTGGTTCCAGCCGTAGCATCACCAAGAACTTTAGCGTGCGCGCCAATGACTACAGTGCGAGTTGCACCAGTAGCATCGACTCTGACTATTGTTGCATCGCCGAGTGTTAGGTCGGTTCCAGCCGTCGCATTACCGTTGACTGTAACAGACGCACCTAGGTATGTGGATTCAGCTGCCTGAATATGACCTGTACCATTAATTGTTGTACCTGCTCCCATTGTTATGGATGCTCCAGAGTATATTGATACATCATCTATAGGCGAAGTAAGCAACGGAGTAGTTGGTGCTAGTGAAGCAGCATGAACATTAAGCGCAGCATAAAACATAAGGGCAAAAAAGATTTTCTTTGAAAAATTCATAAATTTTGAGCCCTATAACTTTAAGTATGTTCATTAGCCAATGCAGTCTTATCTTTATTAAACTATTAACGATCCTATGATGGAGTGACCTATGTCCCAGATATTTTATTTGGAGAAGTCATAACAGGGTGACAGCCTGAGAAAGGTTGATAGCGAACGAGGTGTTTTTAATGTGACTAATTAGATAGCGAACTGTGGAGTTGATAGGGAAACAACTAAAACATTACATAACTTATGTAGATGCTCCAAACAAGAAAGAGTTATTCGACGTTAATAGATTAACGGCGGGTAATTTTTTTAGTTGAAAAAATGTCTTTGCTGGACTGTGCTTGAGCGAACTATTCCAGTCCTTTATCGTCAGAAAAAGCAGAGGGTTTTAACAGTTAAAATTGAGATTAATTTTTTTTCTGTCATTATAAATTCATGAGTAAAGTTCATTCCCGCTTTTAGATGCTCTCTAACTACTGTAATAAGCCGTTGGATGCCGTTTTTTTTAAGGTGATAGAAAGGTGGTCAAGCTTTAATTATTGATGTGATTGTCCCGTATAAATATTATATCGATGGCCGGTAAAAACACCAAAGGTTGCTGTTGCTAAAGGATCTTCATTAAAGTCGCCACTATTACTCCAATCGTATCTCAGCCACTTGTCGAGATTAGGCGAAATCCGAATAACATCATTGTTACCATTGTTGGGCGCAGTGATGCTTACAACTTGTTCGTTGGTTTCAGTTTTTGTAATAGACACTGTGGCAGTACTTGCTGCTGGTATCAATGTGATGTTTAAATCTTCTATGACAACTTGAGTACAGTCAGTGTCATGGGTATTAATTATGAAAGAGCTATTGGCATCAAAATACTCAATTATTATGGGCATTTTTAATGCCTTTACTTCTGAGCCATGAACGTTGCCCAACTTGATCCTACCAAAGCGTAAATTATTGCCGATTAAATCAACGTGGGCCTCATGACTTTTGAATGAGGAAGACACCTCCCCATCGCTCACAGCTGTAATATAACGATCTATATTGGCAGTAAAGGGTTTCACTTTGCTATTGGCTGATTTGCTATAAGTCAAATCGGTTGGGTCTGGGCCATAGCGATATTGATCATTGCCAAAATTATACGTTACAACCCCGTTTCCAGTGCCATTAGCGGCAATCGTTATGGGTGCAGGGCGGTGAAAAATGCTCAGCGCATTTGAAGTATCAGCCACGACGGTATTGCTGGTGATGCTGGTGTTATCAAGTTTGATGAAATTACCTTGGTAATTAACGGTTGTTGATGGAATTTTCAGTGCATTTTTGGCAGTCACTGTGAAAGCTGGTTCGAATAAATAACCAAAAGGCTGGCCTATATAACTAAAAGACCCTTGGCCAGCGGTGCAGATATTATCTAAAGTGCCACTATCATTAATAGTGATTTCAAAAGATGCTGGAATGAAACGACCCACATTATTTAGGGTTGACGAAACATCAGCATCCACAGCACCAAGATAGTCTGAAATAGACGTTGATAAATGAATAATACCAACTTCACTCCAGTTAAACGAACCGGTGAACTCTGCAGGATTCGTGCTCCGACTTAGCTCACCATTAAGAACACCCTCAACCCCCGAGTTAGGCAAGTAAAGGCTATGGGTTAAAGCAGGAATTACTGGTATATTTTCATTCCCAAAATTAGAGGTGATATCACCCTTAGAATCCCAAGCAGTGACAGTTAAGTTGAAGTCACTTCCCGCAGCAGTGTAAACACTGCCTTGGTGATCGTCAGCATGTTGACTGGTACCACTTAGCTCAATATCAAGCCTGGCAGGCTTCACTACAAAACCACCGCTAGAACCGCTGATATGGGTATCCCTATCACTCATGGTTAGTTGAACTTTACCTGCATCTTTATATTGAGTGTTAACCAGTGCCTGACCATTGTTAAAAACCACCACACCGCCACCAGTGGCTGAAACTGACCCATTGGAAGGGTTAATATAATTAGTTGTTAGGGTGAGATTTTTACTGCCGGTGTAGGATTCAATAATGCCACACTGTGGGTCAGCGGCTGTTGTTCCGTAGGCTGCAAGATAGACATCAAAAAAATCCCCCGCAGTTTTTGTACCAATGCGCTCGTTAATTGGATTGGGTGTTGGGTTGCTCAAGGCCGATTCAGTTAGGGTAAACCCACTGGCGCTAAACGTAATGTCGGATTCAATATTATCATCACGAATAGTGCCATCATAGACATCAATATTAAAGGTAGCTGCACCTTCCGGGTAATGAAGTGAAAATATAGCAGTACCATTATCCGCGGCGGCAAATGTATAGGTGGCTTTCCCATCATTAAAAATAGCATCATTGAACATACCGGTACCCGTTGCCAATGCCCAAGTGCCAGTGGTGCTTGGCAACTGAGTGTCGAGTATGATCGTACCAATGTAACCATTGGTAATGGTGTTATCTAGATTTAGAGCGGTTACAGAAACTGTTTCAGTAATACAGTGAATACCATTGGAGGCATAGTTAATTGCAAAATGGTCAGGAATGGTGGAAGAGTCTGAGTTTTCGCAGCCAACTGTTCCAATATGGTTACTCGCGCCTAATGTCACAGCTCCCGTTGCTGTATACAAACCACCACAGTTATTACCTACGCCTTTTACTTCTGTGGTTGCCCCCGTAAGAATGTATGAATAAGCAAAAAAATCACCTATAAGATCAGTGCTTGCACCCACCTCTATGTAACTACCGGCATTCCAAGTAATGGTGCTGTTATCGGTTACATTGAGCAATTCAATTTTTGAGGCAGCGCCAAACGCAATGTGTGAATTAGAATTAATAACCCAATTACCGTCCACGCCTTCGCCATCAAAAGTGAGCATTACAGCCGCTGTTGTGACAATAGCTGTCGAATTGTAAACGCCAGCTTTGAGCGTTCTGTTTGTGGTTATCGCAGGAGGCAGTATATTAGCTGCTGGCGTTGTCATTGCCGCTAGCTGCGCCTTATAAGCGATTACTTGCGACTTTTGACTCTCAACGATAGGAATCGGTGGGAGAGGGAAATTTACAACGCTACCGAATGTAGAGGTACCGAGCACGGTTGCACCTGGGAGAACAGTTAAGGCTGCTCCAGCTGTTGCATCACCCGTTACCAAAGAGTTGGCACCAAGTTCTAAAGCGCCTGTGCCAGCCTGAGCATTGCCATCAACGATTACACCCGCCCCGAGTGATAGAGCGGTTACAACTTGGGCATTACCTCCTATCTTTGCATTGGCTCCAACAATTACGGCAGCGCCAGAGGTAAGGTCACCACCTACCGATGAACCCGCACCGATGCCTATGGCGGCTCTAGCTGTAAGGTCGCCTCCGACCATGATATTACTAAGAATGGTTGTTGCGCCGAGGGTTGCTGCAGCGCCAGCTTTAAGGTTACCGCGGATTGTCGCATTGGCCCCAAGTGTTACGGCGGCTCCGGCTGTAATATTGCCATCTACTTTAGTAGCCATTATTGCTGTCGATGCCCCAAGTGTTGCGGCGGCTCCAGCCGCAAGGTTACCGGCAACTTGTGTACTTGCGCCCATTGTTACTGCAGCGAGTGCTGTCATACTGCCGCTGACAATGGAGCTGGCCCCCATAGTTATAGCGGCATTAGAATAGATCACTAGTTTATTTAAGGGAGGTGGTAGTGTAGCTAAGGAAACATCTTGTGCGCCAGCCATAAGAGGGAATAGCAGGGTGAAAAGAAGCTTTGTTGCAAACCTCATAAAGGTTTCCTTTGATCAATAGCTGAGGAATTATGACGGAAGGTGCTACATAGGTTAACGACTGCAATGGTTATATTTCCAACATTAAACCTAACAAAAAAGCAAATGAATACTGAGCATAGTGATAATAATCTAGAGCAGTAGCAATAAGACAATTCAAGCATAGGACAAATCCTACAAGTGGATTAAATTCTAAGTATAGTCAAGATTATTTAAACCATAGAAATATATGCTACTAAATATAGAATACTTGCTGAGTGGTTTAATAAAGCTGTAGGGCTTGATCGCCTTTTTATGATCAAAATAGGCAAGTCAATAACTGACAAAATTAGAAAAACCCAAGAGAATTTAAACCAGATCAGCGATTTAATACGAAAAATTAATGACAGAGAAATAATATATTAACCAACTAGTCATCGATTTATCTGGTGTTGGTGAAGCGGCAGTATGGCACTAGAAAAGCCAATATTTTGCAGAGCCGCAAAGTAAATTTACTCAAGGAGAGGTGGTGCTTGATTCAGAAAAATGTCGTATTCAAAAGCGCAAAAAATACCTTACAGATTCAATAACAGGTGTCGTTCTATTTAAAAAGATGACGGCCGTGTGCGGGTCGGGTTATATCGTGTATCTGATATTGTATTGGGCGTTATTTCTAATGTGTTTTACCAAGATCTCGGGTTTAGTAAATCTGAAATTGCTAGCGTCGTAAAAACCTTCGGACTTTTAATGACCATTGTCGGTGGGTTTATGGGTGGATTGCTGTCAATGCGGTTTGGAGTGATTCGGGTGTTAATGCTGGGTGGTTTTTTATCGGCAGTAACTAATTTATTGTTCATGGTGTTGGCTGCCAAAGGGCACGACATCACGTGGCTCTATATTGTCATTTCTGCTGATAACCTTTCTGCTGGAATCGCAAGTGCAGCGTTTGTTGCGTTTTTATCCAGCCTCACTAACATCTCATTCACCGCAACGCAGTATGCAATATTTACGTCCTTGATGACTTTTCTGCCCAAAGTGCTTGGGGGTTATTCGGGCACCATGGTCGACAGCATGGGATACCCAAAATTCTTCTTAGTCACAGCACTGATGGGTATTCCAGTGCTTGCACTCATTATATATATCGGACGCCGAAAGCATTTTTCGTTTAAATTAATGTCAGATGGTTAACGGCAATCATTGACGAATTATTTGCTGAATATAAACTTTTTTCGCTTCACCACTGTTGTTATCGAAAGTCGCATTAGCGAATGGATTGTCGTCAAAATTCTTACCGTCATTGTCATTGTCGGGTTCCCAGTCATATTGTAACCAAAGCAAATCAGCGTCGTTTAAGTTTGTGGTCATTGTGTATGTTTTTGTAGTGCTGTCAGCTGGTCTAGTTAGAGTAAATACAAATTCTCCTGCAGTTGAAGTTGATCTGGAATTACTGACTGAAATACCTGTTGGGTCTCCACTAATGTCATTGTTATGCACAATCGAATTTTGATCGTCATGAAGAACAAAAATCCCATTATCATTTAAATATTGAAGTTCATAATTCATTAGTAACTCTGTTTGACTGGTACTATTAACCCCCCTCATCGTCATTCTGCCAAATCGAATTTCTTCTGTACCTGTTGGGTTCAAAGTAAGCAGCTTTTCAGTACTGACGCCATCGAGATCTACGACTCTAGTGATCACCAAGTTAACGCTTGGGTTAAAGGGTGATATCTCGCTATTGCTATCTTTGACGTAGGTGAAAACGTCGTCAGTCAATGTCACATTGAAAATACCGTTGACTGCTTTGGGTGGGTCGGCGGGGGTATCATCATCTCGAAAACCATTAAGATGTTGTAAATAGGTTAAATCCATAAGGGTCGATGTATCTTTGCCTTTTTGTAATGAATCGGATAAAGGCTCTTTGAGCTCTATACTGCCGGCACTTAACTTTCCCCAAACACCCGTGTAGTTAAGTGTCGTATTTGAAGATTCATTCTGCGCAGTGACTCTAAATGAAGGCGGTATTGCATAATTAAACGCTTGTCCAACATAAGTAAAATCTTCAGGTCCATTTAAATTGGTACTCATAAAAGTACCGTCATCAGTAACTTCAATTAAAAGTTTTGCTGGTGTGAAGCGTCCCACATTAACCAACGTTGAAGAGACATCGCCTGTACCAAGATAGTCAGTATCACCAACGGATGCGATGATGTCTATAATACCAACCTCACTCCAATTCGCTGTCCCAGAGTAAATACCGTTTTCTGTTTTACTCAAATCAGAGTTAAAAATACCGTTATTACCCCCTTCTGGTTGAGCCAGGGTGTGACTTAGGTGAACTGTCTCTGGAGGGTTCTCGTTTCCATAATTGGGTGTTGTAACATCGCCGTAACCTTTGGCTGTGACAGTGATGTTAAAGTTAACGCCTGCTTGCGTGTAGACGTTGCCCTTAGCCCAGTTGCCATCAACCTCTGTTGCCTCGTAGCCATCACTGAGTGTTACTTTGTAAGAGTCTGGCTTCACTACAAAGTCATTGCTACTACCGCTAATAGTACCATCAGTGATCCCAAATCTAATCATGCCAACATCTTGGTATTGAGTAGTGATCTTTGCCTTTCCATTGTTGAACGCAGTCGTCCCACCGCCTATTGCTAAAACCGTACCCCTCGAAGGATTGATGTATTTGGTTGTTAAGGTGAGGGTTTTACTGTTGGTGTAGGATTCGATAATGCCACACTCTGGGTGATCCGCTGTTGTACCATAAGCGGTTATATGGATATCAAAACCTATGCCTGCAGTTTGCGTAAGAATGGGGTCGTTAAGCCGTAGTGGGTTTAATTCAGAGGCCATTATTGTAAAACCACTGGCGGAAAAGGTCATGTCGCCTTCGGCATCATCATCACGAATAGTGGCATCATAGGCATCAATATTAAAGGTTGGAGCGCCCTCTGTATAGTCGAGCTCAAAGGAAGCTTGGCCATTGTCTGCAGTATCAAATGTATAAGTAGCTAAACCGTCGTCGGCTGTGTCATCAACCAGAATACCGTTCCCAGTATCTAAGCTCCATCCACCTGTTCCAGTTTGGGTGTCTAGTGTGATAGTGCCAGTATAGTCAGTGGTGGTTGAGCCGTCTGCATTTTTAGCGGTGATAGAAACTGGTTCGGCTGCGCAATGAATACCCTGAGTGTCGTGGTTGATTGAAAAATAATCAGGGCCAGTCGGTAGAGTAGGCATGCAACCAGGAGCTCCAATTGTATTGTCTGCGCCAAACGTCACATAATCATTTACTGAAATTGCACCACCACAAGTATCACCTATACCATATATAGTGCTATTAGCTCCTGTTTTAACGTAACCATTAGCAACAATAAAGCCTCTGACGTCAGCTCTTGCGCCAGTAGCCATATAACCAACGGTGCCAGTCACATCACCCATAACATTCCAAATAACTTTGCTATTCTCTTTAAAGTTTATTAGTTTGACCTTTGAATCCGCAGCAAAGGTAAGATAGTTGTGGACATTGAAAAGGAAGTCACCTGTTTTATTTTCGCCATCAAGTGTAAGAGTTTTGAAGGCCCGTATTGTTAAATAATTGTGACTATCATAAATACCAGAAGTAAGTGTTTCGTCTTTAAGCCCAAATGTGATGTCGAGTTTTTTAAATCCCTGGTTATCTCCTAAACGGAATAGTTCCTCTTGTACTCGATCAAGTTGAGCTTTCTGGCTTATAACTGTGGGAGGCGAGTATCCTGCATCGGTTGCAAGATTTTCAGTAACGATTCCACTCACCTTACCAGCGATACCCATTGTTACGGTTTCTCCAGCTTCAATATTGCCATTGATAGTTGAATCACCACCAACAGTTGTTGAAGTTCCAGAAAAAACATTACCAACAACGAATGTACCATCTCCGGGAGGGGTATCTTCGCCAGTATTTGATTTGGCTCCTGTCGTCACAGAAGTTCCAGCCGAGACGTTACCACCAACCCTAGAATCGGCGCCAGTCTTAGCTGCAGTTCCAGCTTCAATATTGCCGCCGACAATTGACATTACACCAATCGTGATTGAGGTAACAGATTGAATATTGCCGCCAACATCAGTCCCAGCCCCCAAAGTTACACCTTGAGCAGCATAAATTGACTGATTATTTAGGTTTTCATCTAATAAGTCCGAAGGTATAAAGTCTGCATGTACGCCATAAGACATAGAAAGCATTATAAAAAAAATTCGCTGCACAAGCTTCATGATTTTTGTCCCTTAATCGCTTTTAATAAGATTATTATTTAATTGGACCGGTTCGTTACTAACAGTAATCACTTCACATATAATCTTAAAAGGCTCAGAAAAAAAGCAATGTAGATAATAGTGTGCATTGTTATTGGATATAAGAACGTCTATTGGTAGTTCTAGGACTACAGAAGTCAATTACATTAAGCATAGTTGAACCATAGAGATATGTTCTGTCTAACTGATAAATATTACTGTATAGACTAAACTTTCCGAGAAAAGGTACTTTCATCATTAGTTATTTGAACTGAAAAACCATTTATTTTTTTTTGGATATCTGCCGGGTTTGTATTTAATTTAACGATCTAAGTTTTAATCATAAAAATAGTTTATTTGCAGCCTGTAAGTAATTTAATCCCGATGAAATTGAAGCTATAATTAGGTATTTAAATAGTCGAGGCGAAGATGTCTGAAATGGCGAACAATTCTAAATCGCCTGTTGTGTTGTGTTTTTCTGCACACGATGCGACAGGTGCCAGTGGTATGGCAGCCGATATTGAAGCGATAGTGAGTCAGGGCTGTCATGCCAATACAGTGATCACCTGTCTGAGTGTTCAGGATTCTCAAATGGTTTCGAGTTTAATACCTATTGATGACGATATTATTGTGCAAAGTGCACGAGCCGTTCTCGAAGATACGCCAGTTGATGTAATCAAAATTGGTCTTATTGGCAGTGATGAGGGTGTGCAGGCAGTTCATGGTATTTTACTCGATTATCCTGATATTCCTGTTGTGTTTGATCCGATGCTGATTGGCAGTAATGGAATGGAGCTGGCTGATGATGATGTGGTTGAGTCGATTCGAGAGTTATTGATTCACCACGCCGATATAATGACAATTAGTCCCGTAGAGGCCGGTATCTTGATACCGGAGGCCGATAATGTGGCGGCGATGATGACGGGTTTAATGGACAAAGGTTGCCAGCATGTCTTGCTCAGTGGACGCCGGGACTCGAGTCCGTCGGTGCTAAATTCGTTGTATCATAATTATCGAGTGATCGAGCAATTTGATTGGCCACGTTTAGACAATGAATTTTATGGTGCTGGTTGTACTTTATCAGCTAGCCTAGCGGCTTTGTTGGCTCAGGGCCTAGACCACTTAAGTGCTTGTCGTGAAGCACAAAATTATTGCTGGCAAAGCCTTAAACAGGGTACTCGATATGGCATGGGCCAGTATCAACCCTCTAGGCTATATTGGATGCACGACGAAGAATAATCTGTCACCACCAGCCATAGTTTTTTAAAAGATCACACGTTACCGGATAAAAAATAATGTCAAAATCTGAATCTTTAATGCAGCGCGCCACTCAGGTTATTCCTGGAGGAGTCAATTCTCCAGTGCGGGCTTTTAACGGCGTTGGTGGGTCACCCCTGTTTTTTGAGCGTGGTGAAGGTGCCTGTTTATTTGACGTGGATGGCCAATCCTATATTGATTATGTTGGGTCATGGGGCCCTATGATTTGTGGACATGCTCATCCTGAAATTATTGATGCGGTCTGTGACGTGGCCAGGAAGGGTCTGAGCTTTGGTGCGCCAACAGAACTAGAAGTTGAGCTAGCAGAACAGATTTGTTCGGTAATGCCTAATATGGATAAGGTGCGAATGACTTGTTCTGGCACAGAAGCAACCATGAGTGCGATAAGATTAGCGCGCGGGTTTACTGGCCGTGACAAAATAGTTAAATTCGAAGGTTGTTATCATGGTCATTCTGACTCGTTATTAGTCAAAGCGGGTTCGGGGGCTCTGACATTAGGCGTGCCTGACTCACCCGGTGTGCCAGCCTCTCTTGCGGCCAATACACTCACACTTGAATACAATAATGCCGAACAGTTAAATCAGTTGTTTGCCGAGATGGGTTCTGAAATTGCTTGCATTATCGTTGAGCCTGTTGCTGGTAATATGAACTGTATTCTGCCCGCTGCGGATTTCCTCGAAGCAATGCGACGCTGTTGCGATGAAGCGGGTAGTGTTTTGATTCTGGATGAAGTAATGACAGGGTTCCGGGTTGGCTTAACAGGCGCTCAGGGGTATTACAATATCAAAGCTGATCTGACAACACTGGGAAAAATTATTGGTGCAGGTTTGCCAGTAGGCGCTTTTGGTGGGCGAGGAGACATAATGGATTATATTGCGCCCATTGGGCCAGTATACCAAGCGGGTACCTTGGCGGGTAATCCGGTAGCGATGGCAGCAGGGTTGAAAAATCTTGAAATCATTTCACGACCGGGTTTCTACGAGGCATTAATTGCAAAAACAAGGCGATTAGTTGAAGGTATCCTTACCGCCGCAAAAGCCAACAGTATTCCGATGCAGGCTAATCAAGCAGGCGCTATGTTTGGGCTATTTTTTACTGATCAGCAGCAGGTGGCTAGTTTTTCTGATGTCAGCCGTTGTGATATTGACCGATTCAAGCAGTTTTTCCATTTGATGCTTGAGCAGGGTGTTTACTTGGCACCTTCGGCATTCGAACTGGGTTTTGTTAGTTCCGCCCATAGTGACGAACAGATAGATCAAACCATTGCTTTTGCCGATAAAGCGTTATCGAAAATTGCGATCGGTTGAAGTTATTAGAGTTGCAAGGGGGAAGCAGTATATTCTGTTTCTCCTAAAGGTTTATGACGCCTAAAGTCCCAATAAATCTTTTTTCAAACCACTATCAATAGGAAAGTTACCTAACCATATTTCGAGTAAAATATTTTTAAAGTCAACGCTGGGAATAATACCCAGTAGCACTTTATTTTTAATTATTTTTGTACCTGTGCCAGGAATATAATCTAATCGATAACGATCGCCTTTTACGGCGTTTTTGTTGAAGTAACTATAAAACTGCTCAATTTCATTTTTTAGTTTCCTCATAGTTTCTTCATCTTGATTTTTTTTGAAGCCCTCGCGCCAGCCGTTTAGTAGCTTGGTGTGTGTCACCTCATGATAAACAAAGTCCATTTGTAGGCGATAGGCACTCGAGTTGGATAAAATATCTATAACATTGCTGTTTTTATCGGCAAGATAAAGTGAACCAACATAGAGTTTAATCCATAACTCTTGCCTCAGTCCGGCCCCATTTAAATGCAACACTTCCCCTTTTTCAAAAGTCACTTGTTGGTCGAGATAGACACCTGATTTCTGGATAGAATGGGCCAAGGGAGCAAAAAAAATTAAAACTAATGCCACCATTATATTTTTCATTAAAATATTAATGACTAGCATTTGATGTCTAGATTGCCAATAGTTAACTTATTAATTGTTAGGTTCCGATGTCTGGTTTATGTTGCTGAATGATGCCCAAACGTATAAGTTCAGCATGCAGTATGTTAGCCCTATCTAGGGATTTTGGAATTTCTAGTAAGCGCTGTTTCAAATTGCTGTTTAGTGGAAGTAGAAATATCAGTTGATAGAGTATTTCGGCGAAGCCATCCTCGGGTTTAAATACTTTAGCTTCCTGCTGGCTAATATGTTCCAACAACTGTTGCATATAGAGATACTGTTGTGGAATGATTTTTTTACTTTCTTCATCCAGTATTTTGACTTTAGCAACAGTTAAGCCATCTGGTTGAGTCCTTGTTTTGTCAATTTCGAAACGATCAACACCGAGCGCTGTAATACCCAGCAATCCATCTTTTCTATCTTGCCAGTCATGAATATTGGCAGTGGTTCCAATCGAATGGATTTCACTATTTCTTTCATATTCTTCCCCTTTAAAAATAAGAATAATGCCAAAATTAGACATTTCGCGCATACAGTGAGCAACCATATCGGTATAGCGAGGCTCAAAAATTTTGAGTGACAACACGTTACCTGGCAAAAGAACGGTTTTAAGTGGAAATAGGGGTAATTCGATCATAAATAAGTTGATTGGTAGTGCGTATTAATGGGTGGGTTATTATGGTAGGCAAGGCATTAATCATTGGTCGCCCAGCGAGGTGAAATTTGATTTGGAATATCGAGCTGATCAAGAATTCGGGCGACAACAAAATTGACTAAATCACTCACTTGATTGACCCCCTGATAAAACCCAGGATTGGGCGGCAGTATGACAACGCCAAGGTTTGAGAGCTTCAGCATATTACCAAGGTGAATGCTGGAGAAGGGTGTTTCTCTTGGTACTAATATTAATGTTTTACGTTCTTTGATTATGACATCAGCTGCTCGAGTCAGTAGATTTTCACTCGTTCCGCAGGCAATTGATGAAAGCGTAGCCATGGTGCAGGGGCAAACGACCATAGCGTCGGCAACTGATGATCCGCTGGCAGGTGGTGCTGTCCATTGATCTTTTGAATAAGCGCTAATGAGAGATGTATCAACGTCAAAATAATCACACAACTGTCGCTGCATTTTTTGAGGTGAGCCGGTGAGTTTTAAATCAGATTCCATCCCCAGCACAATTTGTCCCGCCTGTGAACACAGAAACTGAACATGAATTCCAGCTTCGAGGCAACATTGCATGAGGCGTAACGTGTAAGGCGCACCCGACGCACCGGTCATTGCTAGCGTTAAAGTTTTAATCATTATACTGTCTCATTATACTGTCTCATCCTCTGGAAACCTTGTTTGGATCTCTGGCATAGGTTAGGTTTCTGAAGAATAATTAATCACATTGCAGTTGTGTTTCTAGCAATGCATTTTTGATTACTTTTACAACACCTTAAATCATATTATAAAGTTAAATTCTTTTTGCCTACCATGATTGAAATTTACCCGCGTTAAACACTCGAAAAAAATAATTCATTAACTTGCAGTGATTGTTTGAATTGAGGACGCATCAGTCAAAGATCGGGCTGCATAGCAAAAATCAGGCGTTGGTGGATATTATCAAAACCGCCGTTGCTCATAATAACGATTTGATCCATGGGTTGACAGTCTTTAACTAGTTGATGAATGATTTGTGCTGTATCGCGCTTAATGAACACTTGAGTAGTTGTAGTAATGTTGACAAATTGAGCCATCTCATTGATATCCCACTCCAAACATGGATTGTCGACCATCAATACCACATCTGCAGAACCTAATGAGTGAGCAACTTTATCTCGAAGTGATCCCATCTTCATCGTGTTAGAACGCAATTCGATCACAGCAAATAAACGACCTTTGGCCTCGGCTTTTAATGCGTCTAAGGTCAGTGCAATAGCCGTTGGGTGATGCGCAAAATCATCAATAATTTTAATATTATTAATCTCTGCGATCAGTTCCTGACGACGTTTTACCCCGCCAAATTGATTTAACGCTTCTATCGATGTTTGTAATGGAATGCCTGCATGACGGGCTGCAAGCGCAGCAGCGCAAGCGTTTAAAGCATTGAATTGTCCTGTTTGAGCCAGCTTAATAGTGAAGCTTTGTTCTGTGTGGTGATCGTTCACACTAGAGTCATCACCTAGCGTGAAATCTGCTTTATTGCCTGAGGAAAAGCTAAGGCAGTCACTCCAGCAACCCATGGCCAATACCTCATCCAGTGCGACAACATCTCGATTATGAATAATAAGTCCTGTTTTGGGTAGTGTTCTAATTAAATGATGAAACTGACGCTGAATGGCCGGCAGGTCATCAAAAATATCAGCATGATCAAATTCCAAATTATTAAGAATTAAGGTGCGAGGGTGGTAGTGAATAAACTTTGAACGCTTGTCAAATAATGCGGTGTCATATTCATCGGCTTCAATCACGAAGAAGGGGCTCTCGCTCGCGTCATCCATTCGACCCAGACTAGCGGACTGAGAAAAGTTTTGGCTTATACCTCCAATTAAATAACCAGGATTTAGTCCGCTAAACTGAAGAATCCATGCCAGCATACTACTAGTAGTGGTCTTACCATGCGTTCCGGCCACGGCTAGTACCCAACGGCTGCACAATACGTTTTCGTAAAGCCATTGTGGGCCAGAGATGAAGGGTAGGTTATGTTCAAGGATGGATTCAAACTGGGGGTTGCCGCGTGAAATGGCATTACCGACAATAAATACCGTGTTATCGTTCGGCAAATTTTTGGCGTTATAGCCGTTATGAAGTGTGATGCCAGCATCGCTAAGCTGAGTACTCATGGGTGGATAGACCGCAGCATCTGATCCTTCAACTTCAAACCCTTTTTCTCTGGCCAAAAGAGCGACTCCTGCCATGAAGGTGCCGCAAATACCCAATATGTAAATTTTCAAAATATAAATTACCGTTGAGGTTGAAACGCCTTAATAAAGCCAAAGAATGATCAATTGATACAACACAAAATAGTTAAAACTAACCATAGCTGAAATCAAAGTCCCCAGCCCAAAAGCGCGTTTAAAAATTAATGACAATACGGCCAAGTTCCAAAAAATGAGCGCCATGGACAGGTTGATTTCAAGCTGAGAGACCGACTGGGCTGAAACGTTATGGTCTATCACTAACGAGTACAATGGCAAGCTCACCGATGTCATGATCAGGTTGGTTCCGATCAGTGCTGACATAGTTTGAAGCATTCGAGGCAATGTCTTCCTAATCCGCAAAGTGACATAGGTAATTAGCGTAAGTAGAATTAATTCAAGTGCGATGTGGCCAACAATAATCAGGTAGCTACGCTGCTCATCAACTAACATTAGACCAACTAGCAGATAACTGGTCAGGCTCAATAAAATGCAATAGACATTATTGGGAAGTTTTTCTGGGCTTGATGCGAGTAAAGCCATCATCGCGCAGTGTTTTAAACAATGTATCCATTGCTTTAGGTGATAGGCCATAAATTTTGAATCAATATAATCAATAAGTGAATGATTACTTAGTTGCGTATTGAAAACAACTACCGCTGCCTGCACTTAGAATCGCCTTTTAAGTCAAAAAAGCCATAATATGTAGCCTAGGCTGCATGCATTAGGATAGCGGGAATCATACTATAACAATAAATAAATGGGTGATGTATTGGGCTACATCACCCATTAAGCCTCGATGTGCAAACAAGTTTGTCCAATTGTAATGAAAATGCATGAGGATTAGGTTGCAGTTAGTTATAATCACAATCAAATTTTGTGCAGTTCCCAAGTTTATGAATATCCAACGCTCGAGTAATCTAGTCCATGAATGATACTTTAACACCCAACACAGTTGTCACTGACTTAGGTACATTTCAGGGGTTAATTCAAACCCTACAAAGCTATTGGGCCGAGCAGGGTTGTGTTGTCATGCAGCCACTGGACATGGAAGTCGGTGCGGGTACTTTTCATCCAGCAACATTTCTGCGTGCCATCGGGCCCGAACCATGGCGAGCTGCCTATGTTCAACCCAGTCGCCGACCCACTGACGGACGTTATGGCGAAAACCCCAACCGACTTCAGCATTACTTTCAGTTCCAAGTATTGCTAAAACCGTCACCGGATAATTTTCAAGAACTGTATCTAGGCTCTTTGGAGCGACTCGGTTTTGATACGCTGGTTCACGATGTCCGTTTTGTTGAAGATAACTGGGAGTCACCCACCCTAGGTGCCTGGGGTCTGGGTTGGGAAATTTGGCTAAATGGCATGGAAGTCTCGCAGTTTACTTATTTCCAACAAGTGGGTGGTCTTGAATGCCGGCCTGTTTCAGGCGAAATTACCTACGGTATTGAACGGCTTGCGATGTACATGCAAGGTGTTGACAGCATTTATGATCTTGTTTGGTCACGCAGTGAGCAGGGTGAAATTACCTATGGTGATATTTATCATCAAAACGAAGTAGAGCAATCAACCTACAACTTTGAACTCGCCGATACAGACGCGTTATTCCATTGGTTCGACGTCTGTGAAACTGAATGTCAAAAACTGATCGAAAAGAAGTTAGCCCTACCGGGTTATGAACAGGTCATGAAAGCATCCCATGCCTTCAATTTGCTCGATGCGCGTCACGCTATTTCGGTGACCGAACGCCAGCGTTTTATCTTGCGGGTGCGAACGCTATCAAGAGGGGTTGCGCAATGTTATTACGAGTCGCGCGAGGCACTGGCCTTTCCTCTAATGAAGAATTCGTTGTTGCCCAAAGCAACTTCAGATGCAACGGCAATGGAGGTTGACAGTGAATAATGCACTGACCAATAAAAGCGCTATAACCAACGATTGCCTGATCGAATTAGGCACGGAAGAGTTACCCCCTAAAAACCTTAAGTCATTGTCTGAAGATTTCGCCAAACTGGTGAGCCAGGCGCTCAATGACGTTGGATTGCCAGCGGCTTCAATAGAAGTTTACGCGACTCCCAGACGTCTTGGCATATTAATGCGCAACATGCAGACCCAGCAGGCTGATCAAGTGGTCGAAAAGCGTGGCCCAGCTTTACAGGCCGCCTTCGATAAAGAAGGTAATCCGTCGAAAGCGGCACAGGGCTTTGCCCGTGGCTGTGGTGTCGAAGTGACTGATTTACAACAACGTGAGACCGACAAAGGCGCCTGGTTGTATTTTGAAAAGACTGAAATCGGATCGAGTTTGGCGCAAATACTGCCAGAAGTGGTCGCAACCGCCATCCATAAACTACCGATAGCAAAGAAAATGCGCTGGGGTGATCAAGCGTTTGAGTTCGTTCGTCCAGTGAAGTGGCTGGTCATGATGATTGGTTCAAGCGTGGTCGAAGGAGAAGTATTGGGCGTGCGCTCGGGCAATCAAAGTCAGGGGCATCGGTTTCATGCGCCAGGCCCGATGACTTTCTCGAATGCCAGCGATTATGTTGCTTGCCTGGCGAATGAAGGCAAAGTTGTTGCCAGTTTCGATGAGCGTAAAAGAAGCATCCGAGAACAGATCGAGCAAAGCGCCGCTAACTTAGGTGGCGTCGCACACATAGAAGAAGCGTTGTTAAACGAAGTGACTGGGTTGGTTGAGTTTCCTGTTGCCGTGTGTGGCACATTTGACGCTGAATTTCTGTCGATTCCGGTCGAAGCGTTAGTGATGACGATGCAGGACAATCAAAAATACTTTGCGTTGTTTGATCAGCAAGGCGCGTTATTGCCCAACTTTATTACTATTTCAAACATTGATAGCAAGCAACCTGAGATGGTTGCCAAAGGTAATGAGCGAGTCATCCGACCGCGTTTTGCTGATGCCCGATTCTTTTTTGAGCAGGATCAAAAACAGCCCCTATCGCAGCGTAGTGAGTTGCTCGATAAAGTCGTATTTCAGAACAAACTCGGCAGTGTTGGTGACAAAAGCCGTCGAATCGCCAAGCTGGCAGTATCGATTGCAAAGCAAATGGGAGCCGATGAAGTTCAGGTAGAAAGGGCGGCTCAGTTGTGTAAGTGTGACTTAATGACCGAAATGGTGGGGGAGTTTCCCAAATTGCAGGGTTTAATGGGTCGTTATTATGCCGAGTTTGACCACGAGCCTAAGGCTGTCAGTGACGCAGTTGAACAGCATTACTGGCCTAAATTTTCGGGCGATCAACTACCCAGTAACGATGTGGCACAATGTGTTGCATTGGCCGACAGGCTCGATAGCTTGGTCGGTATTTTTGGCATTGGACAAAAGCCCAGCGGCGTCAAAGACCCCTTTGCGCTGCGCCGAGCCGCGTTAAGTGTGGTCCGGATTCTGATCGAAAAAGACTTGCCGCTAAACTTGATGCCGCTTATTAATAAAGCTTTCGAGGCACTGTCAGATAAATTTGAAGCAGGCTCTGTCGCTGATGATGTAAGTGACTATATCTTTGATCGGCTTCGTGCTTATTATCAGGAGCAGGGTATTGGTTTTGATATTGTCGATGCTGTTATTAGTACCAAGCCAGAGATACTAAATGATTGTGATCAACGAGTTCAGGCAGTTAATCAATTTCAGAAAAATGACGCTGCGCTTGCATTGGCTGCTGCCAACAAACGGATTGCTAATATCCTTAAAAAACAGGGCGTCGATAAAGGGTTAACAAAGAGCAGTGTAACGATCAATGAAAGACTGTTTGAAGCCACGGCAGAGAAACAATTATTTCAACAATTAGTCGGTTTGCAGGGCAAGGTTGATAGCTTGTTTGTTGAAGGAGAATATCTACAGGGATTAAATGAACTGGCATCACTTCGACCGGTGGTTGATCAATTTTTTGACGAGGTTATGGTGATGGTTGAAGACCCCGCGGTCAAGGCGAATCGACTGGCCTTACTCAGTAGACTATTAAGTTGCTTTAGGCAAGTTGCTGATTTTTCTAAGATTCAATCGTAATTATCAACCACAATAATTTAACATAACGGGTAGCAATGAAAGCAGGCGCTATCATCGGACCAAAAGCAGCGCTGACTCTCCTAGAGAGGTCGTCACTATGAGAGCAATGATAATTCTTGATAGGGACGGTGTCATTAATCATGACTCAGACGGTTATATCAAATCGCCAGAAGAGTGGCGGCCTATACTTGGCAGCTTGGAAGCCATTAACCAGCTCAAAAAAGCTGGTTATCTGGTGACCATCGCAACAAATCAGTCTGGAATTGCACGAGGCCTATTTAGCGAACAAACACTACAAGATATTCATACTAAGATGACTAAACTACTGGCCATATTGGGTTCTGGTATCGACGGTATTTATTACTGCCCACATAGCCCACAGGCAAATTGTGTTTGCCGAAAACCTAATGCAGGGTTGCTCATTAAAATTGCCCATGACTTCGATATCGATTTAACCCAAACACCGTTTGTTGGTGATAATATATCTGATATTAAAGCAGCTGAAATGGCGCAAGCAAAACCGATATTGTTGAGGACTGGTAAGGGTGAGCGAGTTATCCAAAGTTATCCTGAAGTAGCCAATGTACCGATCTATGATGATTTGGCACATTTTGTACGTGAAACACTTAACAGCAGGCCAATCTAATGCCCAGTCCACTGTATAAACTTTGGTTAGTGATTCGATCAACTCTATTTTGGCCGCCTTTTTTATTAGTGACATTAACCGCAGCGCTATTTTTATGCCTGCTAATGATTATGCCTTTTAGTGTTCGTATTGCAGTTGTCAGGTTATGGATAAATATAAGCCTTGGATTGCTACAGGCTATTTGTGGCTTGAAATATGTTGTTGAAGGCCGTGAGAATATTCCTAAAAATGGATTTATAGTCATGAGCAAACATAGCTCGACTTGGGAAACGATTGCATTACAAAAATTCTTTGACCCTATGATCTGGGTAGTTAAACGTGAATTAACTTGGATTCCACTTTTTGGTTGGGGTTTAATCGCAGTGAATGCCATTGCACTCAATCGTGGGACAGGGCGCAAGGCTATTAATCAACTGATTGAACAAAGTAAAAGGCGTATGGACGAAGGGCGTATTTTGATGTTATTTCCAGAAGGCACACGAGTCATGCCAAAACAACAAAAACCTTTCAAGGTTGGTGGCGCCATCATATCTCAACGCACTGGATACGCCGTATTACCCATTGCTCATAATGCTGGGGAATATTGGCCCCGCCATAGCTGGATAAAATGGCCGGGCACCATACGTGTCGTCATTGGCAAGCCCATTGACCCTGAAGGTAAGGAACCGGCTGAAATTATTAGTTTGGTTAAAGATTGGATCCTTAGTACCGGTGAAGAAATCAGTGACCCTCAGCAGTTAAAGAATATTGGAATATCTTAATAGCTTCGCTTTAAAGTTATAAGTTTCGAGATTTTGGCCGATCATGTACTGACATAATTATTTTTTTTCTCGTTAAAATCAGCGACTAGCTTATCAATTTTATCTTGATCATATTCTCGCAGTCCGCTTAACACCATTTTCTTTTGGCCCTTCCCGACATACTCGCCATTACAGTGAAAGTCAAAATTGAGAGCCACATCACCACGCTTTCCATATAAACGAAATTGTGGCTTTGTATAAGAAAGGTCGAGTGAATCAATGTTTAGCGTGTCGAGTGAAATTCGCATGTGATCATAAATAACCAATGGGCGTTCGGTATTGATCATTACATTATGGTCCTTCAATAATGGAACTAATACATGTGGAAAGGTATGGCCGGAGAACTCGACATAGTCTTTAATTAAGGTGTCAATCAAACTCTGGTCCTGAGTAATGTCTCCATTGGTCGAGATGTCGAGATATTTTTTATCATTTTGATCATAGATCGAAATTTCACGTGCATTGACTTTAGGTAGGATAAGCGTTACATCGTCGTTCACCATGCCAGAGAATGAAAACCCCATGACTTGTCTTAAGCCATAGTGCTTGATAATGACGGAAAATAATAAATCTCCCGGAACGCAGAATCTTTTCGAGCCGACATCGTGCAATGCATTAAAGTCCCCCGCGACTGATTTAGCAAATTCACTCGCTTGTTGTTGAGTAAATGATAATTTTGAGTTGTCCAGACTGTAGTATTTTTCTAGTTGCATGCGGTAAACTTCCTATTGTCTTAAATACTATCTTAACGCAAATGACCGTTAGTCAACTATAAAATAACCGAAAATTAATTTAACTAAGATTTGACCTAACTAAGATTTATATTAATAAACCGTATGGGCTAAAATGATCCCAACTAAAAAACTGCGACACTTATGCTGAAATTTACAGACCTAGCAATACGCCGAGGTCCCAACTTATTATTTGAAAACGTCTCCTTCACGGTTCACCCAGGACAGAAATTGGGATTAACCGGTGCTAACGGTACAGGTAAATCCTCATTATTTGCACTTGTTCTCAAAAACCTAAGTTCTGATCAAGGTGATTTTTCAATCCCCAGTGACTGGGAAATTGCACAAGTTGCGCAAGAAACGCATTTAACCGATCAGGCAGCAGTCGAGTTCGTTATTGATGGTGATGCCGAATTACGTCAGGTGCAAGACAGACTAGAGAAGGCCGAAGCCAGCGAAGATGCGAATAGCATAGGGCTTTGTCATATCAGACTAGAAGAAATAGATGGTTATCAGGCTTATAGCCGAGCGGCTCGGTTGTTATCAGGACTGGGGTTCAACGATGCAGATATTGAAAACCCGTTAAGGCACTTTTCAGGCGGTTGGATTATGCGCCTCAACCTTGCACGAGCACTCATGTGTCGCTCCGATTTACTGTTATTAGATGAACCCACCAATCACCTCGACCTAGATGCAGTTATCTGGCTAGAGCAATGGTTAAAGCAATATCGAGGAACCTTATTACTGATTTCACATGACCGTGATTTTCTTGACTCGGTGGTTGGTTTTATTGCGCATGTTGAGCAATTGGGTATTGAAGTATATCGAGGTAATTATTCCGCATTTGAAATAAGCCGTGCCGAAAAACTTGCCCAACAGCAGTCTGGTTATGTCAAACAACAGGCGGCAATTGCACATATGGAAGACTTTATTCGACGCTTTAAAGCCAAGGCAACCAAAGCGAAACAAGCGCAGAGTCGAGTCAAAGCGCTTGAACGTATGCAGCTTATTGGTGCGGCTCATGTCGACTCACCTTTCCATTTTAACTTTAAGCTGCCTCGTGCTATGCCGACATCGCTATTGCGCCTTGACCGGGTGAATATTGGTTATGGCGACGCAACCATCCTGAAAAATATCAATCTCTCATTAATACCTGGCGAGCGCATAGGCTTGCTGGGTTTGAATGGTGCGGGTAAGTCTACCTTTATTAAACTATTAGCGGGCGAGTTACAAACGCAAAGTGGAAAAATGGATCGATCAAAAGACTTGAAAGTGGGTTATTTTGCTCAGCATCAGGTAGAGCAGCTCGATGAAAGCGCCAATCCACTACTCACTCTTCAGCCTGTCTCTTATACACATCTCCGAGCCCACGAGACGCTACGCTATCTCGT